>CANJZW010000061.1 GCA_947479475.1 Chthoniobacteraceae bacterium
AACACTGCGATAACATGCTGATCATGCTCAAATTCGCGACGTAGAAATTGAAGGCGCTCTTTAAGCTCATCCAGATCGAGGACAATCAGTCCGTTTGCTGACTCCACGGTGCGGCGCCCACCAGTGGCACTGAATGTCGCGGCTGGCAAATTGCTTTTCAGCTCCCGAATGGCGACTTTACCTTCCCCGCCTCCGCCAGCGGCTAAATAGGCGCCCCTGATTTCTGCGATTAAGGATTTTATTTGGCACGGTGGATTTTGAATCTCCCCCAATACCGCCTCCAAACTTCCTTCGGTGCCCTGCCTGTCGGCGTGGCTGGCGAATCGCATCAGCTTGATGTTGCCGAACGCAGAATGGCTTATTGCGTCACCAGGTAGGCCAAGATTATTTGGTGGCGGGGCTGGAATCTGGGTGACTGCTCCAGCGGCAGTCTGTTGGCTGCTCAACGATTGGGAGTGGCGCTGCTGTTGGTGGTCGTTGTGCACCTCTAGGGATGGCAAGATGGCCCCCGGAAGGCTGCATTCCGGCGATACTAGATTACTCATGCGCTGTGTCTCCCTTCTGGTTTTTGTCGGCGCTGATTTTGAGCGAGTTCTGATACGCCGTCTCCATGTAGTCGACGAGGCTGTCGTAAGAAATCAAACGTGAGCCATGCTGCGAGCCACGCTTCCGCTTGGAGAAACTCTTGATTCGGTTGGCTTTTATAAGTTCGTAGATGCTGCTCCTCCCAATTCCGGACAGTCGCACAGCGGCTGGAACTTTGATCCATTCAGGCTTTAAATTAAGGGTGGCATCGGCCACGGGAGGGGTACACAGCGCGTAGCACTGCCCTCCTTCCTCCTGTGATGTCAGGGCTAGCTCATCCGCTCTTCTGTCGATTATTTGATTTTTGTATGGCATAGGCTTAGTTTTTTACTTCCAGAGAGGGCGGCAAGGTGATGTCTGAGGGCTTTTTCCACAGTTCACTTTTGTGTCTCCCTTCAAAACGCGAACCTTTCCGCATTCCTACTTGTGTATGTACGTTCGCACTGTCAATTTACCGAAAAATGTTCCACAGTTCTTTTTAATTCATGAAAAGCCGCAAAAACACATCACTGGCAGTGCTCAGGGAGATTCTGGGCCCAACAGATGGACACGAAGCCTCGTTTGCCGCCATGATCGACCGCTCTGTCTCCTGGGTGAAAAAAGCGTCGTCTGAGGGTGGGCGCGTGCAGCCCAAGGTGGCGCAGTTGATCTCCTCCAAAACGGGCATCTCCGCCGACTGGCTCCTTAAACCAACCCCGTTCCTGCCACCGGTAGAGACTGACAACCGCACCCCATACACCCGCGAGTCTTACGATAAATGGCGCTCTTCGGGGGAAGGTTACATCAAAGTAGATCCCATTAGTGGTGCTCCACAGTGCGTTGCCCAGATCATTGGAGCGTTTGCCTCTGCAATCCAATCGGGCAAGTCCCGTCTTGCCCTTGATGATCTGTGGAAGTTTTCCCAGGCCATGCAACTACGTTATGGCCCGCCAAAGAGTCCTCACGCTGCCCAGGATGAATTAGTGAGGATTGCCGAAGAGTTGCGCCATTTGGTGGCGAGAAGCGGGGAGGCTCAGACGTCCTAAAGTCTACGGAACTGGGGTGCTCCTTCCTGATCCCTGGATAACTTAAGTCGACCCCCTTGGTCTGGGGTGGAATCGACAAGCAGACTCGATGGGATTGGGTTTTACTCGCTTCATATACCCACATCTTAGCCTTTTGATTTTGATCAACTTCAGCAGCAAGGGGCGCTTTGAAACCGGCTTTTCGTCACATCCGATTTTGTCCTCCAGCGTCCTTTGTCATGTCGCCTCGAAACGATGGGGAAATTTGGCACGTAGACTGACACGGGAGGCATTATCATCGACAGGTGCCCCAATGAGTCATGAGGCGGTTTGGCATATCGCCAGAGATTTGGACGCACCACCAACTTTTTTCTTAAATCTTGGGATGGCGAAAATTCTGATTTGCATCGCGTTTTATATCAGGAACTTATGGCTTTGAGAAAAGTGGTGATTTCTTTGCCGGAGACACATCACATTGTAGCCGGCAACCCGCTACCGCTGCTAATTGGCGCCATGGATCTGCCGCAATAACTTCATATTAAGATACTTAGGCGAAAAGTTTGCTGGCACAAGCTCGCACGGTACCCCAACCGTTGAATGCACACTCTCGATTGGCGAGATTTTTAGTGAGATATAAAAATCTCTAGGTCAATAGATTGCGAACCTCGTCCGGTGCGAACTGAAGCAAATGTTCAAGATTCCATGGGTGAAACCCTTGTGCCCTGTAGTGCTTTAACTCACTAGAAACGAATAGATTGAGACTGTGGGGCTGATTTGTGTCAGCGTCTTGGGGCAGTGGCTTTGTGGGGTAGCGAGGGTTCGATTCGTAGTCCTTGCGCAGAATTTCCTCCAAAATTGGCATACCTCGGTCGTTGCGATCCTGACCAGTGAGCAGATTTCGACCTTGGGCAAAGGTAAGTGTGTGCGGAAATCGGGCTTGAGCCTGCTGATCCTTGAGCTGGATTGAGGCCAAAAGGTGCTGTGCGGACTCCTGGGCGTTCGTCTCGGAGGCGATTTCGCCGGGCAGCTCAGCGAGCGCGTGTTGAATGGCACGGTCACACGCTGAAATCAGGCCAAGGGCGGTAGGAACGAGGCTCGCGTAGGCGGCCTCTGTAGAGAGGTCGTCCCCAGTATCCACACGATCAAGGTCGTGGAGTGGAATAAGGGCGAGCGTAGTATTTACCAGCAGGTTCAGGGCATCGGGTTTTTGAAGCCACGCCGAGCTTTGCAGCACACGCTGGGACTGCTTCGCCTTGGGGCGAGCGTTGGAGTTCCGTTTCCGGGCGGATGAGTTTTTGGGATCACCTTGGGACATGGCCTGAGGGGCGCATGGTTACGGGAGCAGGCCTTCGAAGGAAGCTGAAAATTGGCCAACCAAACAGTCACGGACGGTGGCAGCCGAAGGCGGACATTGTACTACAACGAGTACTACAAACACCCTCCAGAATCCGTAAGTCGTTCGGAATAAAGGTGGTGGGCAGTGAGGGAATCGAACCCCCGACCAACTCGGTGTAAACGAGCCGCTCTACCGCTGAGCTAACTGCCCTTTTTACTCTGTCGGATGGACTTTCTAGCCCATCCGAAAAATACCGTTTCACTCATAAAATCACCCATGGCAAGACTTTCCCCATGGAATCCGACACGATCGCAAGTAATCGTAGCAGACTGGTTCAAATCTCGGAGGGTCTCTATCAGCACATCGGGTTTGGAGAGTACTACGCCAGATTCTGGTGTAAAGGAAAACGGATTCAGCAGAAGCTTGGAACAACGGAAAGCCCCTGCATCACCCTCACCGAAGCCCGCCGACTCTTCCGCGATCTCAAGCACAGCACCGAACACATCGATACCAGCAAGTTCAACAAGACCCTTGGAAAAGTCATCGACGAGTACGAGCCAGTACTCCATTGCGCCCCCAAGACAATGGTCCATAAGAAACTTCACCTCAAACGGCTTCGGACGGAGTTCCCTCTTCCCCAATCAACCAAGATCAGGAACATCCAGAAAACGGACGTACAAAAGTTTCTCGCCCAATACAACCACCTCACCGCCACGAGTTGGAACGCCGTACTGACCGTCACCCGCGATGTGTTCAAACACGCCGTTGAGGACGGCGTCATAGCCCACTCACCTGCGGCCTCCATCGTTTTCCGCCCCCTGCAGGATAAGAGCAAACGACTCATCCCCTCATTTGCGGAATTTCAAGCGATCGTGGAGAGTGTTCGCGCCCAGAAGTACGCCGATACGGCCAAGGAGAGCGCGGATCTGATCGAATTCATGGGCCTGGCCGGCCTGGGTCAAGCGGAGTGCTTCGACCTCACTTGGGGGGACATCAACGTCAAGACTTCCAAAGGTCACCATCATTCGCAAAACGACCTCCAAGGAGTTCGCATTCCCGATCTACCCCGCCCTTCTGCCCCTCCTCCAGAGGATGGACAATGAACGGGAAGCCAAGAACGCCAGCGCAAAAGTCTTTCTCGTGAAAGACCCAAAAATTGCTCTGGATAACACCTGCAGGCGGCTCAACCTCACCAATTACAGCGCACGGGCCTTTCGGCGCATGTTGATCACACGCGCCCTGGAGCTTGGTATCGACGCCGAGACTATCGCATCGTGGCAAGGCCACCGTGACGGGGGGCAGCTGATCCTCAAGGTGTACGCGAGAGTTTCGGAGGAGCACACGCGCAAGATGGCTTCCTTAATGACCAAACCCGCCCCCGCAAAGTTCATCCCAATCGGATCAACCGCAGCCTGACACTTCAATGGCAGCAAAGAGAACTCCCCAAACTGGCAAAGGGGCAGTTTTCGCACAGTACTCCGTTTCCACTTTTTCAGAAACGAACGGAGAGCGACTCCACAACTGCCATACCGGACGAGCCGCCGCATTGGATAGAGGCTTTTGAACCGGAAATGCAAATGGGAAAGGCGGAGGCCCAAGAACGTCTTGCCTCCTACAAAAGCCAGACAACACCGCCGTCGGCAGATGGATATTGATTTGCGGAAGAAACAAATCGAGCCACGTCTTGATGATATTTTATAACACATTAAAATTAAGGCAGTCATTTCTATCAGATCCGTATGTTTCGCTTTATACACGCCGCCGACCTGCACCTCGACAGCCCGATGCGCGGGTTGCCCGAACAAGAGGGCGCGCCGATCTACCAACTCCGTGGCGCCACTCGCAAGGCCTGTGAAAACCTCGTAAGCCTCGCGATTACCGAAGCTGTAAACTTTGTGGTCATCGCAGGCGATATCTACGACGGGGATTGGAAAGACTTCAGCACCGGTCTGTTTTTCCGAGGTCAAATGGCGCGCCTCAATAAAAAGGGCATCCACGTCTACCTCATTTCAGGAAACCACGACGCGGAGTCCATCATTTCGAAGAGGCTGGCTCTTCCGGAAAACGTCCACGTGCTTTCCACTCGAACGGTGGACTCGTACGTAGTGCAAGGACTGCCGGTGGTCATTCACGGCCGCGGGTTCCCGAAACGTGCGGTCGAGGAAAACCTCCTACCTCAATACCCCAGTGCTCTTCCCGGCAAGTTTAACATTGGGCTGCTCCACACCAGCCTCGCCGGGAGTCCCGATCACGACAATTACGCCCCATGTTCTGAGCAGGACCTCATGGCAAAAGGATACGACTACTGGGCTCTCGGCCACGTTCACCAGCCTGAGGTGTTACGGCGCGATCCCTGGATCGTGTTTTCGGGTAACTCGCAAGGAAGACATGCGCGCGAAACGGGGCCGCGGGGTTGCCGGTTGGTTTCGGTGGATCAATCCCTCAGCGTCATTGACGCAGCGTTTTGCCACCTCGACGTCGTCCGATGGGAGAGCATCGACGTCGAATTGGGCGGTACCCTCGATGATTCCAGTGCCTTGAAGCGGATTCGCCACGAGGTGGAGCGCGCAATGGGAGACGTCGGGGAACGGCTTCTCGCGCTTCGATTGCATTTGGTCGGAGCCACGCCCTTACACGGTTCGCTTCAAAAAGACTGGCTCAGGTGGAAGGCTGACATTCAGGGAATTGTTCAAGATTGCGGGGAAGACCGTCTCTGGATCGAGCAGGTGAAGCTTAAAACCTCCCCGGTCTATGATCTGGAAGAATTAGCCTCTCGCGACGCCCTCACTGCGAGCGTGCTGGAGTCGCTGTCACAAGACACCATGAATTTCAACTTGGCTGAAATCGCCGATATGCTCTCCACCCTTCCCCATGAGGTGAAAGCTGAGGTCGATCATGAATTCGCCCCAAACAACCGCGCCCAGCTCATCGAGGATGTCAGGGCGATCGTCCTCGAAGCGCTTAAAACCTCTGACGGAACCTTGTCATGAGATTTGAAAAAATCCACCTACACGCCTTCGGTCCGTTTACCGACGTCAACCTCTCCTTTCCGCAAGGGCGGGCCGATCTTCACATCATCTACGGCCGCAATGAAGCGGGCAAAAGCTCCTTGTTGCGCGCGTTCAGAGACCTGCTTTTTGGAATTCTTTCCAGATCGGGCGACGGGTTTCTCCATGAATTTTCGAAATTAAAATTGGAAGCCGAGATTCGAAACCATGCGGGCCAACGCCTGAGGTTTTTGCGCAGAAAGGGAAACGCCAGGACGCTCATTGCTGAAAATGGAGTTCCCCTTCCCGACGACGCTCTGAGGCCGTTTTTAGGGGGAGTCAGCAGAGACTATTTTTCCGCGATGTTCGGAATGGGCAGCGCGGAGCTACGCGCGGGGGCGGAAGACTTGCTTGGCGGCGAGGGAGATTTGGGAAACGCGTTGTTCTCAGCAAGCCACGGAGGAACGCCAGTGCGGGATGTGATCGGACAGCTTGAGAAAGACGCCGAGAGTCTTTTTCGAGGGCGCGCTACAAAAGACGTTCTGATTCGCAATGGAGCGGCCCAGCTCAAGGAGTTGCTCAAAAAGAGCAAGGAGGCCGTGGTCTCTGTGGATGAATGGGAGGCCGTACAGACACAGCTTGGCGCGGCGCAGCTAAAACGAGACACCCTGGTCAAAGCCCGGGCAGAATGCGTCGAGAAACTGGATTGGCTTCAGCGGTGTGAGGATACGTTGCCCAGCGTTGGCCAACTCCGAGAAGCACTCAATGAGCGTGAAACCTTGGGCAAATTGCCGGACGTCGCTCACGATTTCGCCCTTCGAGCCACCGAAGCATTGAAAACGCTGGAAGATGCCGCCAAAGCGCCCGAAAACTTGGCGGGAAGAATGAGTGATCTGAGCCGAAAGCTTTCTGAGTGCCGTGTGGATGATCCCCTGATTACGGACGGGCCTGAGCTGAAGGCGCTATACGAGGAACTCGCAGGCTACAGAGTGAAGCAAGAGTCCTTGGTCGGGTTCCAGTTGCGAAGCAATGCCCTTCATTCCAAGCTCATGGAGGGGATGAAACTTATGAGGCTCCCTGGAGATTTCTCCTCTCTTGAGAGTTTGCGTATCGGAGAAGCTCAACTCACTGCATATGCGGCTGCCGCCAGAAACATCCAGAAAACCGCTCAAGAACTGTCTCTGCATCGGGATGAGATCCGAAACTTTGAGGAAGATATCAACGCGAATGAAGAGAAACTCAACGAGCTTCCGGACGCTGATTTAAATTCCTTGCGCGACGTCCTCGCAGACGCGGCAGAAGCAACCGAGGCCGCGAATACTTTGGCGGCCGCCCGCGGCCATTCCGAATCCTTACACCGCACGGCACAAGGGACTCGCGCCCTGATTCCCGGTGCTCCCAAGGCACTGGACCTCAACGCTTTGGCCGCCCTCGAACTACCGCTCCCCGCCAGCATCCGTTCTTTTCAAGAAAAATTTGCCGCGGCTGACCGCCGCGCCGCGGAAAAACGGATCTTCGTCGAAAAACAACAACAGGAAATCCAGTCCCACCGGGATGCACTCCAGGCTTTGGATCGTTTCGGGGACCTTCCTTCGGAGGAAAGTTTACAGTGTGCCCGCCAATTTAGGGATCGTGGTTGGAAGATGGTCTTGGAAGAATGGCAGGGCAAGGGGGCTCGCTGTGCTTTCGTAGAGGGAATTCCTCTGGAGCAAGCATTCCCTCAGTCGATCGTGCGGGCGGATGAAATCGCAGATCGCCTCCGCAAGGAGGCGAGCGTGGTCGCGGAGGCGCAGGAAAAAAGCCGTCAAATCAAGGCCTGCGAAGATCGAATCCAAAACGCGCTTTTGGAACTCCAAGAGTCAGAAAACACCGCGGCCGAGGACCAAAAAGCGTGGCATGCCTTGTGGGCACCTTTTGGGATAAAGACCGGAACGCCCACTCAAATGCAAGAATGGCGCGACGGTTGGCTCAGCCTGCGCAACGCCGTTACAAAACTAGACGACGCTACACAGCTCTTGGCTGAGAAAGAAAAGAAAGTCGCTCAAGCTCGAGAGAAACTGGCGGAAGTGCTCGGGGATTCGTCGGAGAAATCCTTTGAATTACTCTTCAGAACCGCCAAGCGAAAGGTTCAGGAAGGCGAGCAAGCTCAGGGAGAGAGAAAACAGATTCAGACAAACATTAGAGATCAACAGTCTAAATGGAGACTCAAGAGTGAGAAAACCGAGCGTCTTGAGCAGGAGGCTGCCCGCGCAGCATCTGAATGGAAACAGCACGCCAAGCAAATGGGGATTGCACACTCGACTGCCCCGGAAACGGCCCTGTCCCTTCTTCAAGAGCGACGTGATCTTTTGAGCCTCTTCGACCAGTGGACGTCCAGCACCGGAGAAGCAACCCTCTTGAAAGATGGTCTTGGGAAATACGCAGGCCAAGTGCACGAATATGCCCTGAAGTATAAAGTTACGGCACCAGAGACGCAGGCCCAAGTCGGCCAGCTGTGGAAAATTTTTAGTGCCAACGAGGAGGCGTGGAAAGAAAGGGAGCGCATCAAAAAGGAAATCTCCAAACTCGAGACAGAACTCAAGGAATCCCAACTCAAGATGCGACAGGCTGGGCGAGACGTTGAAAATATACTTCAGGAAGCCGGTATCCACGAAGTTGCGCAGCTCCGACCGCTAGTGTCCCTCTTGGAGCACCAATCCCGCATAAACGCTGACTTGCGCAGAATCCGCGGCATCATCGCCGGCTTGGCACGCAACGAAGAAATCGAAGCTTTTGTCGCCCGTGTTGGTGAGGAGGCCGCGGAGATATTCCCCCAACGGAGGGAAAGCCTGCAACTTGAGAAAACCGAGTGCGACCGGCAACTCACGGAACTGGGAAGCGAAATCCATAAACTGAACGACCAGCGCGATACGATGGAAAAAGCGGAAGACCAAGCGGCAGAACTCAAGCAGCAGGCGGAAATGCAGGCCGCCTCCCTGCGCGAGCATGCCTCGCGTTACATCCGCTTGCAGCTGGCGCTCGATGTTTTACGCAAGCAGGTGGATAAATTCAGGGAACAAAATCAGGGCCCCCTTTTGGAAAAGTCCGGCGCCGCATTCCGGCACATGACGCAGGGGGCTTTTACGTCGTTAGCCGCCGATTTTAACGAAAAGGATACTCCGGTATTGGTTGGTTGCCGGGTGAACGGTAGCCGCGTGCCCATCGACGGCATGAGCGAAGGAACCCGTGACCAACTTTACCTCGCACTGCGGTTTGCCGCCTTGGACCTCCACTTACAGACGCACGAACCTATGCCCCTGATTCTGGACGACCTTCTTATGACTTTTGACAACGAGCGCGCGAAAGCTGTGTTGCCCGAACTCGCAAAGATGGCCGGTCGCTCTCAAGTGTTTCTGTTCACTCACCACGAGCACTTGATCGAGCTAAGCCGCGAGGCATTGGGACCGGAGAACTATGTACTTCACCGGCTCGGCAGCAGTTGAACATCCTCGATACTGACATGGAACCTCCGTGAAGCTCCCAACCTCAAGTCGTCCTCAAAAATAGCAATGGATGCCTTGAACCGTTTTCAACGTGTCTCGCGACAATGACCGCGCGCACGAGCGGCGGAAACAGGAGCAAATCTAGTTCGTCCCAAACAATCACAGCAAAAAAAGTTTTGTTTATAGGAAAGGGCAAACTTCCACCGTTTATTTCAAACCCGTCAGTGCTGATAAAAAAGCCCAATCGGGGCGAGGGGGTTGGATGTTGAAAAGTTGCAGGCATCCCGCCTGCTGGATAGGCTGCTGGTTCAACTTCACCCCAAAACGTATCATGCGTCTTTTCGCCACCGCTACCACCGCCCTCCTTTGTGCCGCTCCCTGCTTTGCAGCAGACCTTCCAAACGTCCCTGCTGAGCCTATCGCAAAAAAACAGGAGCTTCTTTTCTCTGACGACTTCCAGGGCGCTGAGCCGCCCAGTGTCTGGCACAAGGTGGTTGCGACCTTTGCGGTTGAGAATGGAGCGCTCAAAGGGACTCAGACGCGTGACAAAGATGTTCCAGCGGCCGATGGGAAACCAGCGGTGAAGGCGCATGCAGCCGTTCACGGTCTGGAAATTCCGACCAAGGACAGCGTCGTAGAAGTTAAAATCCGTTTTGAAGGAGCCTCGATGATCGACGTCGAGTTTGATGACCGGAAATTCAACGGCTCGCAATATGGCCACATTTGCCGCGCCCAAGTCCGCTTAAACGGAATCACCATCACCGATGAAAAGGAAGGGGGCCAGCGCTGGGACATTCGTAACATGGCCGATGATCCCACGAGGGCTGAAGAACGCACAAATCTGCTCAAGGGCCGTTCTGCTACATTCCCGGCAACCCTTGAAAAGGGGAAATGGTACACCTTGGTTGTCGAAACGGTGGGCGACGCGATGCGGGTTTCTATCGATGGCAAGGCCCTAGCTTACCATCGCTCGCCCGGGATCGCGCACGAAACAAAGTCGAAAATCGAGTTGGGGGTTGCCGGCAAAGACGGCTTTTTCGACGACATCAAAGTGTGGAGTGCCTCGCCCAACCGGTAAGGGGCGGGGCTGGGACAAAGTATTTTGGAGGGAGTCGAAAACCGCTTTTGGTTGTGCGGCTACGGTTTTCCGCCAGAATGAACCCATGTTTCGATCCCCGGTTTTTTTGGGCATCCTAGTTGCAGGCTCTCTCGTTTCGTCCCTCGTTGTCGGTTCGAATACTTCGAATGTCAGGGTTTCGGCAGGGTACGCGAGTTATGTGTATTCCAAGCCGATCTTTGGAAAGAGTGCCTTCAAAAGCGTGATTTTCGGCCCTGGTTCCACAGGGTTGTGCTGGCGCTACGAGGGGCAGCGTGTGTCTATCACCCCGTACACGTATTCCGAAAAATTTGAGTCAGAGAATGCCATTCTGGCCAAGGACAAGCTTCCGCTTTCCAGCCAGGCCCACGTGGTCTGGCGCTTGATACCCGATGAAAAATCGGTCCGTCGCTTTATGGAAGAGTTTGGCGGGTGGGAGCAAACGGCAGATCCTGACAAAATAGCGCGAGAATCTTATGATCAGCTCATCCGGGAGCCCTTCCGAACGATCACCCGTTCGGTGGTTGCCCAGTACAACGGATTGGAGGTCAACGAGGCGCTGCCCTCCATTTCCAAGGAAATTGAAAGCCAGATGCGCTCTCTTTTACAGAGCACACCTTTTGAGGTGATGTCGGTGGTGATGGGAAACTCATCGCCACCAGCGCAGGTGATTTCAGCGATTTCGGCTAAGGTGGCGCTCAACCAGACCTTGGAGCAGAAGACGATTGAGGAGCAGATCGCCGAAAAAAGCATCGCCATCGAACGCAAAAACGGAGAGGCCGCCGGTGCCCACGCTTCAGCGCAGGCGTTGGAGCAAGCCAAGGCCATCACCGCAATCACGGCAGTCCTGGAACCACTCTATATCGAGTATCTGCAGGCCGAGAACATCAAGGGTGCGGAGCGGGTTTATGTTCCGTTTCAGGGTGCTCCGCAGTTAGTGATGCCAATCAAGGAGACGAACAAGGAGACGAACAAGGAGTCCGGCCAGAAGCCCGCACGCTAGTTTCTGCCGTTGCCATGGCAAAATCTTCTCCCAGCGTGGTAGACGCGGGTTCGGACCGCGAGCGGGACGGCGGCTTACAGCAATGCCTCCTATGGTGTTTCGGACAGAAAAACCGAACTTCCTGTGATTCCCCTTCACTCCTGAAGCACTCCTTGCGGGTCGCCTTCGCGCTAAGCGTGTGGCTGTTTGGGTCGGCGCATGGGGACCCAACGTCGCTAGTGTCTCGCACCTTTTACGTGTCAGGCGTGGAGTGCGGGAGTTGTGTGTATCTGGTTGAGCAAGCGGTGCGTGAAGTTCCGGGCGTTTCTCGGGTAAGCATGGTTCAATCTTTGGAAAACTGCGTCGATGTGATTTTTGATCCGAACATTGTAAGCGAGCATCAAATCGCCCTAGCTTTGTTCACTGCACCCCCCCTGCACGGAAATCCGTATCGGGCGGTTCTTCGGATGCGAATGCCCGACTGCGGCCGGCAGGAGGCGAAGATGACCGCACTTTTTGAGCAGTGGAAACCTTGGGTGGAATTGCAGGTTCTCGACCGTATAAAGGGGGAATTGGCCGTGCATTTTCTTCCTCTCAAAACCAACACACAAAAGCCCGGGCCTCAGGGCTGGAGCGTGGCCCGGTTTTGGGAGTCGTTCAAAGAGGGACTGCCTGAAGGCACAGTTTTGGAGTTTCTGGGAACCGGAACTGTGGGCGGCTGACAAACCGGATCTCAATATTTCTCCAACCCCTCCCTTTCTGCAGCGTTCTATTTGACGGGCGCCACGGGATTGGCCGCGGTCGCTGCGCCCCCCCCGGACCCGCCAATGCAGACAACTTCCTTCATACTCCGGTGGTAGAGACGTGAATTTGCATAACTTATGGAGTTTAGACTCCAAGTCTCACCCGCTGCACCGAGGTCATTGATGGCGAGAAGTGCTTTTTCATCGAGCACCGTCGCCCGAGCATCAATAACACAGGTCACGCCCAACATGTTGGTGAAGTATATTTTTCCACCGAAGACCGTGGGGTTCCCGAGCATACACCACCACCAACCGTCGCGCTTGGAACGCTTGTCATTGGCAGCATCAATTCCGCGCGAATTGAGAGTTGAGGACGCCTGCGGCTGCCCCCAAACGAGAACGTCTGGTTTGCCCGACTCCCGCAGCACCTGCACGGGCAATTCGAGGTATTCCACCTTATTTGTCTCGATGTTGACTCGTCCCACGCAATGGGGGGGACCAATCTTACGATCGGTAAAACACAAGAAATACTGGTAGCCCTCCACTGCGATGTTCGTGTTCCAAGCCGGAAAAACAGTGTAAGGATTTTCGCCGGACTTGAGGTTCACATCGGCGTGAAGCACATAGTTTCCGTTGGCAGGATCAAAGGAGCGCCAGTCGACTTTTGCACTCAGGGACTGGGATTTGATAAGTTTTCCGGTTTGGATGTCGATGACTTGGTGGATGTCGGATTCGTTGAGCCAGTACGCGTATTTTTTGTCCACCTGCATGTTATAGAGACAGTACCCTGTCCCCTCATAACGCCAGAGAGTCTGCCCCTCATGCCCCGGAGCGAGGCTTGTAAGACTTAATCCCACCGGATTTTCTGGCACTCCGTGTCGCCCGCCACGCCCCTGGAGTAACACACGGGTGCCATCCGCCAGGGCGCCAACTCCAGGCGTGTTGTAATGCGTCAATGCGTCCTCTGAAACCCAGAGAGTGGCGCCTGTATTTTTATCCAAACCACGCACATAGTTCCACGGGTCTTTTTCTCGCTTCGGATCGGCCTCGTCGCGGGGTTCCATGTTTAGGAGCGTGTTTCCTTCCAAAAACGGTTTGAATTGTTTGTTAAAAGGTCGCCCGAAAGTTGGTTTCCAAAGCCTCATCCAAACCTGCTTGCCCTCCAAATTCCAGCACCCCACTGAGCCGCTGGCATTATAAAACCAAACGTGCTTCCCATCCGTGATTGGCGTGGGGGAAGAGGAGTCGCTGTATCCGTAGGCGTACTCACTATCCACGCTGCCAGGGAGCTCAGCACTCCAAAGAATCTTCCCACTGACCGCGTCCAGGCAGTACCCGACGATTTCTGAACCCGTGCGGCGGGCGGGGTTTTCCGCAAGAGGCTTCATGGTGGTGAGGAAAAGACGATCGCCCCAAACGGCTATACCGCTTTGGCCGGTTTCCGGGAGCGGTGTGCGCCACGCGATATTCTGGTTGCGCGCAACGCTCCAAGAAACGGGGGCGTCGGAGGCTTTGCTAGACCAAGTTGCATTGGGACCGGCGGCCTGGGGCCAGTTCTCGCCAGCGTATGCGGTGACGGCGGCGAGTGAGGCGAAGACGCCCAGGGCCGCGAGCGCTCCTGAGAGGTGTCTTTTCAGGTTTCGACCAATGAGGGGGAGGGAGAACATCCCCTACGGTAGGCTTCAAAGCTTCTTCTTTTCAATAACTTGTCCGCGGCACCAGACACGTTCAAGGAAGCATTGTGACGCAAAGCAGCAGAAATTCAGGAAATCATCCAAGAACAACTGCCGACCCACATCAATGGCGATGATCTTCGGCTTGTTTTTCAAATCTGGCGGTTCCCGTGGATCCCCGGGCTTGATCTCATTCGGCTGATGGCAGCGGTTCTGCCTTGCGCATGAAATACCTAGCGGGTGGTGCTCCCGGAGCTTCCGGGCTGGCCGCAAACCTTGCAAATTCGTCGTCAGATAAGGCGAACCCTAAATCTTCATCAGCACGCAAGTAACGAGCACCGCGCAGCTCGCGATGAAAGAACTTCATGTTATCCACGAACAAGCTGATGCGTTGCTTTGCCCGATGGTCATTCACCTTTGCGAGAGCTTCCTGACACAGCGTGTGAATGCGCGGCAGCAGCGGCAGGTAGATCTTCTGGATCTTCGGTTTGTCGATGTCGTATTGACCGGCGGCGTAGTGGAACTGTTCGTCCTGTTGTTTGAACTCTCGAAACGCAGTATCAATGAGTGCATAGACACGTCCCATAGCGTCACCCCCTTCGGCGTAGGCAAGTGTCAGCCACTCGCGATACAGCGCATCAACGTCTGCATCGGCCTTCCACATCAGACGCGCGAGCAGCCAGTTGTTCGGGCCGGCGTAGGCCCAGTTTGAGTCCACGGCCTCGCGCACGCTTTGAATGCCGTGCTTCTTCAGCGTGGCAAACTCCAGTTTCATCAACTCGGGTGCGGGGGCCAGTGGCGCGCATCCGCGGGAGCGATGCCAGTGCAGATAGTTCGAGTAGCCGAGCTTTGGAGCGATGCGCTGCCAGCTTTGGGCGAGCTGCTCAAACTCGTCACGATATCCCTTCTTGTAGAGCCCAAGCCCGTAAACATCAAGCGGAGCCCACTCGATGAACAGATGCTTGTCCAGTTCCGGCATTACCGCTGGCGGATACTCATTCGCGCCATACACCAAGGCACCAATCATCCGGTCCGGGTGAGATTGCGCAACCGCACGCGCCACCTCATTGTAGAAATCGAGCAGATTGCGCGTCGTCGATTCTTTGCCGTGGGAGTTGAGAGTGATGTGCGCTCTGCAGCGGTCGCAATGGCAAAAGCTCTGCCCGTCGGAGGGCGCGGCACTCATCATGAAGGGTGATTGAGCCGTGTCGAACTTCTGAGTTAGGCTTTTTGTGAAGGCGGCCAGAGCGTCTGCGTTGCGCGTGCAGAACTTATAATTAGACTTCTCCGGATACAAATTTACGGCAGCCCAATCGGGATGCGAATCTCGGATGGTCTGCGGCATCAGTTCGTTCCATGAATGACTTGAGTCCACCCATATAGCTCCTGCGTCGCCCGGTTGAGTGCCCACGCGGTTGCGTAGTGCCCATTCTCTTACAACTGGCGGATCAATCAACTCAAGCTGGCGTGAAGCAAACGATGGCGCTTCCATGGTGTTCATCGACGGAACCACCAACCGATCATGATGCGGGATGATTTCCCCCTGTTCTCCCGGCATGATCCAACGCACTCCGACGACCCGTTCCAGAAACGCATACGCGCCAAACAAGGTACCCCTGCTCAAACCGCCCCGCCGCGTTGTCAGACCATCCGCCGTGTCTTTTCCAACGATGAATACTGAATGACCATGCGTGACGATTTGAAAGGACTCGTCAGCCATCGCCTCGACTGCCACACCCGCTGCACGCGCAGCAGCACAGTCGCCAAGGCAGATCATCGGCGGCCTGGCCTCAGTGATCACCGGCAGTGAACTGCCCGTTGCCAATCTGATCACCCGCTGGATTTCATCTGCCGCCAAACGAACGGATTTTGATGCCCCCGGTTCCATAAAAATGGCACACATTGGCTTTCCCTTTTCCACGACGACAAGTTCGCTCGTTTCAACCTTCGGGGGTTCAGCGGCGCTCACAAGAAGCGGCGGCGCGAGGAGGAGGGTGGTGAGGAGTATGAGGGTGGGTTTCATGGCGAAGTGGAGTTGCGATTACTCATAAGTTTTACGGAGCACATCACAACCACTTATCAAACCACGCCCAGGCCTCCGCCTGGCGCTCGGCGTTGAACTCATGCGGGCGTTCGTCAATGATGCCCTTGAAGTGATCGGGCGCACCCACCTTGGCGTAACACTTCGCCAGTTTCTCGTGTGCTGCGCGCACGCCCTCTGTCTCGAAAAGCGCATCCTGAATGCCGTTGATGAGCATGAGCGACCTTGGCATCGTGAGCGAGGCGATGTCGGGGTGATCAAGAAAGCGATACAGGCCGGGGATGAGCTTGGTGTGGCCGATAGTGCTGCGCACATGCTTCGCGAGCTGATGAGGAAACGAACACATCCAACCACACACCACCGCCGCCTTGATGCGATCATCCAGTGCCGCGAGGTAGGCGCTGCGAAGGCCCCCGACGCTGTGTCCCACACAGCCGATGCGCTGCGGATCGACCTCAGGCCGCGTGATGAGATAGTCCACAGTGCGAATGTCATCCCACGCGATGATGCCAGCCCATGTCGTGCCCGTGCTGAATAACGTGCGGCCCATGAGCTGCTCGCTCGCGCTGCTGCGCTGGTTGAACTTCGTCACGGAGTCCCTGGAGATCGTCGCAGGCCGTTCCTTCCACTCCGGTGGATCGTCCTCCAGCACCATGCGGCGCTCGCCCCAGAAGAACATGTCGATGCTGATGACGACGTAGCCGCGCCGCACCATCTCTGTGCCGATGGCTTTCTTCCCATAGGATTCGCGCAGCTCGATGAGCGTGGAATGCACATCATCGCCCTCCAGTTCCCGCTCCCGTCCCCACAAGTAAAAGCCCCCATGCGAGTGCAGCAGCACCACGGCGGGCGCGGGCTTTTTCGCAGCCTTCGGAATCAAAACCGTCGCTGGCACTCGAAACACCGGCGTGGTGTTGAAGCGAATCTCCTCACGTATGTAGTCGCCGCAGTCCTTGCGCGAGATCACCTCCGCCTGTGGGTCGCACTTCTCCGGTGCGTAGTGCAGCAGTTCCAGCATCTTCGCGCGAGCCTTCGCCTTCCACTCCGCCAGATCGTGGTGCGCGTCTTTGAGAAACGAAAGGGGCACCTCGCCCTGCGGCTTCAGCTTTTGAATGAAGACATCCAGCGTCCCCGTGTGCGGCCCCGTCTTCGGCGGCGGAGGGCTCATCGAGTAACGAATCTCGGGCTTCGATTCAGTAGCGCTCGCCCTCGACGAGACGGCAGCGGCACCGGCAACAGTGGCGATGAATTGGCGTCGTGTGTTCATGGCTCAGAGCCCTCACTTTGTTCAAATCGCATCAGCCACAGCGTGTCTTCATCTTTCTCCAGCTTGCCCTTCGGCAGCTTGGGAAAGGGCTTCGGATAGCGAGCCACTTTGCTGATGCGCAGTTCATCCACAGCGGCATCGAGGACGCTGCCGAGCAGGGTGATGAACTCGCCTTTTGGCTCATCGATGGGCCAAGGGCGCGGCGGAAACTGTTTGTCGGCGTTGTCGGCTTCGAGAAAGCGACCGTGACCGGTGTCGAAGCGTGCCCAGCCGAGGGAGGGCTGGCCGTCGATGTAAAACTCGCTGATCCAGCCGCGCTTCGGATCGGTGGTCCAGCTCACGGCGAGGTGATGCCAGCGCGATTGCACAACAGGCGATACGTTGAGCAACTGCTGCGGTGGATAGGGATAGGGCGCGGGTTTGGCCGAGGGCGGAGCTTTGATGGAGCAGGTGGCATCGAAACGGAAGACATTGCCTGCGCGCGAGTCTTCGTCGTCGCCAGCGTAACGCTTCAGGGTGATGGGCCAGAAGCCGCCCGCGATGAAGTATTTCTCCGAGTTCTCCGTGCCCATGCCGGTGCTTTGACGTGGCTGGAACCAAAACTCGAGCGTGCCTTCACTGTAGTCGATGTGCTCATAAACACGCTCGCCGAGCTTGTTGCCGCGTGGAATTTTTAAATCGTGTTTGCCAGACAACAGCAATGCCTTGCCAGCGATGCCATCGACATAATCACCGGCCTTTGGTGCGACTTTACTCGCTGTGGCTTCGCGCGCAGGCATCTCCTCCTGGATGACGCGCGGCACAAAGTAGCGCCCTGCATCATGCTGCGCGAGTACCGGCGGAATGCCGCCACGGAAGGCAACAAAGACTAGGCCGCTCGTTTTGATTGAAGCCATTTGATCGGCCGTGGTGCCTTGCAGCTCGAGCCATTCGCCACCTTTGACCTCCATGACCTTGCCGCCAACGGCGAGCGTAATGGCTTTGTTCGCGTAGATCGCTCCAGATTTGCCAGCAGGAATCTGGAAGTACCACACGGGCGGCTCGTCGTGGATAGCCCGCAGGATGATGCCATCACGTGCGACGAGCACTAGGCGTCTCGCGTTGTTCTTGAAGACATAGGGCACGTTGAGAAAACAATACTCGCCCTCGACGGTCTCTGCGCCCAGTTCGACAGAGGCATAGCCACCGCCCAGGCCAGGCGCATCTTTGGTATAGTAATCCATGTGACTGTCCCAATGCACGGGGCCGACATCGAAGTCGCGCACGGGCCGCCCGTAGCCGGTGGGTGTCCACGTCACCCGCATATCGTGACCGACACTGAAATGCAGATCGAAGCGCAGGGGCTCATGGCGATCCTTGGCAAAATGAATCTCCACCGCGTGGCACTTCGGTCCGGTGTCGGCCTCGACGTAGTGCCCGCGCTGACCTTCGGTGGCGGCGAGCAGGTCCATGCCATAGTAGGCGGTCTCCAGGAAGTTGAAGCTGTGATTACCCCCCCGATGCGGCGAGCCCCGAATGCCCGAGACATTGCGACGCAGGCCTTGCGCATCGTAATACTCGAAGAGCACGCGATTGAAACGCTCCTCGATCAGTTCCGCATAGCGGACGTTGCCCGTCATGCGCCAGGCGTGATTGGCAAAGTAACCGCTCTGGTCCATGTAGCTGAAATCCACCGGTGGCACATCGCGCAACCAGATGGGAAAGGCACGTTCGACGAGCGCCTTATGAGTGGTGGCGTTGCTGGTCGCTCGCCAGTCCATCAGCGCGCCGGCGATCTTGATGGGATACTTCTCCCATGCGCCAAAGTAGTCTGGGTCAGCCCAGCCGGTGCCTGTGTCGAGGCGGATCATGCGCGAGCGGATTTTGTCGAGCGCCTCGAGATAGCGCTTGTCGCCCGTGTGCATGTAAAGGGGTCCAGCGAGCAAGAAAGGCTGCGCACCATCACTCGATGCGCCGATCTGCGGCAGCGCGTCGAAATCGAACCGCTGCAAAAACGTCTCGCCGCTGCGCACGATCACCTCCTCGCTCCAGCGGTCTCCGGTGAGATAGCGATCCAGCAAAAATCCCTCGGGATCAAAGCCCTGGTGCCCGTTGAGCAAACCGCCTCCAAACCGGTCTTCCGTGCCGTTCCAGTAATGCGGATTGTCCTCCGAGCCATTCAAGCCGACACGCGACCCGAGGCTGCGATTTTTGCCCGCCACATGCGCGAACTTAAAGTCCGCCATGTGCCGATGCAGCGCCGCTGTGAAGTCGAGATACATGCGGTCTCCGCTGCGAGCGTAAGCCTGCCACAGCGCCGTCTGCGCATGATACATGTGGTCCGCATAACGATAGTTCAGCTTAGGCATCTCATCGCCCGGTAGCCCGCCGTAGTTATCATACGTGTGCATGCCCGCGCCGTAATCAAGGAAGCCGTAGTCGCCCCAGCGCCGTTCCCCACCGACGACATACTCCTCCACGGCATAACGCAGGAACTTCTCCAGCTTGCCGAAGCGCTGCGGATCATACGGATGGATAAAGCCCAGCGCCCCCGTCTTGCGCATCCACTGCGGGTCCTGCACACACACTGGCGCCTGCGAGCACAACGCACCTACGCCCGCGATATCCTGAGCCGTGCCTGCATCAAAGAAATGCAACCACAGGTCATGCGTCCGCGCCGAGCCCTGCGCATTCGTGTCTTTCGCCTGCATCGCCGCCACCCCGCCGGGATGCTTTTTTCCCACCCAATCAAGACCCCAGTGATCCACCAGCGCCGAGGCCCGATAATCCAGCATCCGCCCGCCCCGCGATGACCAAAGATGGGCAACGATGGCATCGGGCGTGACCTCGAACTCCTTCGGGAAAAGCTTCGCCGCATTCGGCATTGCGATCAACACGCCGCCTGCATTTGTTTCAGCGGCGGCGTAACACCCAATCGCCACGGGATTCTCGGGAGTGCCCACCCCCGTCATCTTGAACTCCACATGCGGCAGTTTCACCTCTCGCTTGCTCGTCTTCTGTCCGTGATGCCAGTAATCGCTCTGCAACATGTAGGCCGACTCTCCGGCGGCCACCGTGTCAGAAAGCGGCGTATCATCTGCTCCTCCATCAGCATCAAACATCACCCGCCGCAGAGCTGCCTTCACCAACGGCACTGTCACCGCAATGTCAGCGAACTGCGTCTTATTCGTGTCCTCAGTGACGATGAACGAATGCTGCATCTTCACCGTCGCGCTGCCCGCTAGGAACTCCAACCGCACCAGATACTTCGCCAGTATCTCGTCCGTCGCCGTCTTCAGCAATCCCTCGCGCCGTACGACGACGAAGTTGCCACCCTGATACTCGATCTTGGGTGCAGCACTTTTCAACTCATCCGCTAAACGTCCAGCCTGATCCTTCACCGTCAGACACGCACTTCCTCCAGGCGCGACAACGCTCTGCCCAATCACCACCCGTCCCAGCAGCGCACCCTGCTTTGGCAGCTCAAACCTCGCAGCGCCCGTGTCGATGAGAATGGCATCCGCCCCATCATACACGATCACACCCGACTTCAACGTCGGAGGCACCGCTGTGGCAAAATACGCCACGCCACGTTTCGCCATAAAATGCAGTCCCACCCACTTCAGCGAGCCGTCCGGTTGCCAATGGGCAAGCGGCTCAGCCTCTGCCGCCACGACCTGCCCAGCAGCATCGATGACACTGATTTGCTCCGTCTCCCGCAGTGCTCCCTTTGGAGACGAGAACCCGCAATACACAGGAAAGGCGACATCAGCTTTCACAGGCCAGTCGATCTGCAACGCAATGCGATTCTGTGCCTGAAGCCTTAGCGCTGGCAGCAGGGAAAGAGCCAGAACCAGAAGCGCAAGGGATGATTTGATTTGGGTGGAGATGCATACTTTCATTGGGTGGCGGAGTGATGCGTTCATGATTTCAACCACTCGTCACGATGAGCCGCGATGAATTCGTCATCGTGGAGATGCGGATAATAACGATAGACGCGGTCAATCTCAGCGAGTTGGCCGGGACTCAGCGTTTCGTGCTCATCAAGGCACCAAAGTCCTTCGAGCAAGCCCTGGCGACGAAGCACTTCATGCAGTCCTGCAATACAGCCGCGGAAGCCATTTGCGGCATCGAAAAAGGCGGCGTTGCTGTCGGTCACTTCGACACTCAGACTCAGTAACTCCGGCGTGGCATCGGCAGCGCGGCAGCGTTCCAGCAACTCGACTGCGCGCCGCGTCCACACAGACCAATGGCCGAGCAGACCACCAACAATGCGGCGCTCTTTGCCTCTGACTCGAAACGGAGTGAGAAAGTCGGCGACGATATTGTCGTCGTTGCCGGTATAAAGCGCGATGTCGTCGCGACCGGCATCTATTACAGCACGCACCACATCCAGAGTCTGGTAACGATTAAACGGCGCGATCTTAATGGCAACAATGTTCTCGATTTCCGCAAATCGACGCCAAAAGTTATACGAAAGAACACGCCCACCCACACTGGGTTGCAGATAAAACCCTATGACAGAAATGACTTCTGCGACCGTCTTACAATGCTTAATTAGAACATCCTCATCGGCTTCATGCATTGCGCCGAGGCTGAGTAACGCCGCGTCATATCCAAGACCCCGCACCAGTTCTGCCTCGGCGACTGCCTGGGCGGTCTGACCGCAGACTCCGGCAATACGTACGAGAGTCGGCGTGGCGCGGTCCATCTCTTCTGCCGCGAGTTGCAGAACGGGTTTGAACAGTCCGACTTTCGCATCGCGAATTGCGAACTGGGTCGTGTGAACTCCGACCGCGATGCCGCCGACTCCCGCGGCGATGTAATAGCGCGTCAAGGCCCGCTGACGACGTTCATCAAGCTTGCGCGACGACGTGAGCGCGAGAGGATGGGCGGGAATGACCAAGCCCTGGTCAAGTTGTTGGCGAATATTCGCGCTCATAGCTTTACTGCGTAGTGAATCTGCCTTCCTGCTTCGACGAAGCCGCAGGATGGATACAGATGCTGACCCACGGGATTGTTCACCATGGTCTCAATCATCGCGAAGGCCATGCCCTCGTGACGAAAGTAATCCAGAGCGTGCTCGATGAGTTGGCGTCCGACACCACGACCTTGGGCAATTTTGTCCACTGCGAGATTGGGGATCCGCCCTTTACGCGCCTCACCGTCGATTCGTGTGCTAATGTAGCCGAGCACCTTTCCTTCCTCCTCCGCAACAAAGACGCCGTCCGGATTGGCCGCGATATCTTCATCGACATGGCGCGCCTTGCGCCAACGCCAATCGCGCTCACCCATGATGCCCAACTCACGCTCCACATTCTGATCAATGGCGATGCCCTCGAATCCTTCGACGGTCATGCGTTTGAGTTCATCGAGATCACTCGAGTGGTAGAGTCGTATGTTCATCGTCAAAATTTACCATCCGTCGTTTCAAAATGAGTCGCCTTGTCTAGGGTCGCTCCGTCTTGGCGCTGCCATCGCGCGGTGGCCTCAATCATCTCTTCAAGTGACACAGAAGGTGCACCAAACAACTCGTGCGAGCGCGAGGCATCCCACAGCCACGCCACTTCACTTTCCTTGCCTGTGATAACAGGCGCACAATCCAGCAGATCACCAAACTGATGCGCCAGTGAGCGAATCGACACCCGCTCCATGCCGGTTACATTCAGCGCGCGCGGCGGGGAAGCCGTGTGCGCGAGGCACTGAATAGCACGCGCATTCGCATCGCCCTGCCAGATCACATTTACCGCGCCCATTGTCACATCCACGGGCAAGCCCTGCGCCACTTTTTTCGCTACATCGCAGAGCACACCGTATCGTAAATCGATCGCATAACAGAGCCGGAACATCAAGGCGCGCGTGCCACTCTGTTTCGCAAAGTACGTGAACACGCGCTCGCGTCCCACACACGAGTTCGCATACTCACCAGGAGGCCCCAACGCATCGTCTTCACGGGCTCCCGGGCCATCTGCAGCCACTAGCGGATACACGCAACCCGTCGAAAACACAACGATGCGTGACTGTGCAAACCGCTCCGCCACAATGGCTGGCACGAGTGTATTCATCACCCATGTCAGCTCCGGCGCCCCGCTGGTTCCAAACTTTTGTCCCGCCATAAAGATGATATTCACAACCTCCGGCAACGCCGCCACAGCGGCGCGATCCGTAAGGTCACACACAATCGTCTCCACGCCATGCTGCCAAAGCGATTGAGAAGCGTTCGCCGAAGAAAACCGCGAGACCGCGATTACCCTCCTCTGCTTATGCCCAATCGCATCAAAGGCTCGCCGCACCATTCGCGCGAGCGTTGGCCCCATCTTACCCCCTGCACCGAGCACCATCACATCTCCATTCAACGCATGCAGTGTGTCCAGCACGCCCTCCGTCGGGCGGCTCAATTCGCACTCGAGCTCGTCGATGGTCTGGATGGTATTCATGCTAAATTAGGTCCCTGATATTTTGTGCCGATCAAACCCACCGGTCAAACCAAGCCCAGGCGTCCGCCTGTCGTGCTGCGTTAAATTCATGCGGTGCGTCTTCGATGATGCTCTTGAAGCGCTCTGGCGCGCCGGATTTGGCATAGCACCGGGCAAGCTTTTCGTGGGCGGCGTGGACACCAGCGGGTTCGAAGAGGCGGTCTTGACTGCCGTTAATGACCATAAGCGGCTTCGGCATCGCAAGAGAGGCGATGTCCGGATAGTCCATGTAGTGATAGATGCCTGGGATGATCTTGGTGAAGCCGATGCCACGAATGTGGGCCGCGAGCTGATTAGGAAAGGAACACATCCAACTGCTCACGACCGCAGCTTTAATGCGATCATCCAGCGCAGCGAGATAGGCGCTGCGAATTCCACCGACGCTTTGTCCGACGCATGCAATCCGATTAGGATCCACATCGGAGCGCGTCAGGAGGTAGTCCACGGTGCGGATGTCGTCCCACACCATAATTCCAGCCCAAGTAACTCCGGCGCAAAACAAGATTTTCGCCATGAATTCCTCATCGCGGTTGCACCGGTTGTTATAGGCTTTCACTTCCTCATTACTGAGCGTCATTGACCGCTCTTTCAACTCCGGAGGATCATCATCGAGAACCACCCGGCGCTCGCCCCAGTAAAACATATCGATGGAAATGACGACATACCCACGGCGAACCAACTCGATACCGTAAGCGTTACCGCTATAGCCGCGTTCCCGCATTTCCTTGAGCGTCGAATGAATCGCATCGTTGGTTTCGACCTCGCGCTCCCGGCCCCACAGGTATTGGCCGCCGTGTGAATGCAGCGCAACGACAGCCGGCGCGGGGAGCTTTGCCTTCTTCGGAATCAAGACGGTCGCGGGCACGCGAAACACCGCCGTGGTATTGAAGCGCACCTCCTCGCGGATGTAGTCGCCGCAATCCTTGCGCGAAACAATCTCCGCGTTCGGGTCGCACTTCGCGGGCGCGTATTGCATCAGCTCAAGCATCTTTGCGCGTCCCTTGGCTTTCCACGCCTCAGGATCCTGATAATCTCCATGAAGATACGACAACGGCAGATCCGGACCGCCTTTGAGCTTCTGGATCACGGCATTCACGGATCCAAACTCCGGTCCGTTCCTCCCAGAAAGCGAGACGCTGTTTTTTGGCACATTTTTCCTGTCTGCGGCGAAAATAACCTTAGGCGACGAGGCGGCTGCAGAAGCAGCAATTGCGGCGATAAATTGGCGGCGGGTGTTCATGGGGGAAAAAGCATCCGGCTCAAACACTGAATGGTGCGCGATAAGAACGTGTTCGAAGAGCGTTGGCGCGGTCATTGCTCACGAAGCGCTGGGTTTTCAGATCAATGCTGAGTGCTTCGCCGAGAATCAGCTTCTCCTTGTTGCTGTCCACTCTGTTGGCATCAAGGTGCGCCAGCATCCGTTCGTAGGCTTCGGTGCAGTCTTTGTTGTCTTTAATTCTCTCACGAATTTCTCCCTGAGACACCTGCTGCCCCAGTCGGTGTGAGATATTGGCGACGTGACACAGCGTGCTGGATATATGTCCATCGCTGATGTCTGCAGTGAGGTCGCTTGCCAAACGGCTGCGAATCGCTTTCACGAAATTGGCATGATGGTTTTGGTAGATGCCCGTAAAGCTGCGCAGGATGCGCCCGCTGTGGTCATAGGCTGCGATGGAACCGTCACCGAGGAGCAGAAAGCCATGCTCGCAATGAATGATATTGCCCACTGATACACCAAGCAGTGAGTCCATCGGTTCGCGACTCGCCTTAGCAGGGAGGCCGCGCACTTCGAAGATGAGCGGCACAGCAGCATAGGCATGGTGAATAATCTGCGTGTTAGGCGTGGTTCCATCGTCTATGTAGCCGACGCGTCCGCCGATACTAAACACGTGAGGCGCCAGGTCTTTTTCGCCAAGAAACCAGCGCGCAATATCCATGTGGTGAATGCCTTGGTTCCCGAGGTCGCCATTGCCCGTCTCCCACACCCAGTGCCAGTCGTAGTGCAGTTCTTTCCGCATCAAAGGCTCCATCGGTGCAGGTCCTGTCCAGAGGTCGTAGTTGATATGAGACGGGACGGCTTGCGGGCCAGTGACCTTGCCGATGCTGGGACGCCGCTTGTAGCATAACCCGCGTGCCAAGGTTATTTTACCGAGGTTTCCTGCCTGAACCCAGGCGACGGCTTCCTGCATGCCACTATGAGAGCGGCTCTGGGTGCCACTCTGCACGATGCGGCTGTGCTTGCGGGCGATTTCGATCATTTGCTGACCTTCCCAGATGTTGTGAGACACCGGCTTCTCGACGTAAACATCTTTCCCCGCCTGGCATGCCCAGATGGTAATTGGTGCGTGCCAATGGTTTGGCGTGGCTGTGGAAATAGCGTCAATCTCCGAGCTCTCGAGCATCTGGCGCACGTCAGTGTATGTTTTGACAGTGTGCCCGAGGCCTTTGAGCCTCTGCGCCTCTGCGTCGAGGACCGTTTGATCCACGTCGCAAAGCGCTACGATACGAGCCCCTTTGACATTCAGAATGTCGGTAATGTGCGAGCGTCCCCGCCCCTTGAATCCCACAACGCCGAAGCGAATATCGTCATTAGCCCCACGCACCTGAGCCCATGATCGTGCTGATAATCCAATGCCCACAGCGGCTAGGGCAGATGTTTTGAGGAAAAAGCGGCGGTTGGTGGTGGGGAGTATGGTTTTCATTGGGGAGCAGTCCTTATTTTTTGATCATGTCCGCAAACGCTTCCGGTTGTAAACCCATGTCGCGCTTCAAAACTTCAGGATTCGTAGCAAAGAGATCGGGGAAATCGAGCGGGACTTTGGTGTCCACAAACTGGTCGATGGAGAATGCGGGAACCTTAGCGGGATCGAGCCGCTTAAATATCGCGAACTGGGGATCGAGCACGACGGAATCGGTGGGGGCGACGCGTTTCTTGTATTCGGGCAATGTCATGCGCGTGTGGCCGAGAACCTTGCCGTCTTCCTTGAAGTTGAGGACCCAGTAAAGCGTGCGTTCGGTTTCAGGGACACGGAGGAAGTAGCAGTTGTTGCGATCCACAATGGCGTCCTGATTACCGAAGGACATGAAATGGATGTTGTTCTTCGCTTTGAAAGCGCTGCTGTCGCAGATGATGTTGCTGCTCAGTGTGGCGGGAGAGCCGAGTTTCACGGCCTCAATCATGTGGCTGATGAAGACGCAGTGTTCGACCCGGAAGTCAGGACAACTCGTCACCTCCAAGCCGTCTGAACCGCGAATGATCACGCAGTTTGACACGAGCACGTCGCTGCTGTCCGCACCCATGAGCAGGCCGCCGGAGTAGCCCGCGCCGCGGCCGTCCCAAAGGAGGCGACGCAGCGTGATGCGGTGGCTTTGATTCACGTTGATGACGCGCTGAGAACAGTTGCCCTGACCGCCCATCCGGAAGTCCCGGAAATAGAAACCATCCACTTCAATGTCGTTCTTTCCGTTGATGACAAAGGCCGTTTCGATGCGCCGACCACTACCATCGAGAATAACCTTTTCACCTGGGATGCTTCTGAACTTGATCGGGCGTTCTTTGGTGCCAGTGGTGCGCACTCGGACTTTCTCAATATAAGTGCCGCCCGCTACCATCACGGTGTATCCAGGCAGAGCCTGCGAGGCCGCGTGCGCGATGGAACGCCAGGCACTCCCGCGATCAAGGCCGGAGGCAGAGTCGCTGCCGTCGGTGGCGACATAGAGCGTGCGCGGCGCTGGATCGGCGGACTTCGTCGTGAAGGAGATGGCTTCATACTTCGGGTTGACCACTTCACCCGGGCCTTGATCATCCAGCGGGTAAATCAGCTTGGCTGAGGTGAGCTTGAAGTAATAAGTCGTGCCGGGCTTCAATCCGGTGAGACTGAAGCTGCGGAAGGTATCTTCATCGTTGGTGACCTTGTACTTTCCGGGAATCTCACAGGCAGGAGTTTCACCCCACGCGAGGCCAGACTCGGAGCCTCGGGACATCTGCCACTCGATGTTCGCGGTGGTGGCGGTGACGGAGTGCAGCGTCGGCGCCGTCATGCTAAGCGTGTTCGACATGAGATCCTGGTGAATGCCGAGGCTCTTACCCAAGGCTCCGCCGACGGCGAGTGCGATGCGATCCTTCACCTCAGATATGCCATCACGCAGTGAAAACACAGTCTGCAATTCGCAGGCGTAGATATCTTGAGCCGTTTTCCTCGCATCAGTGAGCGCGATCGTCTGCCCATTTACCATCCATGCTTTATCGGCGTCGGCGTAGCTGTTGTAGTCGCTGTATCGGAGCGTCAGGTTCACGTCTGCCGCAATACCGAACGTGACTGCCGGTCCGTGCCGGTTGTCATAGACATTGCTGCTCAGTTCCACACCCGTGCAGCCATCGAGCTGCACGCCAGCCTGCGCGAAGCGCGTGAACTCGCTGTGAGTGACCGTCAACCCGGTGCAATGGCTCGCGTGCAACGCTTTGTCTTTGGCGAAGAATCGGCAGTTGTTGAATCGCACCTTCTCACTTGCGATGACGCTGACGGTACTGGCGAAGTTCAGTCGCTCAAACTCGATGCCCTGACTGCCCTCCACTTGGATCGCGCCCGTCATTAAGACTCGCGCCGTGCCGCGAGCACGCAACGAGAATGGCGCTGCGCCAGCATTGCCGCCCTTGATGATGATATCGCCAGCATACACGCCTTGCTCAAAATACACTGTGTCGCCAGGGCGAAGTTCCTTCACCGCTCTTGCCAACGTCTTCCACGAAGCCTTCACCGAGAGACCATCGGCCGCATCGTCACCGCCAGGCGTCACATAGAAGACATTC
>CANJZW010000062.1 GCA_947479475.1 Chthoniobacteraceae bacterium
CGACTTCCTCCAAGTCTGATGCCCCTGCAAGGGGCAATTCACTTTCAGCCCATGGCAACGCCATGGGAAAATGGTCCCAGAAAAATACGCCCTGTAAGGGCACTCTAGCCTGCCCGGTCCATTCCAAATGGTGGCGTCATCATGGGGCGCCCCTGCAGGGCTTACGGTTTTATAACGGATCAAACCCATGGCGTTGCCATGGGCTGCGAGTGGACTGCCCCTTGTAGGGGCGCCTGAATGTAGCGCCATCGATGCGCCTGCATGGAAGGCCCACGGAAGACCCACGGAAGGCACGTGGAAGCACGTGGCCCCCTGCATGAAGCGCCAAAGGCGCGCCCCACACTAACCCGGGACAACGCCCCGGGAAAATGGCCCCTAATTCCTCCTCAGCTGGAAGGGCGTCCCATCGTATGGGGCTCAGACATCCTCAGGTCACGGGAATTGAGATGATCTGTTCCTGATCTCGCTCGGCTCTTTCCGTTTTTGTAAACTTGCGGAAAGAAAAAATTAGATCAGCAAGATTCCTTTTCCAACGAGATGGTTTAGGGAGACGTCAGGATGTCTGAGTCTCAGAAAAACGGCCAGTCCGAGGACCGATTACAGAGCCTCTCCCAGGCTATCCAAGTTAACCCAGGTCGAGCACCAGCCCGTCGTAAGCCACCCTGACGCCCAGCGGCAGACGCGCCTCCAGCTCCGCGTGCGCATGGTCGTGACACAAGTGTGTGAGCCAGGCGCTCCCGGGCGCAACCCGCGCGATCACCTCCAGAGCCTCTCCCGTGCTCAAATGAGTAGGGTGCGGCCGCTCCCGCAACGCGTCAATCACCAGATGCCTGACGCCCGCCACCTCCGCCTCCACCTCCTCCGGGACCGTTTTACAGTCCGTCAAATAGGCAAAAAGAGGCTCCCCCTCCACTCGCATCAAATACCCCAGGGACTCCGTGCGCCCATGGGGGAGCTTGAGCGGGGTAATTTGCACCGCCCCGAGTTCAAAACACCCCGTGACCACCACCGGCTTGGGGTGAATGTACCCCGGGAAACGCACGGCAGGCTTGAATGCGTATTCAAACGTTGAGGCAAGCTGGTCCAGGGTGTCGGCCGAGCCGTAAATGGGCAGTTGTTTGCCATGGGCGCAGAAGGGCCGCAGATCGTCAAACCCCATCACGTGATCGGCGTGCGCGTGGGTGAAAAGAGCCGCATCCACCCGTTTAACCCCAGCCCGAAGACATTGGGTGCGGAAATCCGCACCCGTATCCACCACCCAAGAAAACTCCGGCGTCTCAATGTAAAGCGAACAACGGGTGCGCGAATCACGCGGGTCGGGGGAGGCACACACGGAACAAGAGCAGCCTATTCGAGGCACTCCCTGGGAGGTGCCGGTGCCAAGAAAAGTGACGCGCATTTTGGACATCGCTCGGGAATGTAATGCGCGCCATGCCAAAAAACGAAAGGGAAAAGCATTGGCTCCTGCAGAGACGTTCTGAAAGCGCACTCCGACAGAGCGCCCATGAAGCGGCGGCCCACCAGCGCGGCCCACCAGCGCGGCCCACCAGCGCGGCCCACCAGCGCGGCCCACCAGATCGCCCATTGGCAGGCCTCTCTCGCCAAACCCACACCCCACCCCGTCTAACGCGACCGGAAAACCTCGCTCATTAAGCACTCGATAACGAGCGTTTGCAGCCCCAACCCCTGCCCCTTGATCTTCGTTTGAAGTTCCTCGATTACGAACTGGTCGGAGGGCTCCATCAGGCGGCCCGTGGTGTAACTCAGGAACTGACGGATGAGGTTGCGCGTGAAAAGATCCTCCCGGGTTTCGGCGATCAATTTTTTGAACCCGGCGAAGTCTTTGTACGTCTCCCCCGAAGAAAACTCACCGCTTGCATCGATCTGAGAAGCCGGAGCTTTGTTGTTCTTGGCCTTCGGGTAGGCACTGCGCCAGCGGCCGATGGGGTCAAAGCTCTCGAGGCTGAACCCGAGCGGGTCGATCTTGCGATGACACTCGGCGCACGCGGCGTCGGCCCGGTGTTTGGCGAGGCGTTCGCGAATCGTCGTGGCGCCACTGACATCCGGCTCAATGGCGGGAACGACGTCGGGCGGTTTGGGCGGCGGGATGCCGAGAATATTCTCACTCACCCACACCCCCCGCATCACAGGCGAAGTCTCAACACCGTTTGCGCTCACCGTCAGTACGCCTGCCATTCCCAGAAGACCGCCGCGCTGCGGATTCCCGTTGAAACTCACCTTCTTAAAGCCGTCCGCATGGCGCAGCGTCCCCTTTTCAGGCAGGTCGTAGAGCTTGGCGAGTTTCTTGTCCACAAAAGTGTAATCCGCATTCAAAAGCAGCGCGACGGAACCGTTGTGGATGAGCAGATCCTGGAAAAAGAGACGCACCTCGGCCTTCATCGACGCGGCAAGATCCTCGGCATAGTACCCTCGGTTCGACTCGCGCGGCGGCGGCATTCCCCCGAGATCGCGAAGGTTCAGCCAGCCGTCCAAAAAACCGTTGATGAAGCCAGTGACGCGCTCGCTGGCAATCATGCGCTGCACCTGCCTTTTCAACTCCGCATCCTGCGAGAGTGTTCCCGACTTCGCCGCCGCACACAGGGCCTCATCGGGCGGTGCAGCCCACAAGGCAAACGAAAGCCGCGCCGCCAGGTCGTAGGCACTCAGCGCCTTCGCCGATTCTTCCGTGGCCTCGCGAAGATATAGAAAAGAGGGCGAACAGAGGATCAGTTTCAGCGTATCAAGCGCCGCCTGGCGCGGTGCCGCATGGTCGGCCAGGCGCTTCTCATAAAAGGCCCGAATCGGCTGCCGGTCATTGTCGCCAAGCGGACGGCGGTAGGCTTTCTCCGCAAAAGCGTGCAGCTGTTCAAGCGCCCGATCCCCCTGAAAGCCGTCTTTGCCAAAAACCGCAACCTCCTCCGCCCTGCCCCCCAACTCTGGCATGGGACCGTCGATCTTGATCTCGCTGATGCGAATGTGAGGAAGTTTCCCCTCCTGCAGCAGCAACGTGCGGCTGACATCGGATTTTTCGGTCCTCCCCTGAAAGTCATCCTTGTAGCGCTTGTTCACGGTGATCACCGAGGCGCGCGACTCGTAAGGGCCGTTGGGAAAAATGAACCGCGGTGTTTGCCCGGCCTCCAACCAGACGCTGAACTTCACCCACTCAGGGTGGTCATCCGGAACAGTGCAACTGGCGAGAAGCGGCTCGATGGATTGTGGGTAATGGATGTGCCCCTTGGTGATGTCGCCGGGCACCACCCCAAGCACGAAGGGTTCAGAAAAATCGATGCCGAAAATGGTGGGATCATAGTGGGTGTCGCGGTGCATCGCCTGCACCTCGACCTCGAGCTCGTACATCCCGGAGACAGGCACGCCCTTCTGAAAGTCCTCAATGTGCCCATACCCTCCCTGCCGCGTGTCGGTGTTGGGTTGTTCGTACAAGTTGAGGTAGCGAAAATTAAAGGCCGCCTTGTGCGGGCCTTCCAGCTCCTCGTACTGCCGGAAGTGGCCGTTGAAATGCCAGCTTTTCAGTTCCCCCGTCGGACGGCCAAGACGCGTCTCCACAAGCCGGTTCGCCGCCTGAAAGTATTGATCCACCAGAAAACCCGAGGTCACCAGCGACTGGCCAATCGTGTCCATGTGCTGGCTCGTTTTTTCCTTCGGGAAATCAGCCGTCAGACCGAGGGTATCCACCCGCCGGCCAAACAGGAGGGTAAGCGTGTTCTCGTATTCCCGGCTCGAAAGACGCCGCATCACCGTGTGCCCGCCCGAACTCGCAATCTTCCCCCGGGCGCTTTCTGCACCTTCCCGCAGCGTTTGAAGGACCGCGAGACGCTCCGCATCGCTGGGTTGGTCAGCCTTCTTTGGCGGCATCTCCTTGAGCGTGAGCTGATCGATGATATCCTTCGCCGCGACTAGATCCGCCTCCGTCTTCAGCGGAAATCCGAACGTCTCAAACTCGCGGTCGCCCTTGTGCAAACGCGCGTCGTGGCACTCCAGACAATACTTGCCCAGGAACTGCGCCACAGGCACAGCCAGCTCAGGCACAGCCTGGCTCACAGGCACAGCCTGGCTCACAGGCACAGCCTGGCTCACAGGCACAGCCTGGCTCACAGGCACAGCCTGGCTCACAGGCACAGCCTGGCTCACAGGCACAGCCTGGTTAAGCACAGCCTGCGCCTCAACGGCGCCAGCCCGGATCGCCACAAGAACAACCGCAACACCCACCGCCATTGAAAGCAACGGACCCGCGCCAAAACCAAAATGCAGGCCGCCCGGTTTTTGACAGAATGACCAACGGCCGAGTGTTTGCAGAAGCCTCAGTCCCGCCGCCATCCATTCCCCCGTCTTTGGAGCATGAGCAGGGTCAAACCGCATCACGCAAAACGTCCAGTGCTACTCCCAAAAGAAGCGGTCTCAACGCCCATACGCTGCGCGATATCCACAAAGAGATTGCACAGCGGCACCTTGTTAAGACCCTCACCTGGCACCTGGCGGAACTCGCCGTGTTTGTAGCCACCACCGGCAAGGATGATCGGCAGGTCGGAGTTTTTGTGTGTGTTGGCATCGCCCATGCCGCTTCCAAACACCACCGCGGTTGAGTCAAGAAGCGTGCGTTCGCCGTCGTTCATGGAAGCCAGCCGGGCCACGAATTTCCCAAATTGTTCGATCTGGTATTTCTCCAGCGTGATGAGACTGGCAATGGCCTCCGGGTCGTTGCCGTGATGCGAGAGACCGTGGTGGGATTTTTCGATGCCCAGGTTTTGCGGCAGGAAATCGCCGCCGATCTCAAGGGTGGCAATCCGCGTTGAATCGGTCTGCAATGCGAGTGCAATCATCTCATAGAGCAAAGGCAGATCCTCAACCGCATTGCGGTTTGCAGGCTTCTCAAACGGGGCTTCCGGCTTGGGATGACTCGCCCAGCGCTGGCGCAGCTCCAGCCGTTTCTCCACATCGCGAACGGACGTCAGGTATTCCTCGAGTTTCTCTTTGTCTTCCTTGTTCACCTGTTTGGAGAGGCGATTCGCCTCCCCCAGCACCGAATCGAGAATCGAGGCCTGCACCCCATTGTCCTGCACTCGCCGCGCCTGACGCTCCTTGGAATCGCTCACAAAAAGCCTTTCGAACAACTGCGCCGGGCCCGTGATCGGCGGCACACGCACTCCGGATTTCGTCCACGCAATCTGGCAGCCGCCATGAATGCCGCCCTCCGAACCCACTGTGAGTGATGGAAAGCGCGTCTCAAAGCCAACTTGGTCCGCCAGGTACTGGTCGATGGTCACGTTGCTTTCAGGCCGGTTTTGCGCCTCCGAATTCAACACGCCCGAAAGAAAGGAATGCACCGCAAAGTGTCCGCCCTTCACTCCGTGATCCAGCCCCCGGAAAAGAGTCATCAGACTGCGGTTTTCCCAAAGCGGTTCCAGTAGGGTGGTTTTCTCGTAATCCGGTCCGGGCGTCGCTGGAAACAATTGTTTGACCTGAAACCCGAGGAGATTCCCGATCGCCACAAAACGCCGCGCCCCAATGCCTGCCCCCTTTGCCAGCTGCAGGGCCGATCTGCCACCCGCAGACTTTGCCAGGAGCGAGGGCAGTCCGGGCAAGGCTAGTGAAGTGCCAAGGGAACACAGGAGAAAGCGTCGGCGATTCATGAGGGATTATGGTGGGTCCAAAGACTAAATCTAATGGTTGTCTATCACAGGCAGAAATCGAAATGAAATACCAATGATCCGCCGCGGCGGGGCCGGCGTGGGGCGCTCCATCCTCGTGGAGCGGCCCCCAAGGAGTTTTATGCACCTTGGTGAGCCCCTCTTTTAACGGTGTTTCCTTAATCGGTGGCCTTAGCGTGAGAATCGCGCTCATGGATCCGCCCTGCGAATCCATCTCCCAGCGTCCAAATCCGCCACCAGGCCTTCCTCTTCCTCTGGCGCCACAGAGCGGAACCCGCGACTCGTTCCTTTAAAAGGAAGATTGACCTGCACGCCTCTTCAGGGGCATGACAAGCCTAATGAAACCCCAACAGATCGCTGAATCACTCGGAATTGTTTTTGCCCCCCAAACCCCGGGCTACCTGAATCTGTGTATCCGTTCCGGCCAGCAACTGCTCACCTCAGGCCACGTGAGCGATTTAAAAGGCAAACTGGGGGCGGACGTCTCTACGGAGGCGGGCTACGCGGCCGCCCGCAATTGCGCGGAAAAAGTGCTCAATTCAGTCTGGAATACCCATGGAACACTGGATGGACTGCGGGTGCTCAAGGTGCTGGGCTGCGTCAATTCCACTCTGGACTACACCGACCAGCACCTGGTGATCAACGGCTGCTCGGATTTGCTCCACCAGATTTTTGGCAAGGAAGGCCACGGCTTCCACGCACGAAGCGCCCTGGGTTTTGCACAACTCCCCACAGGCGCCGCCGTGGAGGTGGAAGCGATTTTTGAAGTCGTTTCCTAGGCAAGGCGGCAGAGAGAGCCTTCCTTGAGGCAATCGCTTTCCGTCCCCATTTCCCAGCGCGCGCGGCATTGACGCGGGGAGCGCTGGATGGAAAATCCTGACCGGTAGTCTTTGAGCGGGATGCAGTTTTTATCCCACTCAGCTCCCATCGATCCCTTAAGTATGTCCGGTCACCGAGTTGACAGGCACTAAGTCGGTAGTCCCGCCATCAATGGAAACAGCCAAGGCCACGGAAGACGCGCTCCCGGCGGTGCAAGTTTCCTAAGCCTGCCCGACCGGCGAGCCCTGTGAATGCGGACTCGATTGTGCCCCTTGAACACGCTCAATTCGCTTGGCTGATCGGGTAACGAAATCTGGGGTCACGGACTCCTCATTGGGCTGAAAATTAAGCTTTTCACGAAAAACAAACATCCCAAATTCATATTTCATGGTGTTTTTGGGTGTGATTCCGCGTTCTCAGATCAAAGACTCTGTTCAATTGGCGCTCTTGCGCAGTCGGGTTGTTGACCTTGTCGGCCCAAGACAGTGCCTTCGATCATCAGATCGGTCTCCATCACAACCTGGATGCCGCTACTGCCCATCGGCGCGGCGCCCGGAAGCTTGATCACGTCCAAGACGCGGCCTTTGGAAGCCATGTGCACGAGGCCGTAGGTGCCGCCGGCATGCTTCAGGGTGTTTTCCACCGCCGTTCCTCTGTTCCATTACCTTAAATCCCCCGTTCTCCTATGGCTGTTGGATGAGTGTGCAAAAATTTTGTTAGATTGCCCGCGGCCAGAGAAGAGGAAAGGATGCGCAGCGAAAACATGCCCCCCATGAAAATCAACCTGCCCCTTCTTCTCCTCTTGTCTTGGCTCCCCGCGGCCGCCGTTTTTGCCGTAGACACCAAACCCGTCGCCGGCCGACTCCAAGCCGGAGCTGCGACGAGCAACATCACCCCTGAAATTGGGGGCGACATCGTCGGCGGCTTCGTGCCGTTCCCCTGCACAGATATCCACGACGAGCTGCATGCACGCTGTCTGGTGCTGGACGATGGCAAAACGAAGGTGGCACTCGTGGTTTGCGACCTCTTGGGAATGCACCGCAGCCTTTGCGTGGAGGCCAAGCGCCTCATTCAGGATGCCACGGGTATCCCAGCAAGCCATGTGCTTATTTCCGCCACCCACACTCATTCCGCCGTCAATGCACTCGGTGAGCGCGTGCGCGGCTACCACTCCGACCAACCCCTCACAGGCTACCAAACCTTCGTAGCCCGCAGAATCTCCGACGGCGTGCGTCGCGCCATCGCAACCCTCCGGCCTGCGGAGATCGGCTTTGGCTCGGTGGAGGTTCCTGAACATGTGTTCAACAGGCGCTGGTTTATGCGCGACGGCACCGTCCCTCCCAGCCCGTTTGGGAAAATGGACCGGGTGAAAATGAACCCGCCCGGAGGGAGTGCAGATCTGATGGAGCCCGCCGGCCCGACGGATCCGGCGGTTTCCTTCCTTGCCGTGCGCGAACCCGGGGGCCGGATGATCTCGATTTTCTCCGCGTACTCCCTGCATTACGTCGGCGGGGTAAGCCAGGGGCAAATCTCCGCCGATTACTACGGGCTCTATTGTGAAGCCCTCAAACGCCTGCAAGCCGGCGCCGAACAATTCCCGCCCTTCGTCGCCCTGATGGCCAACGGCACAAGCGGAGATATCAACAACATCAACTTCAGAACACCGCGCAAAAGCCTGCCGCCCTATGAGCAGATGCGCTACGTAGCCAACGACGTCGCGAAAAAGGTGCAGGAGGCCGTCGCCGCGGTTGAATGGAAGGCCGAGGCAACCCTTGACGCACGTGCGCAAGAACTGCCCATCCAATGGAGGAAGGTCGAACCCGAACTCCTGGCTTGGGCAAAAGACGTGGAGGCAAAGGTGCAGGATGCCGCGGGAAAGAACTCTATGACTGCGGTGTATTCGGGCCGCGTGCAGCGCTTGGCGCAGGCCAGCCCGGAGACCAAGACGCCAGCGCAGCTCATTCGCATCGGGGACATCGCAATCGGCACATCGCCCTGCGAGACCTTTGCGGAGACGGGCCTCGAGTTTAAAACCCGCAGCCCCTTCAAACACTCCTTCATGGTGGAGCTGGCCAACGGCTATTACGGCTATTTGCCCACACCCCGGCATTTTGAACTGGGCGGGTACGAGACTTGGCCCGGCACCAACTATCTGGAACCGCAGGCATCGGTTAAACTGATGGAGTCACTCCTTGGAATGGCCCGGGAGCTGGCGGCGCAGAAACCCTAGGCATGTGGGGCTAATCATCGGCAAAAACGTTCCCATTCCCGACTAGTTTCCAGAACAATTCTCCTTCATCCCCATGCTCCGTTGTCTGAAAAAACTTGCCTGCCTCGCCGCTTTTTCCTCTCTATTTTCAACACTCCTACCCACCCCCGACGCCATGGCTTCAGACTCCTATATTCAACAATACCAGGGCCAGCGCCTCTACTCCTGGGATGGAAAACACCTCTCCCAATACCAAGGCTCCCGTCTCTACGAGTGGGACGGCAAATATCTGAGCACCTACCAGGGGTCCCGCCGCTTTGAGTGGGACGGCCACTATGTTTCCCAATACCAAGGCTCCCGTATTTTGGAAATTTCCGGCACACGCATCAGCCGCTATCAGGGAAGCGTTCTTTTTGAATGGGACGGCCAACACGTGCAGAAATACCAGGGTGGCCGCATTTTCACCGTCGACGGCTCCGTACCTCAGGTGATTCTGGCGCTGCTGGCCGGCGGCTTTCTCTAGAGCCAGCCAAAGAGTTTCCGACTGGCTCCCTCCCTTTCGGAAACCCGCCTGCAGGGGACGCGGAGGCGGGGCCGCCAGTGGCCGTGGGATCCGCAGGTGGCGGACCCTGCCCTTTTCCATAGACCCGCATTGCTCATTTCCGTTTGCACGTTCCAAAAACCAGTTCTTGCCAAGAGTTGCACAGTGTGTCCTGCTCAAACTTAGCGTCCAATCTATCCCCTACCCCATGAGCTTTCAGCCCTCAAACAATCAGTTTAACGAATTTTTCAGCGACGTTTTCACAGAGTCCGGCACCCCGTCCCGTCTGATCTGGCAAGTGCTCCAAGGATTCTTAATTGTCGCCTCCTGTTTGTCGATGCTGTTCGAAATGTACGAGCCGTATCGTGTGGGCTACGCAGACTTCATCAGTAAACTCGAACTGGTGGCCATTGCCTTCCTGACCATCGACTATTTGGGAGCCCTGTATTATGCCCCCGAACGAATCAAATACACGTTCAGCTTTTGGGGTTTGGTGGATTTGATTTCGATCCTGCCGTTCTACCTGCTCCTTCTAAACCCAGGCTCTGCGGTAATGGTCAAATCCCTGCGTGCGCTCCGTTTCCTGCGTTTGATGGTCCTTTGGAGGATCACCCGCGTGAGATTCTAATCCCTGAAACCCCGCCCTCCCGGGCTTAGAGGGCCCCGCCCTTTCGGGATTAAAGGGCACTGTCTTGGCTCCGCGCGAAGGGTCTGGACGTCAAGAAACCGATCCACACGCTGAGAAAAGAGGCGGGCAGCCTGGTAAGCACAAAAAGCGGCATCCACGCCGCGAGTCGATTCCTTCGGCACGCTGACATACAAGTCACAGCAATGCACTACGCCGACCACAAGGAGCGGGTCACTGTGGACATTGGTGGAATGCTGCAGCCAGAAAATGTCACGCCGATTGCTCCAGCAGAATGCGCGCCCCCGACGCCAGAAGCGAACGACGCGAAGTATCCCGTCAAAATTCGAGCTTAGGCCGCTTTTGGGCGGACTTGTTTACGCGGGAAAAAGCTGCTAGCTTCTAGTCATGAGCACACTGATGGAGATTGAAAGCGCGGTCACCGCCTTGCCGACTTCGGAGCAGCAAATGCTCTTAAAATGGCTTCAGTCCGTTGTGGGCTCAAGCGTGATCAAACAACCAGCCAATGCGGCCCGGAGGGATGCTTGGTTGCGCAGTGTGGAGCAACGTCGGCTTAGGGGGGCGACCAGCAAGACTGGCACGTCAATCCAGCAAATCATGAGCGATCTCCGAGGAGATTAATCATCGATGGCGCACTGGGATACATCTGCTCTGCTGAAACTTTTTCTTTCAGAGAACGACAGCTCGGTTTTCAGCGGCATTGCGGCCGAAGGCAGTGATACCGTCACGGTTTTTATCGCCCGGCACGAGTTGCAGGCGGCATTTGTACGCAGAGAGGGAGAGGGTGCCCTGCCCAAAGGGGAAGCGGATCGTTTGTACAACGACTTTTTGGGTGATTTGGCCACCGGCGACATTCGTGAAATTCTATTCAGCATGGAACTGGAAGTTGAGTACGCAAAGGTTTTACGCCAATGCCTGCTGCATTCACCGCCGCTCTTTGTGCGCACAAACGATGCATTGCACCTTGCTGCGGCGCGACTTGCGGGAGAGTTAGAATTCGTGTCGGCAGATATTCGACAGAGAGAGTGCGCCGGGCACCTAGGTTTTCAAGTGCTTCCTTGAGTGAACTGCAGCAGCACGGCAATAGCCTCTTGCAGAAGACCGGAGTCGCGCTTTTCACCCCTCTTCACTTGCCTCAGGCGGAACGATCTCCCGCTCCAACCACTCCCTCGGCGGATTTGGATGGTTCCTGTGGTAAACCTCGAAGCTCAACTTCAACTCTGGCTCTTCGACGGCTTTCGCTCCGTCAAATTCACCTGCCATCTTCGCATCGGCTATCAGCGCCCCGCCCTTTCGCGCTTAGAGGATCCGCCTTTCGGGGCTTAGACGAACTCCAACGCCGCCCGGTTCGGAGGCACCAAACCCAGTGCCTCCAACTCCCGGGAAAAACGCGCCAATCCCTCGTGCTCAGGCGCGCCCAGCGTGAAACGGATGTGTTCATTGAGGTAGCGGAGAGCGAGCGCCTCCCCAAATTCGGAGTGCTTGCGGGCGATCTCTGGGATGGCACGGATTCCTGCGGCGGCCAGCGCCCGGAATGCATTTGCAACATCAACCTCGCCCGGAATCCCCCGCCGCAGAACCCACACAGCATACACGAAAGGCAACCCGGTCCAGAGCGTCCACTGCTCCCCCAAATCCCAAAAAGACTCCCCGCCCAACCCCGCCCCCGATCCCACCCTGCGCTCGATGGCCTGGTTGCCAATCAGCAGGCGACCAAAGGCAGGATTCTGCACGTTCCCGGCATCTTCGGGCACCAGAGGCAGGCGCCTTTTAAGAACCCCGGCCGCCAGCACCTCGAACAGGTGGATGGAGGTTAGCGAAGCAGGGTCGGCGGTCACGCCCTCGAGCACGTCCAAAGGGCGGGAATGGGCGACAAACACAGAGTAAACCGGCCCCCGACTGGCAATCGCCACCCCGTTCACAAAGCGGTAATCCCCGGGGGAACGCAGCAGTTCAAACACGGGAACCAGCGCCGCATCCAGCGCCCCCTCACGCAGGCGCGCCGCGAGCTCACGCGGGTGCGCGAGGACCACGCCCTCCAACCCGTGGATGAGCGGGCGGCTGTTCAGGTATTGGACGCAGCCAAGGCGCAGACCTTCCAAGCCGGGGGGGCGGTTCATGGGTTTACCTGGGGCTCTGCGGGGCGCTCTGCCTGGGGCGACGGAGCAAGACGGCGGTACCACGTGTCCCTGGGAACCGGGTCCCGACCGGCTTCGCGGATGGCTTTTTCAAAGGCCTTCTCGCTCTGCGCTTGAGGCGTCTTGGCCCCGGCCATGTGAAAGATCTTCTCCTCCATGATCGTCCCGTGAAGATCGTCCACCCCATAGTTCAGGGCCAGAGAAGCCAGCGGCAGTCCGAAGCTGATCCAGTAGGCGGTGATATGATCGAAATTATCGAGGTAAAGCCGGCTCACGGCCAGGGTGCGCAGTTCGTCGGCGGCGGTGGTGGGCGGGATGTGCGCCAGATCGGTCGTCTCGGGCACGAAGGCGAAGGGAATGAAAGCGGTGAAGCCCGCCGTGCGGTCATGCAGATCTCGCAATAAACGGAGATGCTCCACGCGCTGCGCCAACGTTTCGACATGACCAAAAAGCATGGTCGCCGTACTGCGCATCCCCATCCCGTGCCACGCCTCGTGCACCTCCAGCCATTCCGGCGCCGTTTCTTTGCCCCGGCAAATCCGGTCCCGGACACCTTGGTCGAAGATTTCAGCGCCGCCGCCGGTGAGGGCACCCAATCCCGCCTCCTTGAGCAGGGAAAGGGTCTCCAGGAGGGGTTTCTTGAAAATGCGGTCTGCCAGATGTCTGATTTCGATGGCGGTGAACGCCTTTAAAAACAAGTTGGGATCCAGCGCGCGGAGGGTCTGGAGGAGTTCAATGTACCAGGCGGCCGGCAGTGTGGGATGCAACCCCCCCACCATATGCACCTCGGTGATTCCCTGTCCCAGCCCAACCTTCACCTTTGCTGCGATCTGCTCAATGGAGAGTTCAAACGCGTGGGGATCGCGCTTTTTAGCGCTGAAGGCGCAGAACTGGCAGGAAAGAATGCAGTGATTGGAATAGTTGACGTACAGATTTCGAATGTAAGTGGCTACATTCCCGTTTTTGCGTTCTCTGGGGATGTTCGCCAGAGTGCCCAAGGCGTTGATATCCTTGTGCTGGAGGAGAAAAACGGCCTCGTTTTCGTCCAGGCGCACCCCCTCGGAAACCTTCGCGTAGATGGGCCGCAGGTCGGACGGGAGAAGGCGTGCGATCAGAGGTGAAAACGAGTCCATAAAGGAAAATACGGGGGCGCGGGGCGCAATGCCGCCCGCCAACGGCGGCGTCGCTTAGGAGGTCAGGGCGGCGCGTTCGTTGCCGAAGCCGCCGGTTTTCTCCAAAAAGTAGTCGTACCCACCAGGATACGGGGTGACGGTCCCGTGGCTCACGTGCAACACCTTGGTGGCGAGTTTGCGGATGAAATGCACGTCGTGTGAGATGAAGATCAGCGTGCCCTCGTAATGTTGGAGCGCCAGGATGAGCGATTCAACGGTGTGGATGTCCAGGTGCGTCGTGGGTTCGTCCATGAGCAGCAAATTCGGCGGGTCCACGAGGAACTTGATGAGGTTCAGGCGCGTTTTTTCACCGCCGCTGAGGACGGCTGTCTTCTTGTAAATGTCGTCCTTCCGGAAGAGGAAACTTCCGAGGATGCCGCGGGCCTCGTTTTCAGCAAGTGTGGGGGCGGCGTCCATGACCTCCTGGAGTACGCTTTTTTCCGGATCCAGGGTGGCGGCGCGGTGCTGGCTGAAGTAGCCGATTTTCACGTTGAGCCCGAGTTTGCACTCGCCCTTTTGGAATTCGAGCACGCCGGCGACGATCTTCATCAGCGTTGTTTTACCCGCGCCGTTGGGGCCCACGAGCACCGTGCGTTCGTCCCGTTCGATGCCGAGGTTGAGGCCGCGGTAGACGTGGGTGTCGCCATAAGACATGTGCAAGTCTTCCAGGGAAACTACCTTCGCCCCGCTGCGCACGGGTTGCGGGATGATGAACCGGAAGGGTTTGCGCGGCGCCGTGGGCTTTTCCACAATCTCCATGCGCTCGATCTGCTTGAGCTTGCTCATAGCCTGGGAGGCCTTGGATGCCACTTGCCTGAAGCGGTCGTAAAACTCGCGCAGAGCAGAAATCTCCTTCTGCTGGTTTTTGTAGGCCGTGTTCTGGCGCTCGTAAGCCTCCTCGCGCTGTTCGAGGTAGGCGGTGTAGTTGCCCTTCCACTCAAACAACTGGCGTTCCGAAATTTCGAAGACGTTCTCAACAACCTCGTCCATGAACTGTCTGTCGTGTGAGATCAGAAGCACGGCGCCTGAGTAGGACTTCAAATAACTTTGGAGCCAAAGGAGCGAAACGAGGTCGAGATGGTTGGTGGGCTCGTCCAGCATGAGCAGATCGGGCTCCATCACGAGCAAACGCGCCAGATGCGCGCGCATGACCCAGCCGCCGCTCATCGTGCGTGCGGGGCGCTCGTAATCGCCGTCCCGGTAGCCGAGTCCGGCGAGCATTTTTTTGGCCTTGGCATCCACCTTGGGGTTGGTGAGGGCCTCGTGTTTGGCGGAGGCTTCGAGGTATTCGGGGCCGTCCACGGTTCCGGCCTGCTCGAGGCTGCGCAGAAGTTTTTCCAAGCGGGGGACTTCGGAGGCGCGGCCTGTAGCGATGTCCAGAACCGTCTCATCCCCCACGGCTTCCGCCTCCTGGGGAAGAAACCCAACCATCGTCCAGGGGTCCCGTTCGACGGTGCCGGAATCCGGTTCGTCGTGGGCGAGGATGATGGAAAAGATCGTGCTTTTCCCTGCCCCGTTGGGTCCCACCAAAGCGACGCGTTCGCCGTAGTTGACCTGCATGGAGGCGTTTTCGAAAAGGGTATTGCCCCCGTGGGACTTCTTGAGATTGCGGATCGTGAGCATGGAAAAAGGCGGCGGAGTACTATGCGCGCGCGGGAGATCGGATTCAATGGGAGAGAATGGGAATCCATGAAATGCCTCCAACCCGGAGCCGGGGCGCTTCCGGAAGGGGTGCAACCCCTGGGCAAAGGATCCTCGCTTCAAAAAAATTCGCCCTTCCGATTGAGCGCCCACACACACACGCTGGGGCCCGTGGGCCAAGCCCGCTTAAACGGGGACGCCGGCAAGCACCCCGGGCTCGGAAAGCGGCTCCCACTCGGATCGGGACCGCCCGCCCGCGCTACGGATGGCCGCATCCACCATGAGCCGGCGCTCCTCAGGACGCGCCCAGCGCTGACGCACGCCTGGGTCCAGCCCCAGAAGCGGGTCGAAATACACGAACCACTGCCCCGGCCTCACCGACGGGCTGGTGAAAACGGCGATCCCGTGGGTGCGATCGTAAAATTCAAAGGAATGGCCGTCCCGCTTGCCCCCGCCACCCATCGTGTCGACCACAAAGGCGGGGGTGTGAAACCCGGCGGTCGTGCCGCGGACGCGTTTTTCCACCTCCAACCCCTCGGCCAGGGAAGTGCGCAAGTCCTCCACCCCCGGCACCATATCGTGGAAGTACACGTAGTAAGGCTGGATGTTCACGTACCCCAGGCGCTTCACCAAAAGCTGCATCTGCGCCGGGTGCGAGTTCACGCCGCTTTGCAACACCGTCTGACAGCGTACCGTGATGCCTCGCTCCACCAGCAAATCCATGGCGCGCCGGGTGCTCTCCACAATTTCGTTCGGACTGTTAAAATGGGTGTGGACGACCGCCGTTTTGTGCAACCGCCGCGCCAATTCCACCACCCGGGTGAGGGCGTCGGTCCAGCGGGCGTCTGAGAGTATTTTTTGGGGCATCACGCAAAGCCCCTTGGTCGCATAGCGGATCCGCCGCACGTGCGGAATCTGGAGGAGGCGCGTTCCAATGGCCTCCAAGTGATCCGGACGCAGGTTATAAGAGTCTCCGCCGCTGATCACGATGTCCTCGAGGCCAGGTTTAGACTCGATGTACTCAAAAGCCTGGTCCCAACGAGTCTGACTGGCGTGGAGTTTAAGCTTCTCCCCCACCCTTTCCGTGTCGGCCCCCACGGCGTAGGAGCGCGTGCAAAAGCGGCAATAAACAGGACACGTGTCCACCGGCAGAAAAAGCGCCTTGTCCGGATAACGGTGCGTCAGGCCCGGAACCGGGGAATCCTGGCGCTCGGCCAGCGAATCGAGCTGGAGCATCGGATGGTCCGGCTGCTGAGTGGAGCGCAGGGGCAGGAATTGGGAACGGATGGGGTCCGTTTCGGGGGTCTCCCAGTCGATCAGGCTCAACAAATGGGGGGAGATCCGCAGGGACATCGGGGCGTTTCGGATGCCCTCGGCGAGATCCTCGTAAAAACGCTCCCCGACGAGCCCTCCAAGGAGCACCCGCAACTGGGCCACGCTTGTCACGGTGGCGCGCTGCTGGAACTGGTGGGTTTGAAACTCAGCGGCATCCACCTGACTAAACCCGGGAATCCCCCTCCAAAAGTCCCCGTCCCTCAGAATTCTGTGAGATAATTCATCAGACATGAAACCTCCCTGCAGGCACGAAAGAGCCCGGCCGGCATAAAAGCAGGAGAAAACTTGCGGAACAAAACCGGATGACGCAGACGCCGAAATCCATGACGGGGCATACTGAGGCAAATGCGGTCTGGGCGTCAATAGAGGGGGGTGAGGCGGGCCCTTTTTAATTTTTTCGCAGGCCGCATGAAATGCTAGCAACAAACATTCGCACAACGGGTCAAATTATTATCTAATGGATGCCATGTGTGCGTTAACCAATTGCAAGGAATGGCCGTTGCTCGACTAGGCAGATTCACCTTAGAAAAGGTCTCAGCAACCGGACGTTGGGCTCTTTTTTGTGCCCAGGCGCTGCTGCGTGTGCGCTCTGGCGGGGAATTCGGCACGCGTTTGGTGCGCTCGGTGTTTGAAATCGGAGTGCGCTGCGTGCCCGTGATCGCCATTGTTTCCGCCTTTTCGGGGCTGGTTCTCGGGTTACAGGGGCACTACGTGCTCGCGCGTTTCGGCGCCTCGGGAATGCTTGGAACTTTGGTTTCGCTCAGTTTATGCCGGGAATTAGGCCCCGTGCTCGCGGCATTGATGATCGCCGGACAGGCGGGAACGGCTCTGGCGTCGGAGTTAGGAATTCAGCGCTCCACAGAGCAGATTGATGCCATCGTACTGATGGACATTTCCCCTGAGGGTTTTCTGGCCGGTGCCCGCCTGCTCGCTTCGCTTCTGGTTTTCCCCTCGCTCACCTCTCTTTTTGTTCTCATCGGTGTCACCGGCGGCTGGCTTTCAGGGTGCATCCTGATGCCACAGGATTCCAATGCCTACTGGTCAGCGGTCCACGTGGCGCTTAAGAGCCGGGACATTTCCGAATGCTTACTCAAGGCGCTGGTTTTTGGCCTGCTCACAACATCGCTCTGCGCCTATCAGGGGTTTAACGCGCACCGTTCCGGCGAGGCGGGTGCCCGCGCAGTAGGGGTCGCCACCGTCAGGGCGATCGTTCTTTCGAGCATTGCGATCCTCGCAGCCGACTACCTAATCACCGCCGCCCTTCTGTGAACGCGCCGTCCCCTACCACCCCTCCACTTCTGGAGGTATCCCACCTTCGAAAGTGTTTCGGGCCCAGAGAGGTTTTGAGCGATGTGAGTTTTCAAGTGCCCGCAGGCACGATTCTCTCCGTCCTTGGTCGCAGCGGCACTGGGAAATCCGTCCTCCTCAAATGCATCGTCGGGCTGCTTCAGGCCGACTCAGGCGAGGTGTCTTATAAGGGTGAATCACTCCGAAACGCCTCCCAAATGGCCACGCTGCGCCGCAGCGCAAGCTACGTTTTCCAGCACAACGCCCTGTTTGATTCCGCCACGGTTTTCGAGAATGTTTTGCTGCCTCTCCAGGCGCGAGGAACCGGCTCACGACAGGAGTGGGACGCGCAAGTGCGCGAGGTCCTCGGCCGCCTCGAACTGGAGGAAGCGGCGGAACGTTACCCCTCAGAGCTCTCCGGCGGAATGCAGAAACGCCTGGCCGTCGCTCGCGCGCTCGTGTCGAAACCCGAACTCGTGTTTTTTGACGAACCCACCGCGGGCCTGGATCCGCTGAGGCGCAACGCGGTGTTTGAAATGATCTCCAAACTGCAACGGGAGAGCCATTTCACCGCCGTTTTAGTCACCCACGACGTGCAGGAAGCACTCGTGGTCAGTTCGCGCATTTTGTGGCTGGATGCCGGTCGCGTGCGTTTTGACGGATTGGCTTCGGAGTTTAGCGCGTCCAACGACCCCGAAATCCGCGGTTTTCGCGACAATATTGAAGCTTTGAAGGAAGCCTTGCGTACTCCAGTATCTATTGGAAGTTAACTGATTCACTGAATTCATGAAAGGAACCACACTGGAACGAATCGTCGGGCTGTTCATTTTGGCAGCTATCGGCTGTATGAGTTATTTCGCCCTGAAGCTGGGCTCGGTCAACTTGAGCCCCACTGAAACTTACTCGATCGAGGCCCGCTTCTCTAATGCCGCCGGGCTGATCGTGGGCTCGGAAGTCTCCGTGGCCGGGGTCCCCATCGGTTCAGTGACGGGCTTGAAACTAGGCAAAGACTTCTCGGCGATTGTCGCCCTGCGCATCAACAAGCAATTCCCCGTCCCCTCCGATTCGATCGCCTCCATCCGCGGGCACGGTCTTTTGGGGGACAAGTATGTTTCCATCTCGCCTGGCTCCGAAGAGGACTCCATCAAGCCCGGAACCCGCATTACAGACACCGAATCCTCGGTGGATTTGGAATCCCTTCTGAGCCGCTTTGCTTTCGGCGCCATGCAGGGAGATAAGACGGACAAAAAGGAACCAACCAAAGAACCCTAAGTCCCGCGTTCCCGCCCATAATCTCCATTCCCGAAGCTTTAGCCCAGCGCCTGAGGCTCTAGCCCAGCGCCTTCCAGAGTCTTTACCCGTCCTCACTTCCCGCTCCAATACCCACTTTTTTTCTGAGGTTATGTTAATGAACAAATTTTCGCCCGCCCTGATCACCCTGGTCGTGCTCTGTACCACTCCGATTGCAAACGCTGCGACCGTGGAGTCCCCGGAAGCCACCTTGAACCGGGGACTGGCCGAGGTCCTTTCTGTCGTCAAGGCGCACCCCACCAACAATGCTAACGAACTGGCCAGGCGGGTGCGTCCGACGTTGGAGAAGTTTTTCAACTTCGAGAGCCTCACCCGGAAAGCGCTGGGTGCCGGATGGAGAGACCTCAACAAGGAACAGCAGACGCAGGCTGTTAAATTATTTTCGGAAATCATCATCCGCAGCTACACGAGCAAGTTCGACCCGAACAGTCAGGTGGACATCCAGTTTGCCCGGTCCCAAGACCTTGGCGACGGGCGCAAGGAGGTTCCCGCCGCCGCGAAATATCAGGGTAAAGTCGTCGCCGTTTCCTACCGCGTGGAGACTGGGCAGGAGGGCTGGCGTGTGTACGATGTGATTGTGGAAGGCGTGAGTCTCGCCGCCAATTACAGAGCGCAGTTCGACTCCATCCGTCAAAAAGGCGGTAGCGAGGCGCTCCTCAAGTCGATGGAAGATAAACTCCGATAGCCCACACCATGCGCAGCCATCCAAAAATTCTGAATGCCCTTCTTCTCGTAGTTACCGGCGGGTTTCTGCTGCAGGGAGAACCCGTTTTAGCCGGCACCTCCTCCAATGAAATCAAGGCGCCCAAAGTTTCCAGACACAAACACGGAAAAAAGGGCAAACACGGCGAAAACGGGAAAAAAACCAAACGTGTCCGCGCCAAGTTCAACCCGGTATCTACTTTTGATGACCCGTACGGGGACGAACAGGTGCGCCCGATCAATGACTCCCTGGAGACCTTCAACCGGGCGATGTTTGCCATCAACCACCAGTTCTACCGCTTCGTTGCGAAGCCTCTGGCCAAGGTCACCGTCTTCCTGATCCCGGAGCCCGTTCTCAACGCCGCCGGCCGTGTTTTTGACAATGTAGAGTCTCCGGTGCGCATTGCCTCCAGCCTGCTGCAGGGCAAATTCAAACGCGCCGGGCAGGAAACGGGCAAGCTTTTGGTGAACTCCACCGTCGGCGTGGGTGGCCTTTGGAAGCCCTCCGATCGGATCGAGTCGCTCAAAGACGTTCCAGCCGAGGACGTGGGTCAAGCTTTTGGCAATTGGGGCGTTCCGGCCGGCCCCTATCTGGTGCTTCCGGTTCTGGGGCCGAGTTCCGTACGGGATCTTGTGGGCAAAGTGGGCGATACGTGCCTGAACCCGGAATCCTGGCTGGGGACCGAAGAGTTCAAACGGCTGATTCACACTTGCCAGGCCGTGGTGGAAAATCCTGACCGGATGGAAACCTACGACAACGCCACAGGGGATGCAGTGGACCCCTACGTTTCAATGCGGGAGTCCTTCGTCAGTTACCGCAGAAATGCGGTTGCAAAATAGCGGCGTGCGGCGGATGCCGCGGGGCTTCCAAGGGGTGCGGAGCCCCTTGGCAGACGTGGGAAAACAACATTTGGCCTGCATTTCAGGTTGAGCCGCATCAAGCGATGGGCGAGCTTAGGCTAATGTCTACCCAACCGCCGTTTGATCCCATAGAGGACGTCCTCGCCGATATTCGCGCAGGAAAGCTTGTGGTTGTGACCGACGATGCGGACCGCGAAAACGAAGGCGACCTAGTCCTCGCGGCTGAAAAAGTCACCCCGGAGGCCGTCAACTTCATGGCCACCCATGGCCGCGGGCTGATTTGCGTTCCCGTCACAGAGGAACGCGCCGACGAGCTCGGCCTCCAGAGAATGGTGTCCCAGAACAAGGAAAGCCACCGCACGGATTTCACCGTCTCCGTCGACGCCACCCACGGCATCAGCACTGGAATTTCCGCACACGACCGTTCGGCCACAATCGCCATTTTAGCCGACCCCTTTTCCAAACCCGAGGACCTCGTCCAACCCGGACACATCTTCCCTCTGCGCGCGCGGGCCGGGGGCGTTCTACGGCGCGCCGGGCACACTGAGGCTTCAGTAGACCTCGCCCGGATGGCGGGACTCCACCCCGCGGGTGTCCTTTGCGAAATCCTCAATGCCGACGGCACGATGGCGCGCCTTCCCGAACTCATTGAGTTCAAGCGTCAGCACCACCTCAAAATGTGCAGCATCGCCGACCTCATTGCCTACCGACGCACCCAGGAGAAACTGGTGGAACGCGAACAGGTGATCCAACTGCCCACAGATTTTGGTGATTTTGAACTGCACCTCTACCGCAGCACCGTCGACGGCGAACACCATCTGGCGCTTGTCAAAGGAGACCTCCGCAAGGCGGCTACCCCCTTGGTGCGCGTCCACAGCGAATGCCTCACGGGCGACGTTTTCGGTTCGCGGCGGTGTGATTGCGGCTCCCAGCTCCACCAGGCCATGCAGATGATCGAAGCCGAAGGGTGCGGCGTCGTCCTCTATATGCGCAGGCACGAGGGACGCGGCATCGGACTTCCCGCGAAGATTCACGCCTACAAGCTCCAGGAGGGCGGCTTGGACACCGTCGAGGCCAACCTCCGCCTTGGCTTCCCCGCCGAACTGCGCGACTACGGCGTGGGCGCCCAGATTCTAGTGGACCTTGGAATCCACAAAATGCGGTTCCTCACCAACAATCCGAAAAAGGTCATCGGGCTGGAAGGATACGGGCTGGAGATTGTGGAACGGGTGCCGATTCACACGGAGCCCAATCCCCACAACGCCGAGTATCTTGCGACCAAACGCGCAAAAATGGGCCACCTCATCTAGGAAGGGAGACGGTCCCGCGCGCCCCTTCCCCCTTGCAGCCAGCCCCTCTCCCCATGTTCACACCGATCCGAATCGCCGCAATCTTTGGCTTGAGTGGCGTTGCCCTCGGTGCGTTTGGCGCGCACTGGCTGGCTCCGGTCTTGGCCGCCAACCAGACCCTCGAGGTCTGGCGCACGGCCTCGTTATACCATCTCCTTCACGCCGTGGCCCTGCTGTGTTTGGCAGGCAAGCCAAAGGCCCATCGGCGCGCGTTTCGCTGGATTGCGCTGGGGATCGTTGTGTTTAGCGGCTCTCTCTATCTTTTGGCGCTCAGCAACCTCAAACCTCTTGGAGCAATCACGCCTCTGGGCGGGCTAATGCTCCTTCTGGGCTGGGGCTCCCTCTTTTTGAACGCCCCCCAAAGTCCCGAGGCTGGCGATCCAGAATAAGCAACGTTTTCAAAAGACTCCAGTCCTCCGGTGGCTGCGGCGAAACCCAGTCTCACACCTCAACACTCGGGGCAAAGGGCGTTGATGATCGGCAGGATCACGCCACTTTTATATCGGTTCCCGCACACGTCCGGGAACTGGCTGCGGTAGCCCATCACAGGATCGGGCAGGGCGTCATTGAGCACGCCCGAGGGGGGGCGCCGGTGAGTTTGCGCGGGGCTTTGCCTTGACGGTCATCCAAGACCAAGCGCAACGACAGAAAGCTCCGAACAGCGGCTCCGCCCTCTCCACGAGCAGAAGACCGTCCTCCGTGAGCACCACCTGCTGGCCTTGCGTTTCCACGAGTTGCTTACCGAACTCCTCCACCTGTGCGCGGAGCTGGCGGAAGCGGAGTTCTTTGAAAAAGCGACGCTCGGTTTTTATGGGGTTGGTTTAGCCTGAGAGTAAACGGCTTTACTTATTTGCCCGCGAATAGCTCGCGCAAGTGAAGGTGTTGCAGGTGTATTGTAATCAATGGAATCCTCCATGAAAAAGATCCTCCAGCTCCTCACGACTCTCCTCACCTCCCTCGCCACGCTCCACGCCGCCGACACCTTCCTCGTCGAGGACGGCCAGCCGCGCGCTGAAATTGTCATCAGTGACAAGCCTCAGCGCTCCACACGACTCGCGGCGCAGGAGTTGCAGGATCAGATCGCGAAGATCAGCGGCGCACGTCTGCCCATCGTGACGCAGCCGAGCGGCAAAGCGGTGAAGATCTTCGTCGGGGCCAGTGCGCAGTCGCCGATCAAGGCGGATGGTTTGCAGCACGGCGCGTATCGCATCGCGACAGGCGCGGATTGGCTGGTGCTCATTGGCGACGACAGCGACTTCACGCCGATCGAACCGTGGGCGAAGAACAGCAGCGAAAACGTGAGCGGCAAGTCGCAAAGCGAGTGGGACAAGATCACCGGCGCGCAGTGGGGGGTGCCGGAGCCGGGCATGTATAAGCACCGCATGACGCTGCCGGGCGACATCGGCCGGCCCACGGCCCAGGCTGCGAGCGCCAAGCCGGAGCCGCTGCCACTCTGGGGCTACGATGAGCGCGGCTCGTTCAATGCGGTGTGCGGCTTTCTGCACAAACTCGGCGTGCGCTGGTATCTGCCGGGTGAATTGGGAGAGATCGTGCCGTCATCGGAGACCATCGCTCTGCCGAAAATGGACGAAACGGTGCGCCCGGACTTCGCCGAACGCCGCTTCAATTTCCGTTTCGCCACGGCCAGCCTAGACACCTCCATGTGGGCCATGCGGCTCGGCTTTCGCGAGCCTCATGGTCGGCAGACGGCGCACGGCATGCACGGCATGACACATCGCGATGAGATCCTCGCCGCGCATCCCGAGTGGTTTGCACTTTATGGAGGGAAGCGGCAGACGCAGCCCGATCGGCGGCTCAATCAACTCTGCTATTCCAACGAGGAACTGCTCCAGGAAACGGTGCGCAATGTCCGCGCGCAATTCGATCACTACAAGACGGAGGTCGTCTCCGTGATGCCGCCCGATGGCTACACGTCCATCTGCCAGTGCAATCTGTGCGAGGGCAAGGACTCGCCCGAGCGCAACAATCGCGGGTTGTTGTCTGACTATGTGTGGGACTTCGTGAATCGCGTCGCCAAAGAGGTGCGCAAGACTCACCCCGACCGCTTCATCTCGTGCGCCGCTTACGGCACCTACTCGCTGCCGCCGGAGAAGATCGCGAAACTGGAGCCCAACGTGCTCGTCCTCATCGTCGGCGGGCGGCGGCCACTGAACAGCAAGCCGGAACAGCAGGAGGAGATTCGGAAATTGCGTGAGTCCTGGGTGCCAAAGTCCGCCAACCCCATCATGGTCTTCGAGAACTATCCGTTCACCGATCGTGGCTGGTATCTGCCAGCATTCGTTGTGCATACGATCGGCGCAGGCATCAATGCAACGAAGGGTATCTCGCTGGGCGAGGACATCTGGCTCACCGCGCGCCAGGATTTCGACAAGGTCGGCATCGGCTTCAATCACTTCATGGTCTATTTCACCGCCCGTATGTATTGGGGCGGCAAGGAGGCGGACGTGGACGCGATGTTCCGCGAATACTGCCGCCTTTTCTACGGACCAGCCGAGCAGGAGATGCGCGCCTTCTTCGAATACTGCGAGACCAACTGGCAGGAGATGGAAAAGGACAAGGTGAAAGTGGATCGCGCGCTGGAACTCTTCACCATCGCGCAGGGCAAGGCCACTGCCGACAGCGTGTATGGCAGGCGCCTGGCGCTCCTGGATGACTTTCTGAAAAGCCTGCGCAGCAAGAGCGGGCAACTCGGCAAACAGCGCGGTCCCGTGCCCGTGCTGCGATTCGTCGGCAGCGGCAAAGAAACGAGCAAGATTGTGATCGACGGCAAGCTCGACGAAGAAGCCTGGGTGAATTGCCCGGCAGCCTCCACCGGCAAACTGCGCGAGCTTGAAACCGGGCGCAGGCCCACCTTTGGCACCACCGTGAAGACGGCATGGATCGGCAACGATCTCTACTTCGCCATCCGTTGCGAGGAACGTCGAGGCGAGAAGCTCAACATTGCGGCCACCAAGAAAGACGACGCCGCGCTGTGGTACGGCGACGCGATCGAGGTGCTAATCGAAACCGAATCGCACTCGTATTATCAGATCGCCATCAGCCCGAGCGGAGCCGTCGCGGATATGGATCGCGGTGCCTCGCGCGACAAGTGGCTGAGTTGGGACTCGAACGCCGAAGTCGCCACGCACATCGCCGATGATCATTGGACCCTCGAGATGCGCCTGCCGATCACGCAAGACGAGAATGATCCGCTGCATCAAATCATCGGCAGCAAGCCCACCAAAAGCATGCCCTGGCACATCAACATCTGCCGCCAGCGCATCCGCGAAGACGGGCAGGAAGCCTCCGCACTCTCGCCGACGGGCGCGGCGCACTTCCACAACGTGCTGAAGTTCGCGACGTTTTTCTACGGCAACAGCTTCAAGTTCGATCACGGCCCGCCCGACGCGGACTTCCTCACCGCGCTCGGCGAAGCCAGCAAGCTACGCCAGCCCGCGGAGTCTCTGCCTGCCTATCTCGCCTTGGCCGAAGGCAAACTCACCGACTTCCAAAAGTCCGCAGCGCTCGAACAAGCCTCCTCCGCCGCCGCCGCACTCAAAGACTTCGCCCAAGCCGATGCCCTAGCCGCCCGCATCCCGATTCCCGCCGTGCAAAAGACGGCGCAGATGCAGGCCCTCTTCGCGCAGTCGAAGCCACCACAGGTCGTCGCGCAGTTTGCCGACGAGGACATCGCGAAGTGGCCATTTTGGAAACGCGGCGACGGCTACCTCCTGAGAGGCCGCGCCCACCTCATCACGAAGAATGCCAAGCAAGCCGAAGCCGATCTCACCCACGCCCTCGAATGGCTCAGCGACGACCGCTCACGCAAAACCGCCGAGCAAATGCTCCAGTCCCTTCAATTGAAAAATTGACGACTCCCCGCATGAAACTCACCTCCCTGCTCCTCTTCGCCACGGCGCTCCTGCCCTGCTCCGCGGCATCCGCGCAATCACTCGCCGCAGACATCCCGCGGAGGCTCATCGCCATCGACAATGTCTGCGCGTGGCCGAACCTCGTGAAGCTCAAGGATGGCTCGCTCGTTGCCGTCGTTTTCAATCAGCCCAACCACGGTCGCACGGAGGGCGATGTGGATTGCTGGGGCAGTGCGGATGGCCTGTCTTGGAAGAAGCTCAGCACCATCACCCAGCATGAGCCGCAGACGAATCGGATGAATCACGCGGCGGGATTGAATGCCAACGGCGACCTCGTAGTGCTATGCAATGGCTGGGACAAAGTCGCGCCGCAACGCAATGCCGAGAGCCGCCCGATTCAGACCGTGGTGTGCATTTCGCGTGATGGCGGCAGGACGTGGGAACAGGGCGGGCCTGTGTTGCCAAAGGACGATGGCCTGTCGTGGCAGGTGCCATTCGGCGACATCACCCAGGCGGCCAATGGCGATCTCGTGGCCAGCACTTACTCCTTTGGCAGGAGCACAGCGAACGCCGTAAAGACCGGGAACATCTACGCCGCGCGCAGCAAGGATGGCGGCAAGACCTGGCCCGTCATAGCACCCATCGTCAAAGACAAGCACTGCGAGTCTGCCATCCTGCACCTCGGCGGCGGCAAATGGCTGGCCGCGAGCCGGCGCTTGGGCCTGCTTGATCTCGACCTCTTCGCCTCCGATGACGACGCGCTCACCTGGCAGCACGTGACCACGCTCGATATCAAGCCCGTGTCCTCCGCGCATCTGCTCAAACTTAGCGATGGGCGCGTGCTGCTCACCTATGGCAATCGCGCGCAGGGAAGCTATGGCATCGAGGCACGCACCACCTCGGACGGAGGACGCACATGGGGAAAACCACAGCCGTTGGTGCCGCTCGAAAAGAGCGACTGCGGTTATCCCGACGCCATCGAGCTGCCCGGTGGACGCCTCATCGTCGCCTATTACGCCGACCGCATCACCCAGCATCAGCGCTACCACATGGGCGTGATTAATCTCGCTATCGGTGAACTGCACTGAGCGTCTCTCTTTTATTAGAGCACATGAACTACTCCTCCATCGTCGCCACGCTTGTTGCGTGTCTGTTCGTTGAGCAGGTCGCGTTGGCGGAGCCACTGGAGACCACCAATTCGCTCGGGATGAAACTCGTGCATATCGCACCGGGCAGTTTCATCATGGGACAAGACGGGCCAGCGGCGGATTACGACGTGAAGGTGCACCCGGAAAAATTCGACGACGCGGATTGGGACGAGAAGCCCGCTCACAAGGTCGTGATCAGCACCGCGTTTCACATCGGCGCGACGGAGGTCACGCTTGGGCAGTATCGGCGGTTCATGCCCAACCATGCCGGTGGGAGCGGACCGGACGATGAAGCCGTGACGGGAGTGAGTTGGAATGACGCGGTGAATTTTTGCGCGTGGCTTTCAAAAAACGAACAGCGCACGTATCGCCTGCCTACCGAGGCGGAATGGGAGTATGCCTGCCGCGCAGGCACCACGACGCTTTTTCACACCGGCGATACTTTGCCGGCGGGCTTTCACAAATGGATCACCGAGTTCGGATGGCGTCATCAACACTTTCCCGACGGCAAGATCCCCCTCGAGTTTCGCGCGGACACCAAGGCCACATTGCAAGTCGGTCAGACACCGGCGAATGCTTGGAGGCTTGTCGACATGCACGGCAACGTCTCCGAGTGGTGCGCGGACTGGTATGGGCCTTATGAAGCCGGCGAGCAAACTGACCCGCTCGGTCGCAGCGACGGCGACTTCCGCGTCATGCGTGGAGGCAGTCACTCGCAACAAACGCGCCTCCTGCGTTCTGCAAACCGCTCCGCCTGGCTGCCGCAAACGAGCAGCGGGAAGACCGGCTTCCGCGTCGTGCTCGGAGAATTGCCACGTGGGAAAATGCTCCCGCCCATGCCGCCCGCGCTCAATTCGCAGAACGTTTCCCAAGCAATTCCGAAAATAGCAATGCCGCCACAGGACGTGCCTTTCTTCGACGGCCCCAAACCATTCGTATTCATTCCGCCGAACTCCTTCGGCCCAAAGTTCTCGTCGCACAATCACAGCCCTGCCATCACAGAGTGTCCCAACGGTGATTTGCTCGCGGTGTGGTATTCGTGCGTGTCTGAGTGGGGCACGGAGTTGAATAACGTCGCGAGCCGCCTGCGCTGCGGGGCGGTCAAGTGGGAGCCGGCGTCGCCGTTCTGGGACGGCCCGGATATCAACGACCACGGGCCGAAGTTGTGGTGGGATGGCGAAACAACGCTCTTCCACTTCGCACAAGGTCGGGAGGAGAACATTGTGCGCACTTCGACCGACAACGGTGCCACCTGGTCGAAGGCCAGTGCGCTGCAACCTGTGGGTGAATTCGGCAATCAATTGCTCCGGCTCAATGATGGCACGCTGGTGCTCGGTAATGATTCGCAGCAGTGCAGTCTTGTCTTCAGCCACGACCGTGGCCAGACGTGGGCGTTCAACGATGTGCAGCGTCGCGAGAGCGACTTCCGCCCCGGCGGCAGAGGCGTGCGCTATCCCGGCATTCACGCAGCAATGGTGCAGCTCGCCGATGACCGCATTATGGCTTTGAGTCGCTATGACAATGCGAAGGATCAGGAAAAATTTGATTTCAAGACGCCTGCCAGCTTCTCCAGCGATCTCGGGCGCACCTGGACCTACGAGGCCACTGAATTTCCTGCGATCAGCGGTAAGCAACGTCCGGCGCTGATCCGACTGAAAGAGGGTC
>CANJZW010000063.1 GCA_947479475.1 Chthoniobacteraceae bacterium
AGTGCTTGGGAATGGCAGGGGGCGGTCCCCGAGGCGGCATGAACGCTGGCAGTCCGCTCCACAAGTTGAGATGAAGCAGGATCTTTTCGATCACCTTCCTTTGATCAATCACCGCAAGCACTCGCATCCGGTGCTGGCAATGCGGGCAAATCAGCGGGTCGGTTTGCCAGACTTTGAGAATGACATCCCGCCATTTTTTGGAAGGCAGCTTCGCAGGCGGTGGCGGCGTGCACGGCGGGCGCAACGGATCCGCCGGAACACCCCCGTTTTGGACGCGATGCCGTTGACCGCGCATTTTGTTGGAGTACCAACCGTAGTAACGGATCATCTGCGCGCCCTTGTCGGGAATGTACTGAGTGATCGTTGCTAGAAAGTCCGGTCCCGTAAAAATCTCGAAGTTGCGGTTGATCTTCGGATTCAATTTGGAGCGGTAGATGACCTTCTCGCCTCCGGAGTGGAGCGTCATTTTGGCAACCGAAAACGGGTTGCGCAGAATATACTGGGCGAGCTGTTCGAGGACGGCCTTGTTTTCGGGCGGAATGCTTTCTCCGCGATGCACGTTGAAGCCGGTGTGTTTCCAGGAATGCAGAAGACGGACACGGTCATGTGGGAGCAGGTCGAGGTCGACTAAGAGTTGGATCACATGGGCGCGGAAGATTTCCTCCAAAGGCTTGACGGGAAATTCGGAGAGGGGATGGAATTGGCCATCCCGGGTGAATAGGCCGTCGGCAACGAGCGCGTGGATGTGGGGATGAAAATCGAGGTATTCGCCAAAGGTGTGGAGGGTGAGAATGAGGGCTGGATGCGCCTTGGATTTACCGAGTGCAGAACGGAGATAAAGGGTGAGGCTCTGATGGGCTGCGGTGCAGAGATGTTTGAGGAGAGGACGGTGCCTTTGGAAATAAGCGCGGAGCATCTTCTGCAGTGCGAGGACGTAGTGCCTGTGGGGGACTGCAGCAAGGACGCGGGCGACGAGGAACTCGGAGCAGGTCTGGACGTTTTTCTGGTGGCAGGACGGGCAGAACCAGCGTGATTTGCCGGAGAAGGCGAGGAGCGCGTTGAGGCCGCAGTTGTCACAGCGGATGCGTGCGAAACCGCGTTCGAGGGTGCCGCAGTTGAGGAACTTATCGACGACCTGCGGGATGGTGGGACGCAGCAATCCGTGACGGGGCTGATGGTCTTCCGGGTAACGTGCGAGGAAGGTCGAAAAGTGGCGATGGGTGCACTGCTAGAGGGGTGATTTGCGCGGATTGCGTGCCCGGTAGATGTTCATGCCCCGAGACGAAATCGGAACTGGAGGTAGCAATCCGCGAACGGCGAGAAGAGTCGGTGTGAGCCCAAATTGGGACACCTACCTGTCCCTAGCACGGACACCCGTCCCATTACTTATATGTTATTTATGATAAAATAATAACGGAGAGGTATGGATGTTCAGTGTTGGCCCTTAGGTTGCGTTAACTGCCCTCAAAATTACGATAAATTTTGGCCAAAAAGCCCACCCGGCGGTCGATCGCTGCCCCGAATTTCGTGGAGATATTTTTAGAAATTTAATCCCTAGAGGGTTACGTCAGAAAACCGGAGGTGTCGGTTGGTGTTTTTTCGGTCGATTGGCATAATGGTCTACAGAGTGAGTTGAGTTCACTCCTCCGGCGCAATTTTCCCAGACTGACTATGCCCCGCCTCAAAAACCGTCTCCACGAACGCTTCGCTTGGCTCATTGCCGAAGGCTTGGACCGCAAGGCTGCCTACCTGAAGCTGTGCCCGCATGTGTCCGACCCTGGGACATTGGGTTACAAACTTTACCGTAGATTGGATGTGAAGAGCCGCGTCGCAGAAATCCAGTGTGAGGTCCACAGTCGGGCGTTGATGGCGATTGACGAAAAACGGGATCGCCTGCGTCAGATGATTGAGGGGGTGATTCCAACAAAGGTCACCAAGCGACGAGACGGCACCGTAGAAGCCGTCTTTGACATGCTGGGGCGCTGGTGGCGGATGCGAAGATGGCGGGTGAATTTGACGGTACTGCGGCAGTGAAGGAACCGGAGATCAAATTGGAATTCGAGATGTACCACCGGAACCATCCGAACCCGCCGCGAGAGTGGTTAAATCGGGCGTTGGTGGTGCCGAAAGTTATTTCCGAATCCTGACCTCCTACGTTCCGTGCCTGGCCGGTGATCGGATTAATCAGGGCTGCCAATTGGTGCTACCCCAACGGGCCTGAACTCCCTCGGATAGACGCTGGATGGCTAGGGTCTCAGCGGTGCCGTATTCCCCCAAACGGTAACGCCCCCTTGGTCTCCATTGCCTCAACGCCCCCAACTTCAATCACGAGATTGGCGTTTCACAGGATCTCCTACAGAGGCTGCTGTGGCAAAAGTCGGCCTCCAGAATTACCCATAGAATTACCCAAAGGCCGTTTCAATGGGATAACGTAGGATTCGATCGGATCAGTCTCGACAGATTGTAACCCCCTACGGAGTAGACCTCTGGGTGCTTCGGATCATTTTTGATCGCGTGAGGAGAAATTACGAGATCGCGGTGTGAACGTGTTGCCGGAATACGCGCCCGAGCTCAATCCTGGGGAATATAGGTGGACCCATCTGAAGTCCCACGCGAGAGCCAATCTGATTGCAAGCCAGGTTTGGGAGCTGAGTTTTGAGGCAAATGCAGCATTACGGCGAATGCGCCGTCGGGCCAAGATGAACACAGCTTGTTTTGCTCAGACAGAGCTCTAGCCATAATGTCACCCTATTATGCGACCATCACGATGGCGGCTTATCGCTTTTATGAATGGGGGGGTGTCAGTGAAGAGGCCGTTTCGGCCTAGCACTTTTTTTGGCTTTGGCCGCGGGTTGGGCCTTGGTGGACTGCTTTGCCGGTCTTGAATGTTTCGGCGCGGCGGCGCGGCTGAGGCTGATTTTTTGCCTGGCTTGCTGGCGAACCGCCCGTTTGCGCGTCGTGGGGGAGGCCAGTTCCATGAACTCAACTTGGGAATTGCGTTTGGATTCTTCCGTAGAAGGGGCTTTTTTGTAGGAAGCGTCCTTCTGCAAGATCCAGGCCTTGGTGTTGTCTGCCAACTGGCGCTCAAGCACCTCCTCGATGAGCCGGTTTTTGAGAGCGGGATCCTCCACAGGGAAAACGACCTCGACCCTTGAATAGAGATTGCGAGGCATCCAATCCGCGCTTCCCACGTAGACGAAGGGCTCGCCGTTGTTGGCGAAATAGTAGATGCGGCTGTGCTCGAGAAAACGCCCGATGATGGAGCGCACCCGGATGCGTTCGCTGACTCCAGGAATGCCGGGGCGCAGGCAGCAGATCCCCCGGACGATAAGGTCGATTTCGACGCCGGCGCTGGATGCGGCGTAGAGGGCTTCGATGATTTCGCGGTCCACGAGACCGTTCATTTTCGCGATGATGCGGGCGGGTTTGCCGGCGCGCGCGCTTTCGGTTTCAGCGTGGATGAGGGTCATCAGCTTTTCGTGCAGCGTAAAGGGGGCGATGAGGAGCTTTGAAGCGCCCTGGAAGTGCCCGATGCCGGTGAGCAGGTTGAAAAGGTTTGTGGCGTCTTCGCCAAACTCAGGGCGGGCCGTGAAGAGGGAGATGTCTGTGTAGATTTTCGCGGTGGAAGGGTTGTAGTTCCCCGTTCCAAGGTGCAGGTAGCGGCGGATCTGGTCTTCATCCCGGCGCACGACGAGGGCCATTTTGGAATGCACTTTGTGGTGGGCCATGCCATAGACGACGTGGACTCCCGCTTCTTCCAGGCGGCGCGCCCAGAGGATGTTGTTGGCTTCGTCAAACCGGGCCTTGAGCTCCGTGACGGCGGTGACCTGTTTGCCATTGCGCACAGCGCTCATGAGGGCGCCGACGATGCGCGCGTCGCCCCCGGTGCGATACAGGGTTTGTTTGATGGCGAGGACTTGTGGGTCGCGCGCGGCCTGCTCGAGAAAATCGACGACGGAGCCGAAGTTTTCGTAGGGATGGTGGAGCAGAATATCTTTTTGGCGAATGGCGGCAAACAAGTCGGGGACTTCGCGCATGGGGGCGGCCACTGGGGCGACGTAGGGGACGTCGCGCAGTTCGGGGGAATGATCGCCGGCACAGATCGCCATGAGTCGGGAGGGGTTGAGCGGGCCGTCGACGCGGTAGAGGTCGGCTTCGCTCAGGTCCAGATTCTCCAAAAGGTACTGGCAGATTTCATGGGGGGTATCCAGGTCCACCTCCAGGCGGACGGCGGCCCCTTTGCGCCGGTTGTGGAGCTCCTGTTCAACGGCGCTCAGCAGGTTGCGCACGTCGTCTTCATCGATGTAGAGCTCGCTGTTGCGCGTTACACGGAAGTGCCAGTAGCCCAGGATTTTTGTGCCGGGGAAAATGTCGGCCAGGTAATGACCGATGAGGTGCCCGAGAAACACGTAGTCATGGTGGTCTTCAGGGCAGGGGAGGCGAACAAGCCGAGGCAGAACCTGCGGAACTTGGACCACGGCGAGGCGCTTGGAGACCTGGCCGTCATGGACCATTTCAAGCTGTAGGATGATGTTGAGCGACTTGTTCAGCAGTTGGGGAAAGGGGTGGACCGGATCGATGCCCAGAGGGGTAAGGACGGGCCGCACCTGCTGTTGATAGTACTCGTGAAGCCAGGCCTGGCGGTCTGCGCTGAGGGATTGAGGGCGCAAAAAACGAATGTCGTGCTTGGCCAACTTTGGAATCAATTCTTCGCGCCAGCAACGAAACTGGCGGGCTACCATTTCGCTCACGTGCTGGTGGACGGCCCGGAACGTTTCTGAGGCCGTGCGGCCGTCAAAGGATCGTTCGACGATGTCGCTTTCAATTTGTTGTTTGAGTCCAGCCACACGGACTTCAAAAAACTCGTCTAGGTTGGAACTGACGATGCTGAAAAACTTCACCCTCTCCAGAAGCGGGTTGGAGGGGTCCATGGCCTCCGAAAGTACGCGCTGGTTGAACTCAAGCCAGCTAAGTTCCCGGGATATAAAGTGAGAGGCGGGATGTGCTTTCATGAGGAAGGGATTGCGAGGTTTTCAACATTAGCGGTTCGAGGGCGGTTTCAAAAGTAACAATCCTGTGACCGTGGCTTGTTTGCAAACGAGCTTCTAAGTTTGACCTCCGTAAGGCATCATTGTGAATGAAATGAAAATACTCACCACACTGATTTCCCTCCTTGGGCTGACTTTGTTTGCCAAGGGTGAACCGCTGGCTGTCGGCGGTGCCGCCCCCGAAGTGGTCGCGCAGGATCAAAACGGCCAACCGCTCGCCTTGAAGGACGTTTTTGCGAAGGGGCCCACTCTGGTCTATTTCTACCCGAAGGCCGATACTCCCGGGTGCACCAAGCAGGCGTGCAGCCTGCGGGATGACTGGGCGGCCCTCAAGGGCAAGGGCATTCAGGTGCTCGGGGTCAGCGGCGACAAACCGGAGGCGCTCAAGGGCTTTGAGGCAAAGTATACGCTGCCTTTCACCCTCGTCTCGGATCCAGAAGGCAAGGTGGCAGCCGCCTTTGGAGTGCCTTTCATGGGTGGAATGGCCAAGCGGATGTCCTTTTTAGTAAAGAACGGGAAGGTCGTCTGGAACATGCCCAGCGCCTCCACTTCCGACCACGCCAAGGACGTGATGAAGGCTTTTGACGCCCTGCCAAAGTAGGCTGCTGAGTCCGTTTTGAAATTCCGACGCAGGCGTTGGGCCGGCCCTAGTGGGGGGGCGGCCCTTCTGTGCGTTTCCCTGAGCGGCAGCCAGGCGTTTGGGCCCAAGGCTTTTTGTTTTGAAGTCAGATTTTCTGATCGAGGAGCTTTTTGCTGGCAAGGGTTGGGGGCTAAGTTTCTCACGCTGTCTGAGTAAATTGCGATCAATGCTTCCCGTTCGCGAATGCATCAATCGACAGACACTACGCATCAACGCCACGTTTGCCAAAAGCGGGGCGTGGCGGCAGCGAGTGCTGTCCTTTCCCAGAGTGGCGTCACGCCGTAATGGTTGCGATTTTCCACGCCCGCCCAGTGGAATGGCATTTCAGTGGTTTGGTAAATCGTTACTTAGGGAAAGGGGCGTTTCGTCCTGCGGCAGGAGGGAGAACGCTTGCAAGCCACCGGATGGTGGTGGATAGTTGTTTGTTCACCCTTGGAGCTCGAGGAATAAGCCGTCCGGGTGAACGTGGTTTCTTATTCCTTCGTCAGCCGTTCCTTATTCGTTTTTTCACCCCAGTTTCAACCCAACTTTAAACCGATTTCGTATCATGGCAGCAGCTAACGACCTCCGCAAAGGCATGTGTATTCGCTACAATGGCAATCCCGCGATTGTTCTGGAAGTGCAGCACCGCACCCCAGGCAACCTCCGCGCCTTTGTGCAGGCCATCATTCGTTACATTGGGACGGGCAAGTCCGCTGATGTCCGCTTTGGTTCGACTGACAAGGTGGAGACGGTGGAAGTGCACCGTCAGACTCTGGAATATTCCTATAAGGACCAGGGCAGCTACAACTTCATGGATCCGGAGTCCTACGAAACGGTGACTTTTGACGAGGCTTTTGTGGGAGATGCCAAGGAGTATTTGACGGAGAATCTTCAGGTGGAGGTGCTCTATGTCGAGGGGAAGGCGGCCAGCATCGATCTCCCGGCTTCTGTGAATTTGCGCGTGGCGGAGTCCGCTGAAGGTGTCCGCGGCGACAGTGCCAACAACGTCCAGAAGCCTGCCACCCTAGAGACGGGGAAAGTCGTGACCGTGCCCCTCTTTATCAAGGAGGGTGAGTTGGTTAAGATTGACACCCGCACCGGCCATTACATGGGCCGTTCCTAGCAGGGGTCGGGGTCGGGAAACCTTAACCTGATCGGGGTGAATCCGCAGTCCGTATGAACCGTCCCGAGCCGATTTTTCGAGGGGGGCCTGGACAGCGCGCCGTACAGGAGAAGGAGGCCAAATTACGTGCCGCCGCGGCCTCCTCCGCCTCTGTAGGGGGCGCGTCCCGGTCTTCTTCCCACAGAGAAAAGGCGTCGGCCGCGCGGGGGCCCGGAGGCAAAAGCCCTGCGGTAAAGGGCGGCCGAGGGGTGGCCCAAAAGGCGCGTGTGTCTTCAGCCCGCGCTGTGTCCGAGGAGGACGCCGCTTGTCCCACGGACGGGCGGCTTCGGGGCCGCGTGCGGCTCACGGTTCTTAAAAACATCGTCGGCGTGTTCCTTCTCCCCGTGGCTTGGGTGTGGACGGTGAGTTTCGTCGGGGCTTTCAGCCGGGCGGCGGTGCACCAGAGGTATTGGATGACGGAGGACTTCTGGTTTTTCATGCTGGGGGTGGTGGTGTGGCTGCTGGCTTTCAGCGGAGGGCTTTATCTCCGGGGCGAGCCTCCTTTACTCAAGATGTACGTGCGGATTCACGAGTACACGCACGCGATTTGGACGTGGCAGAGCAACGGGGCGGTGGGAGAAATTACCGTGAATGACGATCACGGTCATATCCTCACCAACAAACCGACGGTGCTCGTGACGCTGGCCCCTTATTTTTACCCGCTGCCGTGCGTGGTATTGATCGGGGCGTTTTTACTCGTCCAGTTGGTCCATCCGCTAGAGCAGGTGGCGCCCTTTGCTTTGCTTGGGGGGAGTATTTCGGCGGTGGCGATTTTTGATTTGCTGATGGGGATGGGGTGGGGGTTCCATTTTTCGTACACAGCCTGGATGATCCGCAAAGGGCAGAGTGATCTGAGAATGCACGGCAATTTTTTCTCTCTTGTGGTAATCTATCTTGTGAATTTGGCCGTGGTGACCCTGTTTTTGATCCTGACGGCGGCAGGCGTGGACTGGATTGGTTTTGGGAGGGCGCTGCAGGGGAATGCGGAGGACTTCAGTGAGGTGGTCTGGGCGCTGTTGGTCAAGGTGTGGGAGGCAGCCAAAAATGGGGCAATGCCCCTTGTGAAATGAGGGCGACGCTTTTTCGCCCCTTTTTTGATCCGGTCCTCAGTCTGTTCCTGAAATCGGGGGCAAAAAGGGGAGGGCGTGGTGTTGGGTGGCCTTTAGGTGAATCTTATTTCGTTTTGACGCTAGTGAGGCGGTGCTCCTAACTGTAGTATTATGAAGAAACGTTCCTTTGGACAGGGGTTGGGTCTGGCTTGTTGTCAGAGCGCAGCAGCCTTTCGCAAGCAGGGGGGCATTTGCAGACTGTTTTCAATTTCAGGGATTTAACCATGATTAACGGAGTTTTAGGACTTTTCTCCAACGATATAGGCATCGATTTGGGGACGGCCAACACGCTGGTGTATGTGAAGGACCACGGCATCGTCCTGCGCGAGCCATCTGTCGTCGCCGTTCAGGCGGGCACCAATCGCGTTTTGGCTGTTGGCGACGAGGCCAAGCGGATGCTCGGGCGCACCCCTGGAAATATTGTGGCGATCCGGCCCCTCAAGGACGGGGTGATTGCGGATTTTGAAATCACCGAGGCCATGCTCCGGCATTTTATCCTCAAGGTGCATGGGAGGCGGACCTTCTTCAGGCCCCGCCCCCGGGTGGTTGTGGCGGTGCCGTCCGGGATCACCGAGGTTGAAAAACGCGCGGTGAAGGACTCCGCGCTGCGCGCAGGCGCCCGCGAGGTGCATTTGATTGAGGAACCGATGGCTGCGGCGATCGGCTGCGGCCTGCCCGTGCAGGATGCTGCCGGCAACATGATCATTGATATCGGCGGTGGGACGACGGAAGTCGCCCTCATTTCCCTCTCGGGCATCGTGTATTCCCGTTCCGTCCGGGTGGCGGGTGACGAACTGGACGAGGCGATCACCCAGTACATGAAGCGGGCATACAATTTGATGATTGGGGAGCGCACTGCAGAGGACATTAAAATCAAAATTGGTTCGGCCTATCCGTTGGAGCGGGAGGCGACGATGGAAGTCAAGGGCCGGGATCTGGTGGCTGGGTTGCCCAAGACGCTCACCATCACCTCTCAGGAGATCCGAGAGGCGCTTCTTGAGCCGATTTCCACGATCGTTGACTCCGTGCGGGTCGCTTTGGAGCGTTGCCCTCCAGAATTGTCGGCTGATTTGGTAGATCGTGGTCTCGTCCTGGCGGGCGGGGGCGCCTTGTTGAGGGGCTTGGACAAGCTTCTTACCGAGGAGACGGGGTTGCCCGTGCATTTGGCTGAGGATCCCCTGAGTGCTGTGGCGGAGGGCACGGGGCGCGCCCTGCAGGAACTTAACTTCCTGCGCCAAGTGGCTACCCAAACCGACACGCGGCACCACTAGAAGGGCCTGTTTGTCGAGCGAAGGGCGTTTGAATCCGTCCCTCCCGCCGGCTGCAGACGGCTTTAAGGCTTTGATAGAAATTGTGCGTTTATGAGGATGCGTTCCAAGCTGGTGGCGACCGTTGTGTTTATCGCGTCCTTTCTCGTTTTGATCCTGGGAGCCGGTAGTCCGTCGGCATTGCGCAGTTTTCAGGCCTCTTTTTTGGGGGTGCTGACGCCTTTTCTCAAATCAGGGTCTTCTTTGGAGCGGAAATTCTCAGCGTTCAGGGAGGGGCTCAAGTCGCTTGAGTCTTTGGAGGAAGAAGTGCACACCCTGCGCGTGGCGACCCGCGAACTGAGCGCCACCAACCAGACGTTGCGCGGCATGGAGTCTGAGAACAACCGACTGCGCAAGGCGCTCGGCTACCGCGAGCGGGCGGTGTTCAAGCTCATGCCCGCCCAAATCATCGGGCGCGACATTTCCACCTGGTTCAACCAAGTCATCATCGACCGCGGCAGCGAGGATGGATTGCGTCGGGACATGCCTGTCCTCACCGAGGAAGGGCTGGTGGGCAAAACCACGGCCGTCTCGGAGCATTCATCGGTGGTGATCCTTGTTTCAGATGAAAACTGCAAGGTCGCGGCGAGCGTTGAAAATTCCCGGGAGCAGGGGATCGTCCGGGGAGACCGCGCTTCGAGTGGTTCGGCGCCGATGGTTTCGATGTTTTTTCTCTCCAAGCAGGCGGGTTTGAAAAGCGGGCAGAAAGTGCTCACTTCGGGGGTGGGCGGCGTTTTTCCCTCCGGCATTTTGTTGGGAGTGGTTCAGGATTTTCGTGTGCGAGAACTGGACGGGGCCGCTTCGGTGGTGCCAGCCGTCGACCTGACGACCCTTCAGGATATTTTTGTGGTGGTGAGCGACCCCAAATGAGCACGGCTTCTTCCATAGCGCCCAACGCCCCGAGGCCCTTCGACTGCTTGCGGGCGGCTTTTTCCCCGTGTGCCAGGCCAAGCTGAGAGCCATGTTTTTTGGAATTGTCATCGCAGCCTTGTTTCTTTCCTTGGTGGCGCAGCATTTTTTTGGCGCCGTGCCGCCTTGGGGGGCGCGTGTTTTTCTCATGCCGATCGTATTTCTTTATGGAGCGCTTTCGTTTTCAACGGGAGGCATGCTCTTTCTCGCGTTTCTGAGCGGGGTGATGTGGGATTTGTTGCACTCCCAGTGGGTGGAGGAGACGGTGGAACTGGGGGTGGGATGGTCTGTTTTGGTGTATGCCGTGCTGGGGGTGCTCATGAGTGGGTTGAGACCGCTGTTCCTGCGCAGGCGCTGGGAGGTGCACTGCCTCTTTAGCGGCCTGGCCACGTCCGTCCTGGTGGGGGCGGAGTATCTGATGATTTCACTGAGGCGCGAACCCCTCCGGTTCGAATTTTCTCCATTGATCTGGGGGCGCATTTTGGGCGCGGGCGTGGTGGCTCTTGTCCTTTCCCCGTTTCTGTTTTTTGTACTGGGCTACATTGCCCGCCTCATTGGCCACCAGCATTACAGGCCGGAGAAGGAGGTTGAGGAATGAGCGCGACAGAGAACACGCGGCGCAGTTCCAAGGGGCCCAACCCCGAACTCCGCCTCTATTTCATGGCCTTTGTCATGGTCGCCGGATTGTCCGTCCTGGTGGGCCGTCTTTGGTGGCTGGAAGTGGCGCACGGGGAGCGGTGGGCGCGTAAAATAGCCTCTCGTTCCGAAGTCACCGTGCGCATTCCCTCCGTGCGTGGCGAGATCCGGGATCGCAACGGGCTCACCCTTGTTGGAAATCGGGCCAGCTACGAGGTGGATTTTTATCTGCCAGATATGGTGCGCGGTTACCGGCAAAACTACGGGAAACCTCCCGTCTCTACCTACACCGCTCCGGTGCACCAGATGCTCAAGGAAAAACGCGAAGAGGATGTCGTCCAGATTGTGAACAGTACGATTATTCCCCGGTTAAGGGATTTGAATCTTGCGAAAGACTACAACTCGGTGCGCCTGCAGCGCCACTATCGCAATAATACCGAGGTCCCGTTTGCCTACATCGAGGAGTTGGATTTTAAAACCATCGCGCGGTTCTCTGAAAACGACGTGGGACTGCCCGGGGTGGAAATCGCACTCCGCCCGGTGCGCCAGTATGTTTACGGGGCGCTCGGGGCGCACATGCTGGGGTATGTGGGGGCGCCGCGGGACATCGACAAGTTGCCGGATATTTCCAAATACACCTTCTACCAGCCCGATTCCGAGGGCAAATCCCAGATCGAATCCAATCTGGACAAATGGCTCCGAGGGACTCCGGGCGTGCGTGTCATGCAGCGCAATTTAAAAGGGGTCATCGATGGGGAGGTGCGCCGGGTTGAGCCCAAGCAGGGCCACCATGTCTATCTCACCATCGATGCGCGGATTCAGTATATCGTGGAGCGGGCGCTTCGCGACGCGGGCGTGGGACGCGCGGCCGCCGTGGTTGTGGATCCCAACAACGGGGAGGTGCTTGGGATGGCCTCGGTGCCTTCATACGACCCGAATGTATTTATCCCGAGCATTTCGAAGGACGACTGGGATTGGATCTGCTCGGATGACAGCAACCCGCTGACCAACCGGGCCATCCAGGGTTACGCTCCCGGCTCCACCTACAAAACGGTTTCCGCCCTGGCCGGGTTACGCAAGGGGTTGACCGTTAAAAACACTTTTTCCTGTTCGGGTGGAGTTTCCTACGGGAACAAATTTATGAAGTGTTGGGTGGTGGACAAACACCAGGCTCCGCACGGCTCATTGTCTCTTCCAGACGCCTTGAAGTACTCCTGCAACGCTTTTTTCTACCAATGGGGCAATGCGGCAGGGATCGACCAGATCGTGGAGGTAGGCAAGGCGTTGGGGCTTGGCCAAAGAAGCGGGATACCCCTGACGGGAGAGGATCCCGGCATTTTACCCAGTCCTGAGTGGCTCAAGGCGGTAAATCCGCAGGAGCGTTGGTCCAATGGGTACACCGCTAACGTAGCGATCGGGCAGGGGTCCGTGGAGGCCTCCCCTCTGCAAATGTGTATGGTGGCCGCCACGGTCGCAAACCGGGGCCGCAGCTTTACTCCAAAACTGGTGGCGCGTGTAACCGATGGCGAAGGGAAAGACGCGGTGGATCCTGAAACGGGTCTTTTGGTGGCACCGGCGGCTCCTCTGATGCGCACGGATTTGCACGAGTCAGGAATTACCGACGAAGAAATTGAAATGGTGCGGCGGGGCATGTGGAAGGTGGTGAACGAACCGGGCGGCACCGGCAAAAGAGCACAGGTCAAGGGCGTGGAAGTGGCGGGAAAGACGGGCACCGCCCAGTTTTGGCGGGACGTGAATGGGAAAAAGGAAAAAGACAACCACACGTGGTTCATCAGTTTCGCCCCCTATGAAACACCGAAGTTCGCGGTTTGCGTGTTTGTGCAGGGCGCGAAATCGGGCGGGGGTGTTTCGGCCCCGATCGCCCAGCGGATTTTGGAACAGTCCCTCGCTTTGGAAAAGGGGTTTGACCCGGGCCTGGCCTGGTTGGAGCCCGCTCGCGGAAGTTTTGCCCAAATTGACGAAGTAAACTACAAGACGGGCACCCTGATTGCAGGGGAGTCGGACAAGGAAACGGCGGAGCACCACGCAGACACCGCTGTCAAAGTGCCGAAGAAAAAAACGGCCCCCGAGGCGACACCTGACATCAAGGCGGATGCTGACGAGCGGGGCAGTGTGTCGAAAAAAACACAGGTTGACGAAGCTCGTGAGAAAAGAAGCTTCTTTGAAAAGCTCTTCGGCCCTAGAAAGTCAGACCCCATCCCAGCTACACCCCTTTCACCTGCGGGCAAATTGCCCCGCTGATACCCAGTGCTTTCAACCCTTTTCACAAAATTTTTATCCATGACCGAACGCGTCAAACGCCTGCTCGGGCTTACGCCCCGTCGTACCGGCAACACATTGATTATCAGCTCTGAGAAACTGGAGCGCCGAGTTGCACTTCTTGAAAATGGAGTGCTCGAAGAGTACTCCATCGAGAGGCAGACGGACCGCAATATTGTCGGCTCCATTTTCAAGGGGCGTGTCAAAAATATTGAACACGGCCTCAAGGCCATGTTCGTGGACATCGGCTTCGAGAAGAACGCTTTCCTTCATTTTTGGGACGCCCTCCCCGCTGCCCTTGACAGCGGGGTGGAGCAGGTCGATCGCGGTCGTGGCGGCGGCGGCGGTGGCAACGACAAAAAACGCATCACGGCCAAGGATATCCCCGATATTTACCCCATCGGAAGCGAAGTGCTTGTCCAGGTCACCAAGGGACCGATTTCCACCAAGGGCCCTCGTATCACCACAAACGTTTCCCTGCCCGGGCGTTATCTGGTGCTGATGCCCTACAGCGATCAGAGCGGGATTTCCCGCAAAATTGAGTCCCCAAAGGAGCGCGAGCGCCTCCGCAAAATTCTGCGCGAGTTGGATGTACCTCCCGGTATGGGGGTCATTATCCGCACTGTGGGCGAGGGTCAGCGGGCGAGGTATTTTGTTCGCGATTTGGGCCTTCTTTTGGAGCAGTGGCGCAAAATCGAGGACACCGTCAACAGGCGTCCCGCTCCGGTTTGTGCCTTCGAGGAACCCGACCTCGTTGAGCGTACCGTGCGCGACTTCCTCACGGATGAAATTGACGAGGTGCATTGCGACGACGAACTGGCCGTCAAACGCATGGGCGAGCTGGTTGGCCAGATCTCCAAGCGTTCCAAGAGCCGGATTCAGCACTACGCCGGCACCCAGCCTATTTTCGAACATTTCGGCGTTCAGAAGCAGATTGACGACGCCTTTCATCGCCAAGTCTGGCTGCCCTGTGGTGGCTACATCGTGATTGACGAAACCGAGGCGCTGATTGCCGTCGACGTGAATACGGGCCGCAACAAAGGGGGCAAGGATGTGGAGAAAACCATCCTTCAAACCAATATGGAAGCGGCCGATGAAATGGCGCGCCAGATGCGGTTGCGCAACATCGGTGGGTTGATCATCGGGGACTTCATCGATATGAAGAGCCGCAAGGATCAGCAAACGGTTTACCAGCGCATGAAAGAGCGCCTCAAGCGGGACAAGGCCAAGACGCATGTGCTTCCCATCTCCCCGCTGGGTCTGATGGAAATGACCCGGCAACGCGCACAGGAGTCGATTTCCGGCGCTGTGTACGAGGCCTGCCCCTATTGCAACGGTCGAGGTAAGGTGAAGAGCTCCATGACCATGAGCGTTGAACTGCAGCGCGCTCTGCACTTGGTACTCCGTAAGTGGCCCGATATTCACGAACTGAAGGTGACAGTCAACCCCCACGTGTTGCAGCGCTTGCGTGCCGAGGACGAGGAGTTGCTGGTTGAAATTGAGCGCAAATACGCCGGGCGCCTTACTTTCCGGGCGGATCCCACCTTCCATCATGAGCAGTTCATGATCGTCGACGTGCAGACTGGCGGGGAATTGAAGCCCTAGAACCCTGGGGGCCGCACACTCTGAACCCTCGGTGCCCTCCCCAGCACGCTGGCAGCGGGGGTGTGGAGGGGGCGCTTGACCCGGTGCATTTTTGGTATGGAGCACTTTTATCTACACCGGCTGAGTCCGTTTGTTTTTGAGTTTTCCAAGGGCTTTGGCGTCCGTTGGTACGGACTCGCGTACGTCCTGGGTTTTCTGGCCGCCTACCGGCTTCTTCTCTGGTTGGCGGAGAGGCGTCTTGTCCCACTCAAACCCGAGTCGGTGAGTGATTTCATCACCTGGTCGGCTCTTTTCGGGGTCCTGATCGGGGGCCGTGTGGGGTTTGTGCTCCTTTATGATTTTCCAAAGTTGCTGGCCGATCCACTCAGCCTCATGCGGGTATGGGAGGGCGGCATGGCCAGCCACGGCGGTATCTTGGGCCTAGTCGTGTTCACCTTTTACTATGCTCGAAGGCACGGTATCTCCTGGACCGGGGTGGGCGACGGTCTTGTGACGGTGGCGCCCCCAGGCCTTTTTTTGGTGCGCATGGCAAACTTTATCAACGGGGAGTTATACGGCCGGATTGCGAACCTCCCTTGGGCGGTCCAGTTTCCCACGGAGTTACGGGAGCGTCCTGAATTGCTGGAAAAAACCTCCTTTGCCGAGCTGGCGCCCGATAGCGCTTTGGAATTGATCCGCATCGGTGGTCCGGCCGCCGCAGATTTGGAGAAGGTCCTCAGGGAGGTGTTGCCCGCGCGCCATCCCTCGCAGATTTACGAGGCTTTATTGGAGGGTGTGGTTCTATTTACGACGCTCTGGATCATACGAACGAAGTTTCGTGTGCCTCGCGGCGTTTTAACGGGAACTTTTTTCGTGTTGTACGCGCTTTTGCGCATCCTGGGAGAACAGTTCCGGCAGCCCGAAGATTTTAATTTCGGAATGCCCCGGGGCGTTTTTTTATCTCTATTCCTTATTTTGATTGGCGCCGGCTTCATTGTCAGCGCGTTCCGTCATCCTGTTTACGAGTCTGGCACCTCTGATTCTGGACGGAATGACTAAGGTTTGATTTTGCAATTGTATTTTGGCGGCTGATGCCTAGATTCTGACCCCCTTTTCCCCATGTTTCGCGTATCTACTGAGATGAAAGTTTTGACTGGGTCGGCGCACCGCGTGCTGGCCGAGCGGATTTGCGCGTACATTGGTGTCCCGCTTGGGGATGCGACAGTGACCTCGTTTCCGGACGGGGAGACCTACGTGAAAATCAACGAGAACATCCGCGGTCGGGATGTCTTTATCGTGCAGCCGACCTGCCCTCCCACCAACCAGAACCTCATGGAGCTTCTGATCATGGTGGACGCCGTCCGCCGCGCCAGCGCCGCACGAATCACCGCGGTGATTCCCTTTTTTGGCTACGCCCGACAGGATCGCAAGGATCAACCTCGCGTCCCCATCACCGCCAAGCTGATTGCCAACCTGCTCACCGCCGCGGGCGTCAACCGTGTCCTGACCATGGATCTCCACGCCCAACAGGTGGCGGGTTTCTTCGACATTCCAGTCGATCATCTTTACGCAGCCCCGGTGATTGTTAAAAATCTTCACTCGAGAGACTTTGTGAATCCGGTGGTGGTTTCTCCCGACGTGGGTGGGCTCAAAATGGCCTCCTCCTATGCGGAAAATCTGGGCACCAGCCTGGCAATCGTCGCCAAGCGTCGCAAGAGCGCGACTGAAACCGAAGCCATGAATGTCATCGGCGAGGTGGATGGTCGCGACGTGATTCTTGTCGACGACCTGACCGAAACGGCGGGCACGCTGGTAAGTGCCGCCCGTGCGCTCAAGGATCGTGGGGCGCGCAAAGTGATTGCGTGTGTGAGCCACGCCGTTATTTCAGATCTTGGAGTGGAGCGGTTTCAGAAAAGTGCGATCAGCGAACTGATCACTACAAACAGTGTTCCGGTGCGTTCGGTGCCGGATTTTCAAATCACGACGCTCTGTATTTCGGAGCTTCTAGGGGAGGGGATCAAGCGCATTCACGATGATGAATCCGTGAGTTCCCTTTTCGAAATCAGCAAAAAAGAGAAGGTGTAAACAGATTATGGCAAAGCAAATTAAACTCTCGGCCCAGACTCGTACTGGGGCAGGACGCACAGAAGTGAAGAAGCTCCGCGCTCAGGGCAAAGTGCCCGCAGTCATTTACGGCGCAAAGCAGGAATCAATCAACCTACAGTTGGGTGCGCGCGAATTCGTGGACGTCCTCAAACGCTCCACAGGCGAGCAGATGCTCGTGGAACTGGAGATTCATGAAAACGGCAAGACCTCCAGCAAACTGGCGCTCATCCAGCATGTGCAGCACCACGCCGTGCGCCAGACCATTTTGCACGTGGACTTCCACGCCGTCTCCGCGGACGAACTGCTTCACGCACACGTCACCGTGGAAACTCATGGCGAACCCGTCGGCGTGAAAACCTACGGCGGCCGCCTTGAACTGCTCCTGCACAGCATCGAAGTGGAATGTCTGCCCAAAGATCTTCCCGAGATCATCACTGTAGACGTGAGCGCCCTCAACGTGGGCGACGCCATCCACATTCGTGACCTGCACCTCCCTACGGGCGTTGCATTCCGGGGTGAGGGCGAATTGACCGTCCTCCGTATCGCGGGTGCGACCGTGGCTGACGAAACCGCAGCTTCCGAAGGACCTTCGCAGCCCGAAGTCATCCGTGAGAAGAAGGCCGTCGAAGGCGCTGAAAAGAAGTAGTCTTCTTCAAGTTTTTCAAACGCCGTCCGCCGAACTCCGGGGACGGCGTTTGTTGTTTTGTACCGGCCGCTTCTCTCGTCGCCCGTACTCCAGAGTTTTTCACCAATGTCTCCCCTTCGTCTTGTCGTCGGCCTTGGAAATCCGGGTGCGGAGTATGAAAATACGCGCCACAACGTGGGCTTTATGGTCCTGGATCGTATGGCCCAAGGTGTTTCAGACTGGAAACGGGAGCGCGCCTGGCAGGCGCAGATTACCCGGGTGGAGGGGGTCGTTTTGTGCAAACCCGAAACGTTCATGAATCTCAGCGGCCGGGCTGTAGCGGCCGTTGCGCGTTTTTATCAAATCCCCACGGATGGAATCCTGGTCGTTCTCGATGAAATGGCGCTGCCTCTTGGACGCCTGCGGTTGCGTGCCGGGGGTTCGGCAGCCGGCCACAATGGGATGAAGTCGATCATGGAAGCCCTTGGAACGCAGGATGTCGCGCGCCTGCGTCTGGGCATCGGCGGCGCCGCCCCAGGGGAGGCCGTCGGCCACGTTCTGGGCAAGTTCCGCAAAGACGAACGTCTCGCGGTAGAAGAAATGCTGGCCCGAAGCGAGGACGCCGTCCGGATGGTGCAGCGGGAAGGTCTTCAGCCGGCAATGAACGCTTTTAATTGACCGCTGTGGATTCTATCCCCAAGCTGGCTGACCAACTTTTATACGAGATGAAGAACCGATACGAAGGACTGTTGATTTTGAACGTTAAGGGCAGCGAAGATGGCGCTAAAGAAGTCATTGAGCGGCTGGAAGCCGATTTTAAAAAGGAAGGCGCTCCCATCGAGCAGGTACAGAAGATGGGCAACCGTCAGTTTTCCTACAATGCAGGCGACTTGGGCAGCGGCTTTTATGTGAACTTTGTGTTCCATGCGGCCGCTCCGACTCTCGCAAAACTTCAGGCGAAGCTGAAATTGGACGAAAGCGTCTATCGCCAGCATTATCTCCGCATTGGTGCGGCCAAGCCGGTGAAAGTCAGGACCCCTCGGGCAGCCTGAGCCGAATTGGTTGGGGATGGTGTGGCGTGGGCCGAAGGCTTCAGTCCCTCTTTTCCAATCGAAACGAAACCAAATTGATTTATGGCAAATCTGAACAAGGTAATGGTGATCGGTAATTTGACCCGTGATCCTGAAATCAAGTACACCCCAAAGGGCAGTGCGATTGCCGATATCGCTTTGGCCATCAATCGGAACTACACCACGGACTCCGGGGAAAAGCGCGAAGAGACCACCTACGTGGACATCGTTCTTTACGGGCGTCTCGCGGAAATCGCTGGCGAATACCTGAAAAAGGGCCGTCCTGTCTACATTGAAGGCCGTCTAAAGCTCGACACATGGGACGACAAGCAGACCGGCCAGAAACGCTCCAAGATGCGCGTCGTGGGCGAGACCTTGCAGCTCCTCGGCTCGCGTGATGGCGGTCGCGAAGGCGGTCCTTCGGGTGGCGGTGGCGGCGAATACGACGAAGCGGACCGTGCCGTGGCGCGTCGTCCTCAGCCCCGTCCCGAGTCGGCAAGGCCCGCTCCTTCCCGTCCTCCTGCCGATCCGGATCTGGACGTGGAACACGACGACATTCCTTTCTAGGCGAGGGGAAAGTATTGAATCAAAAAAAGGCGCTCTGGAAACGGAGTGCCTCTTTTTTTTGGGATGACAGGGGGGCTGCGGCTGAGGGACTCGGTTGCCGGATTAAATGTGGAAGTGACGCACACGCCTTCACAAAGAAGGGACTTTTGGCGGTTGGGCGTCGGCGCAAAGGGCGTCGCGTTTTTGAGCAAAAGGCCTGCGGCATGAAAAGGAGCCGCAGGTGTTTGTGGTTTTCTAGTTGACCCGGAAAGGCCCGAGCGGCGTAATGTGGAGGCGAAAGCACTCGTAGCTCAACTGGATAGAGCGCAGCCCTCCGAAGGCTGAGGTTATGGGTTCGACCCCCGTCGAGTGCACCACTTTCAAGGTAGAAATCCCTGTAAATCAACATTTAAGGGATCTGATATTCGGGAATAAGGAAATCTCCAATTATGACGAGCTCGGGCCCCGAGCCCGGCTCTTCCAGTGCAGGCGTTTTTTCTGTCGCTCCTGCAAACGGTCCTTTGTGGAAACAATGCCCGTCATTCTTCCTGGCAGAAAACAGTGCCGAACCCTCGCGAGAACATTTTTTTACACGCATCACCATGAGGGGATTTCAAGTGCCAGCAACAATGCAATAGTGGTTCGGCGCCTTCCTCCATACGTGCGCAAAAAGGAAATTCTTTTAGCGCGCCCCTTGACGACGCCGCGCGCGAGCGCTTCCAAAAATAGGGCAAAAGGAATTCATTTCATCGAGATTGCGCTGAATTCAGCGGGTTTCAAAGCGGCAAGCGCCAGCGGCGGCTCTTTCGTAATTGACTTAAAGCATCACTGGTCCTACCAAAGAACCAAATGACCAGCGCAGCATTTGAATCCATTCTCCGTCCACCCACATTGGTGGAAAAGGTGTTTGAGCAATTGGCAACAATGCTGAGAGTTGATCCAGGGCAGGAGGCGAAATTGCCCGCAGAGCGGGAGCTCGCAGAAAAGCTCGGAGTGAGTCGGAATGTGTTGCGTGAGGCCACGAAGCGTTTGGAGCTCCAAGGTCTGTTGGAGATACGGCAAGGCCAGGGCACGCGTGTGGTGGACCGTTTGCACAAACCTATCTCGGCATCGTTGGAGTTATTGGTGCCAAATGAAAAGGAACGGATGAGGCAGCTTTTTCAGGTGCGCTACATGATTGAGCCCCACAACGCGCAGCGTGCAGCGCAGCATGCGACGCGTGCCGAGATGAAGCGAATGGAAGCGGCACACCAAAGTTTGCTCGCGGCATCCGATCCCCAATCCTTGGTGGTGGCGGATATGGAGTTTCACCGTGCGATTGCCGATGCGTCAGGGAACCAGATCGCGAGGCTGTTGCTGGAGTCTTTGGCCGAACTGCGTGAAACGAGCCATGCTAGGGGTTATCGCGGACGCACCAGTGTCCGCACCGTGGATGAGCACGCAGAAATTTTGACAGCAATTCTTGGTCGGGAGAGTGAGGCCGCACGGCGGGCGATGGAGAAGCATTTATTACGTTCATGCGGGGACCTTGGTTTCTCGGCTCAAGATATTTCTGAGTAGTTTCTAGACTTCTATGAAAGCATCCACCTCGATTTCCCGTCGTCAAATCCTCCGCGTGGGAGTCGGCAGTTGCCTGAGTCTTTCATTGGGGCAGTGTCTTTCCTTGCAGGCCGAAGAACGTCCTGCCGGGCCCGTCGCAAAGGCGAAGTCGGTGATTCACATCTTTTTGCCCGGGGCACTGGGACAGCATGAATCGTGGGACCCCAAGCCGGATGCAGCCGCGGAGTATCGCGGCGAGTTTGGTGCGATCGGGACGAAGGTGGCGGGGATGCAGCTTTGTGAATTGCTCAGCAAGACGGCAGGTGTTGCAGACAAACTGACCCTTCTACGCGGAGTTTGGCACACGGAGTCAGCGCATGAGCGCGGGCAAATGACCATGCTCACAGGCTGGCGGCCGAGTCCGGCGGTGATGTATCCGAGCATGGGCAGCATTGTCTCGCATGAGCTTGGGAGTCTTAAAGATCTGCCGCCTTTTGTGAGCATCCCGTCGACGCCTGCACAGTCGGGCACGGGTTATTTGAGTCCGACGTTTGGAGCCTTTAGCGTCGGCGGCGATCCGAGTCAACCGGGCTTCACGGTACAGGATCTTGTTTTGCCGGCCGGTGTGGACCACCCACGCTTCGAAACGCGGCGTTCTTTAAAGGATGTTGTGGATGCTCACCACGCGCACCTGGCTCGAAGCGGCGCTGTAGAACCGATGGGTAAGTTTTACCAAAACGCCTATTCGATGATTTCATCACCCGCAGCGCGCGAAGCCTTCAATTTGAAGGCAGAGTCGGAAGCGGTACGCGAGAGCTACGGGAAGAATCTAGCGGGTCAGGGGATGCTGATGGCGCGCCGGTTAGTGGCAGCTGGCGTTCGTTTCGTGACGGTTTCTTATGGCTCTTGGGACCATCATCAAAATTTGAAAAAGGGTGTTACAGATCAATTGCCGCAGTTCGACCAAGCGTATGCGGCACTCATCGCTGACCTGGCGGCAAGCGGGATGCTGGATGAAACCTTAGTTATGGTGTCCACGGATTTTGGGCGCACTCCAAAGATGAACAGTGCCGGCGGACGCGATCACTGGGCAAAGTGTTTCAGCGTGGCGCTGGCGGGCGGTGGGGTGAAGCGTGGCCTTGTGCATGGAGTCTCGGATGCGACAGGCGCGGAGCCTATGGAAGGCGCCGTAGCGGCGGAAGATTTGGCCGCGACCATTTTCCATCTCATGGGTATCTCCCCGGAAAAGAGGCTGATGGCGATGGGCACACGCCCGATCGCCATTAACGGCGGCAAAGTGGTGCAGGACATCCTCGCTTAACGCCCCACATTCGGATTCGCATGAAGCGTTACTTCCAACATCTGTGTGCGTTCGTCGCGTTGCTTCCCCTCGCGCGCTCGCACAGTGCGGAGACAGGCACCCCTATTTTGCTCGGTATTGAGCCACCGTGCGCACAGGCCGGCACGCGCCAGGAGGTGGTGCTTCGCGGCGTGCGATTAAGCGATATCGAGGAGGTGATGTGCCGTGACGCTGGAGTACGGGTTCAGAGGATCGGTGAAAGAAAAGTCATCGCCGCTTCCCCCAAGACACCCGAAAAGGACGAGGTAGCCGTGGAACTGGAGTTTGCTGCCGATTTACCCGTGGGAACTGTGGCGCTCCACGTCCGCACTCGCACTGGCATTTCGAATCCGCGTACGTTGCATGTCAACAGGCTCCCGATTGTAGCGGAGACCGCAGCCACGGCAAAACGCGAGACCGCCCAACTCATTCCGATGGACCGAACGGTTTGGGGGCACATCATTGGCTCGGAGACCGACTGGTATGCGGTGGACCTGGCACAAGGGCAGCGGTGCAGTTTGGAAGTGCTGGCGTATCGCATTTCTCCCACGGATCTGGATGCCGTGCTTCAAGTGTGGGCGCCAGATGGGCGGCTTTTGCACGAGAAAGACACCTCGCAACTCTACTACCATGACCCTGCCCTAAGCTTTGTGGCACCGCAGTCCGGGCGTTACACGATCGCATTGCGCGACTCGCTCAACGGTGCCCACCAAAACGATGCGCGGTATGGCATGGGGAGCGAGTGCCTCTATGTGATGCATGTTGGCGACTATCCACAGGTCACGAGTGTCTTTCCGCTTGGCGGCACCACAGGAAAATCGCTTGAGGTTGAGATGCTGGGCGATGTCCGCGGCGTCATCCGGCAAGCGCTCAAGCTGCCCGAGCGGCAGACGTTCAATTTCTCGCCTTTGGGATCTAAAAACGGTAGCTGGGTATTCGATAAGCCGGAAACGGTTCTGCCTAAGCATGAGAAGAGTACAGGCACGGGGCCGGTTTTCATGATGGCCAGTTCCCAGCCTAGTCTGCGAGAGGTGCTGGAGCACCGGACTCGCGACACAGCGCAGGTCTTGCCAGTGCCACCCTTTGCACTGGAGGGACGTATTGAAAAATCGGAGGAGGAGGACTGGTACCGTTTCCGTCTTCCCAAAGACAAATCGTGGCGCGTGGACGTCTTTGCCCGCCGTCTGCGTTCGCCGTTGGACTCCAAGCTCACAGTGTTGTTCGGCGATAAGTCGGCGACTCCTTTGGAAAACGATGACCGGTCGCGTAACGACATGGATTCTACTCTGATTGTCAAAGGGATGGGCGAAGAGGTGACCGTTCGGGTCGCTGACACTCGGGGACAAGGCGGAAATAACTTTAGCTACCGGTTGGTGGTTGATGAAGCGTATCCACAAGTCAACTTGACGACGGCTTCCGTGGAAGTGATGACGCTCCTGCCGCTCTTCAAAACAGGGCATAGCATCAGCGTTCCGCGCGGAGGCCATGGGTTGCTGTTGCTGGAGAAGCAGGGGGACGCCACGATACCGCCGGAACCTTTGGACATTAGCATCACCGGGTTGCCCGCTGGCGTGAAGGCGGACGTGGCGAAGTTGCCGCTTGCGAGCGGCTATTATCCCATTGTGCTGAGCGCCGAGAGCGAAGCAGAGCTCTCCGGCACTTTTGCCAAACCCTCCGGCAAGGCTCCAGGCAATGGCGGAACTGAGGTGCCTTTCGAGCAGCGCCTTGGCATGGTTTACAGCCATCCGGCACAGACCGCCTGGTACACGGAGAGATTCTCCTCCGTGCCCGTCGCGGTGGTGGAGAAACTGCCGTATGCCGTAAAAGTCGCCTCTACGGCTGAGGCCGTGGAAGCGGGAAAAAAGGTGACGCTGACACTCACTGTCTCGCGGAGTTCCGGCGCGGCGCCGTTTCCATTGACGGCAATGTTTCCAGCGCTACCTCCCGGCGTGGTGCACGGCAGAATCGAAATCCCAGCCGATGCGAATGAGGTTGCCTTCGAGCTTGAGATTCCGGCGACTTGTCCCCCAGGCGAATGGCCACTCGCGGTCGTCGTGTGCGACTCGGACGCCGCTCATCTGCGCGAAGGAGGCTGGCCTTACTATCAGTACGTAGTCGTGCAAGGCCACCACTGGACCTGTGCGCCGCTGAAGTCTTTGCGGATACTGCCCGTTGCGAAGCCCTGACCTTTCCCACTTATATGACCGCCCGCCCGCGAATCATTCGTTCATTCGTCTTACTTTGCGCATTTTCCCTGAGCCACGTTGCAGGTGCAGCCGCGCTGCGTATTTTTCCAGAGCAGATTGACATTCACCCGCTTGCAGCCAGCCAGCGGGTCGTCGTCACGCTCACCGATACGCGTGGCGTGACCAGCGACGTTACGAGCGAGGCGAACGTGACATTGGATGATACAAGTCTTGCCCGGTGGCAGGATAGGGTGCTCAAACCCTTGTCATCGGGCGAGACGCGTCTCCTCGTTCAGCACGCAGGACTCAGCGCAAAGGCGGACGTCAGGGTGAAACGTTCTGCAGCGGCGAGTTGGCCTTCGTTCCAAAATGAAGTCGTCCCGGTGCTGATGCGTTACGGTTGCAGTTCCGGGGGCTGCCACGGCGCAACCCGGGGCAAGGATGGATTTCGTCTCTCGCTCTTTGGTTATGACCCCGATGCCGACCACTTTCGGCTCACCCGCGAATTTGTGAATCGGCGAGTGAACGTGGCCCTTCCAGAGGACAGTCTGCTGCTCAAAAAAAGCGCCGGTACAGTGCCGCACGGGGGCGGAAAAAAGCTCACACCTGCGGATACGAACTTCGCCCTTCTGCGGCAATGGATAGCAGCCGGCGCTCCGAAAAGCCCAGCCGATGAGGCTCGTATGCGCAGCGTAAGTGTGTTTCCCGCCGATCTCACGCTGGATGCTGCAGGTCAGAAACACGGTGTTGTCGTGATGGGCAGCTTCACCGATGGCTCGCAGCGCGATGTGACAGACCTTAGCATTTTAGAAAGTTCCGACGACTCAATTGTCAGCGTCACGCGCGAAGGCGTCGTTACTAGTCACCGGCGTGGAGAGGCTTTTATCTCAGTGCGCCTGCCGTCGTTCATCAGCGGCGTGCGTGTGGATGTCGTGCCGGGCAAGCAAGCGCCCGCCCCGCTCGCGCAGGCTTGGAACTTCATTGATGAAGCCGTCTATGCGCGACTCTCGAAACTGCGCATGACACCCGCCGAAGTGTGCAGTGATGACGACTTTGTGCGCCGCGTTTTTATCGACACCATAGGCCTGCTGCCCACTCTCGCGGAATACGAACAGTTTCAAAACGACTCCCGCAGCGACAAACGTGCGCAACTTGTCGATCGCTTGCTTGCACGACCTGAGTTTACCGACCTCTGGACCATGAAGTGGGGCGAGCGACTTCAGGCGCGCAGCATCGTCTCGGCCTCCGCTTCCCATCAAAAGGCCACCGTGCGTTACACCGAGTGGTTGCGCCGACAAATCGAAAGCGAGACGCCGATGAATGAAATCATCCACCGCCTTGTGGCAGCGAAAGGCACTTGGATTGAAAACCCGGAGAGCAATTTCTACCGGGAGCGCGAGCCGAAAGTGCTCATGGAAAATATGGCACAGCTCTTCCTCGGAGCGCGCATCCAGTGCGCCCAGTGTCACAATCATCCCTTCGACCGCTGGACCCAGAACGACTACTACGGCATGGTTGCGTTTTTTGCGCGAACGCAGAAAAAACAGTGCGAAGATATGATGGACGTACTCGTGTACGAGGCTCCCAACGGCGAGACGAGCCATCCAGTGACCCAGAAGCAGGTCGCGCCGAAATTTCTCGGCGGCGACCTTGCCACCACCGCCGACCGTGAACGCCGCCACGTCCTTGCGGACTGGCTCACCGCGCCGGACAACCGTCTCGTCGCGCGTAACCTCGCCAACATCTACTGGCAGCATTTCTTCGGCGTTGGAGTCATCGACCCAGTAGACGACGCCCGCGTTTCGAATCCGCCTTCAAACCCCGAACTGCTCGATGCCCTCGCCGCTCGCCTTGTCGAGGTCGGCTTCAAGCCGCGGGCGCTTATCCGAGACATCCTTCTTTCCCGCACCTATCAGCATTCTTCGGTGGAAAACGAAACCAACCGTGCCGATACCCGTAATTTTTCGCACGCCTACCCGCGGCGCCTGCTTGCCGAAGTGCTGTGGGACTGCCTCACGCAAGCCACGGGATACTACGACGATGGGTTTTATTTTGAGCGCCCCGGCACCAGAGCCGTGCAGATAGGCGACGGCGGCATCACCACAACCTTCCTTTCCACATTTGGCCGCTCCAAGCGCGAGACTCCCTGCACCTGCGAGGTCAAATCGCAGCCCACGCTTTCTCAAGCGCTCAGCCTTATCAACGGCAGTAACGTCACGCATTGTATTGAAAGGGGCAAAAACCTTCCTGCCTGGACCGCCACGAGCAGCAATCCACAGGAAGTCATCCGTAACCTCTATCTTACGAGTCTTTCACGCGTACCCTCGGATTTAGAAACCGCGGCCTTTGCCGAAACGCTCCGTACGCACGCTTCCGGTCCCGGTGTTGCGCTGCAGGACATCTTTTGGGCCGTGTTGAATTCGAACGAATTCCTCTTCAATCACTGATCGCGCATGAGACTAGTCGCCACCTTGTTCATCCTCGTTTTGCTCTGCCCGACATCCGTGCGTGCCGATGAACCACGCAATTTTGAAGACCATATCCTGCCGCTCTTGCGTGAGCATTGTGCGAACTGCCATCGCCCTGGGAAGACCCGGGGTGGGCTGGATGTTACGACCATGGAGAAACTTGAGAAAGGCGGCTCAGCAGGGCCTTCCGTCATTTCTGGCCTCGCGGAAAACAGCCCTTTATTCCGCGCGATTTCTCATATCGGCAACGAAGAGGCGATGCCTCCCGAGCAGGACAAACTCCCTCCGCACATCCTCGCTGCCTTTAAGGGGTGGATTGAAGGCGGTCTTAAACCCAATGCTACGGGACGCGCGCGCGAGACCCGCGCCGTGGTACAGCTGACCGTAGACTCGGCCTCCTTTGGCGCCCCATCCACACCGCCTGTATTCATCAGAAGTCTCCCGCCACGTGCGGACGCACCCCATCTCGTGCGAGCCCTCCCAGTGATGGCTCTCGCCGCCAATCCTTGGGCACCGATAATAGCGGTTGGTGGCCAAGATGAAACGGTGCTCCACGATCTCTCCGACGGACATCGCATCGGCTCGTTGCCCTTCGCTGCAGGTGAGGTTCGCGTGCTGCGATTCAGTCGCAACGGACAGGTTCTCCTCGTGGGCGGTGGACGGCCCACCTCTTCAGGAAAAGTGGAGCTCGTCGAATTGAAGACTGGAAACTCGCTTGCTATGGTTGGGGAGGACTTCGATGTGGTGCTCGCCGCAGACCTTAGTCCGGATCAAAGCCTCGTTGCGACCGCCGGTCCCGAGAAGCTCGTGCGCGTTTATCGAGTGGCTGATGGCGCCCTAGTCTGGACCATGAAGAAACACGCTGACTTCATCACGAGTCTCGAATTTTCGCCTGATGGTAAACACCTTGCCAGTGCTGACCGCGCAGGCGGGATCTTTATCACGGACGCCACCAACGGCGAAAACCCTCGTCTTCTCGCTGGTGCCACGGATGCGGTGAATCAACTTGCGTGGCGCAGCGATGCTCGCTCCCTCGCTGCGGCCTGTGGCGATGGTCAGGCACTCCTCTACGACCCCGTAAGTTCACGGCTGGTCGCAAAATGGGCAGCGCATGAAGGCGGCTGCCTCAGCATCGCATACGGCCGCGAAGGCAGCCTGCTCACTGGCGGGCACGATGCCAAGGCAAGCCTCTGGGAGGAAAGTGGCAAACAAATCTCTCAGTTCAAGAACTGCGACACAGCCGCCTTTCGCGTCGTATTCACGAGCGCCCAAAACCCTCTGGTTGGCGACTGGTCCGGCGACGTGCGTGAGTGGACACCCGAGGGCAAGGAGGTTCGTGTTCTTTCCGCTCGGGTCCGAAACTGATCGATCTTATCGCGCCCCGCGATGCTTCCGTGCGAGCGAGCTGCGGGATGGGGCCAAAAGCAAAATTAATAATTTACACAGCCATCCCACAGCCTGGCGAAAACGTGGGATTTAGAAGAATGGTACAGAGTAACGGAGGCGGATTCTGAACAGAGGCATTTGCAACTTTTACGACCGTCTTTTTCTTTTTCTGTGTGGCTGCTGTCCCATGAGATTTACA
>CANJZW010000064.1 GCA_947479475.1 Chthoniobacteraceae bacterium
AGTTTGCGCGCGTGGGATTCTGTTGCAAAAGTGGGGGCTGATATAGGCTTCATCCCAAACCAACACAGCAAAAAGTGGCGTTTTTGTCTATGGGGAATTTCCGTCGTTTATTCCAAGCCTCTTAGCTTTCGAGAAAAAAGAGCCCTGCAGACACTCGGCTTTAATTAATGATTGCGATTCTAGTCCCCCAGTTTTAAACGAGAGAGGTGAGGACTTCCCTCCATAGACTAGTCATTCTTTGTTGTGCCCTCTACTTGAGTGGGGCGCACTGGATGGTTTTGCAGACGGCGGCTTGGACGGGAATGGTTGTCTCGCGGACGATTAGCTCTGGGGTGGTCGAAGCCGTGGAGACCACTTTGGACGGGAACCACCCCTGCCGGATGTGCTCGGCCATTGCGGAAGGGCAAAAAGAAGAACAGGACTCCCAAAAGGAGTTTGCGCTTTTAAAAAAGGCGGGTGATCCAAAGTTCGTTGGCCTCCAGCCTTTAACCTTGAGCCCCGCCCCGCAGGTCTCTGAGTTTCTCTGGCCCTCGTTCGAAGTGGCGCACGACTGGTGCACGGACGCCCCGCCAACCCCACCACCCCTCGCCTAATCAGGCGAACCAACTGGTTCGCGCCCCGTTGCCCCTGCGCAAACGCTGCGCGGGAGGGGCGCGTTACAAGAAAACTCGAGTCCGAGTTTTCCTGACTTCCGTTTGGCCCGCCCCTTTTCGGCACGCTTGGACGTACTTTGTCCAAATACAGCGTGTTTTCCCTTTCCGTGGAGGGCGGTTCGAGCACCGCATCGCGCGCCTGGGAAGCGCCACCGGCAAAGGTTTCGCCGTGTTGTTCATAGCCCGCTGCGGCCTGGCCGCCCTCCACTGGAATCTCTGGGAACTCCTCTCCTTGATTCCCCACAATCAGATTCTTTTAAAAACCGCCGCCCACTCTTTTTCCGATGAAATTCAAGAACGCACTCCTGAGCCTGGCTCCTTTAAGCCTTCCAATGCTCGCAGCCATTGCAGCCGACAAAATCGCACCGCAACAGGAACTCGCGGAGGTTGTCATCACCGCGACCCGCGAACCCGAACTCTTGAAAGAAACGCCTGCATCCATCGGGGTGATCACCTCGGAATCCCTCAAACTGACCGCCCCCGCGCATCCGCAACAGATTCTCACGCAAATTCCTGGAGTGGGCGTGTCTGTTACCAATGGAGAGGGGCATACCACGGCAATCCGCCAGCCCTTTACGACCAGCCCGCTCTATCTTTTTTTAGAAGACGGCATCGGCGTGCGTCCCACCGGATTTTTCAATCACAATTCCCTCTATGAATTGAACATTCCGATGGCAGGCGGCATTGAGGTGACCCGCGGACCGGGTTCCGCTCTTTACGGCTCGGACGCGGTCGGCGGAATCATCAACGTGCTCACAAAAGCCTCGGGGCCAACCCCAGACGGTTCTATTTCCACTGAATTTGGCAGCTTCGGCTGGCTCCGCGGGTTAGGTTCTATAAGCACGGGAGACACCCGTTTTGGAGCGCTCCACGGGGACGTCAACATCACCCACACCGACGGCTGGCGGGACCATACGGCATACGACCGTCAGAGCGGGAATATGCGCTGGGACTGGCGTTTGAACGATGAAACGCGCCTTAAAACCATAGCGGGATTCACCTCCATTAACCAACAAACAGGAGCCAACTCCCCCCTGCCCCGCGACCTCTATAGAAGCAGCCCAAAGACCAACCTCTTTACGCCCGCCTATCGCAAGGTTGAGGCTTTCCGGTTTTCGAGCGAATACGAGCGCCAATTTGGAAACGGGCTTTTGTCGATCACCCCCTATTTCCGAAACAACACGATGGACCTCAACGGGTCCTATAACTTCAGCAGTGATCCGCGCATTGAGAAAACAGAGAGCCAATCCTACGGACTGCTCAGCAAGTGGCGGCAGGACTTTCCAGACTTCAAACGTGCGCGCGTGATCGTAGGCGTCGACTTCGAAAACAGCCCCGGCACCCGCCGGGAAGATGCGCTTAACCTTACAAAAACGGGGACTGGCGCTTATACGAACTACACCGGTTCTACGGTTGGGAAACGGGTCTACGATTACGACGTCACCTTCCGAAGCATTTCTCCGTACCTGCACACTGAAATCTCGCCTTTGGAAAAACTGCGCATCACGGCGGGCGCACGCTACGACTCGCTTGGATACGACTTTCAAAACAACCTGCAGGGCCGTTCCAGTATCAACGGGACCAACTACTACGGGCAGGCGGACTCCACTTCAAAGTCCTTTCAAAGACTGAGTCCGAAAATAGGAGCCACTTATGAGCTCCACAAAACCGCCAGCCTCTATGCCTCCTACAATCAGGGGTTTCGAATCCCATCGGAAAGCCAGTTATTCAGGAGCGGGAGCAACACCAACCGAACGAATGCACAAAGCCGGGCGGACAACGCGTTGCTTTTGAAGCCGATCAAGGCGGACCAGGTCGAGATTGGAATACGCGGAAAACTCTTGGGCGCAGACTATTCGCTAGCCGCCTACGAACTCGTCAAACGCGACGACCTGGTGAGCCAGAAGGATGCCGCTACCAATGCAAGCTTCAGTCAGAATGCGGGAAAAACGGAGAGCCGCGGGCTCGAATTGTCCCTTGGGCGAGACTTGGTGAAGACGCTCAAACTGGAAACAGCCCTCTCCTACGCCACACACGAGTACAAGGAGTGGAAAGGAAAAGACGCCAGCGGAAATGCATTCGACTACGCGGGAAATCAGATGGCAGCAGCACCCCATTTCATGGGCAACACGCGTTTGACGTGGACTCCGACGACGGCCGTCAGCGCCCAATTCGAGTGGGTTCGCATCGGCGGATATTTCCTGCAGGACTCCAATACGGGCAGCACGGTCGGCGTCGACAAAGGCACCGCAAAAACCAATGGATACGACCTGTTTAACTTCCGCACGAGTTATGCGCTTTGCCGCAGCGCTAGTATCTTCGGACGGGTGATGAACATCGCCGACAAGCGCTACGCAGACAGCGCCTCCATCTCCTCCAACACGGCGGTATACGCCCCCGGCCTGCCGCGCACGTTTTACGCGGGTCTTGAGGTTAAATGGTAATCGTGCGGTACTCGATCCCGCAGTGGATGCCTGCTGTTTACCCGCCTCCCATTTCACCCCACCATGATTGACCTGTTTATCAAAGGCGGCCCCATCATGTGGCCGCTTTTGGCCGCATCCATCGTCGCCCTCAGCGTCGCGCTCGAAAGGCTTTGGTTCTTGCTTGCAGAGACAAGCCGGCGAGATCACGACCGAGTGCAGGCGGTGCTTTCGCTCGTGGAGCGAGAGGACATTTCCGGGGCGTGCAAACTGGGAGAGGAAAGTCGGGACTACGTGGCTCGGGCTCTTTCACAAGCGCTCAAACACCCGAATTCATTTCCCGACGCGATGGTTGCCGCCGCGAGAAAAGAGCTGCACCGCTTCAGCCGTGGGCTCTCGATCCTAGACACAATCATCACTCTCGCCCCGCTGTTGGGCTTGTTGGGAACGGTGACCGGGATGATTCGCAGCTTCGGCATGCTTTCGGGTGCGGAATTGGGTGCACCAGCGGGGATCACTGGCGGCATTGCCGAGGCGCTGATTGCCACGGCCTTTGGCCTAGGCGTGGCGATCACGGCTCTCCTGCCGTTTAACTTGCTAAATGCCAGCGAGGAAACTGCGAGGCTCGAACTTCAGGAAGTTGCGAGCCGGGCAGAACTCCTCCTCAAGCGATAATGCCATGGAGATTCCCAGCAACAGGGCCAAACGACACGCGCGGATCGAGATCATCCCGCTGATCGACATCATGTTTTTTCTTCTGGCGACATTCGTGATGGTGTCGCTTTCGATGGTGAAAAACCGGGGCATTTCGGTCCAACTTCCGGAAGCTCAATCAGGCGCCCCACTTGAACGCAGGGATCAGGTAGTCATCAGCATCACAGATTCTGGGCAACTCTATTTGGACAAGACGGAATTCGAACTTTCCGGCCTCGTGACGGAGCTGAGCCGCCTTAAACAAACGGAGCCGGAACTGCGCATATTCATCAATGGCGACCACAATGCACGCCTCGGGCTGGCAATCGCCGTGCTCGATGAAACGCGCAAACTTGGCATCACCAAGGTTGCCTTTGAAACACGCCTGGCTCCCAGCCGCTGATTGCTCATGGACAGCCATTTCAGCACTCCCTCCGGTCATCGGAGCGCATTGGGTGTGGGGCTTCTCGCCGCGCTGGCAATCCACGCGGGAGTGCTTCTTGGCTGGAAACCCAAGACCGGAACCATGCTCCCAGTTCCATTGGAGAACGCCCAAACAGAAGTAGAGCTCGTCGAATCTGCCCCGCTAGCGAGCCCTTCCGGGCCGAAGGATCCAGCATCCCAGGCGGTGCCTCCTCCAACACTCCCGATTCCCGCCCCGCCGCCGGAGGCAACACCCGATGAAGCCCTTGTAGAACGCCCCCCAGAACGACCGACAGAACGCCCCCCAGAACGTGTGGTCCAGCGCGCCCCCAGCCCGGCGCGAATGCCGGATCCAAGGGCCGCGACAGCAACTCCAATCAAGTCCCCTGGTGCGAGCTTGTCCAAAGCCAAGACCGACGCTGAGCCTGGTGCTGCGCCGTCATCCGGCACAGGGAAAACTCTTTCCAAACCCGTTTACAAAATCCCACCTTCGGTCAAATACCCGGCGGAATCCCGCTCGGGGGCGGAACAGGGAACCGTTCTGCTTCGGATTACGGTGAACGCAGAGGGGCGCCCCGTTGCCGTTATGGTTGCGACAAGCAGCGGCTATTCAAGGTTGGACCGCGCCGCCGTGGAAGGCGGTTGGCGATGCCGAATTTCCAACGCGACCGAGGGCGCCCAATTTGAGGCCCCGCTCCGGTTTAGTTTGAAGGATTAATTACGGCAGGGGCCGCCTAGCATTCTAAAAGAGCGAATTGCAGAGCGCTGGCTTCGAGCCTAGCTTTCTTCTTCTTGAATATTGGCCCTCCGATTGTGATTTTCCGCGTGTCTTGCAATCTCTGGAACTGGGGCCAAGTTTAGCGAATTCCACCCGTCCTATTTTACAGACCATGATCTCCGTTGAAGAATATCTGCACCTCGGCATTCAAAGGCAGGCGGCGGGCGACTTGGCTGGTGCCACAGAAGCCTTTGAAAACGCACTGACACTGACCCCAAACCATCCTGCCGCCCTCTACTCGCTGACGGCAATTTCTCTTAACGAAGGCAAAACAGAGGCAGCCCTTGGTTATGGGGAAAAGTGCGTGCGAGCGAATTTAAGTTCCGTTTTGGGGTGGTATATTTTCAGCGCTGCACTGCACGCAAACGGACGCTCGGTCGAAGCTTTTGCAACGATATCCAAGGCGCTTGCATTGGACCCGCAGAGTTTGGATTCCGTTGTTTTGAGCGGTTCAATCCTTTTGGCCCTGAACCACAGGGACCAGGCGCTCGCGGCATTTAATCGGGCGCTGGAATTAAATCCAAACCACCAGATAGCGCTCAGAAGCCGCCTGGGTTTGCTCGGTGCTCCGGTGACTTCCCACGCGCAGGCAGAGGAGTTGGCAAACCGCGGCATCACGATGCAGGCGGCTGGAGATCTTCCCGGGGCCAAGGGGCTTCTCAAGGAGGCGCTGGCCCTTCAACCGGACCATTTTTCTGCCCTCTATTCCATCTCGGTCGTCTCCCTCAACTTGGGCGAACTGGAGCAAGGCCTCGCCTATGCCGAGCTCTGCGTGGCCTCCCACGGGGGCTCCGCGCTGAGCTGGTACATTCGCGGGTGCGCGCTCAAAATGGCCCGCCGTTTTGCCGATGCGCTCAAGGACTTCGATCATGCGCTGACGCTTGCCCCTACCTATAAAGAGGCCATGTCGGAAAGAGGTCTTGCTTGCGCCGAGATGAATGACTACGTCCAGGCGCTCATTTCCTTCAACGAGGTTCTCAAGATCGCTCCCGATCACAAAGTCGCGATTTCCAACGCCGCGATGATTCTCACGATGTTGAAAAAGAACGAAGAGGCCGCCCAGTTTTACAGCCGCCTCCTCGCCATCGATCCGGACTACGAATACGCTCTTGGTTCGCTCGTTTACGCGAGGCTTCACTGCTGCGACTGGACCGACTACGCCGAAAACCAGGAGCAGATCATCCGCGGGGTGAGGGAAAATAAACGCTCCTGCAGGCCGCTCGCGTTCCTGGCGCTCTCTGATTCTCCGGCAGACCAACTCGCTTGCACTCAATTGTTCATGTCGCATTCCTATCCGGCCCAGTCGGTCCGGATGGATAAGAAAGGCCCCTTTCATCACAAAAAAATCCGGCTCGGCTATCTTTCTCCGGATTTAAGGGAACACCCGGTGGGCCACCTCATGGCCGGGATTTTCGAGCACCACGACAAATCAAAATTCGAAGTCTTTTCCTTTTCCCTGGGGGTAAACGACAACAGCAGTCTGCGGGACCGCTTCATCGCCGGCAGTGACCGCTTCTTTGATGTGAGAGGCGAGAGTGCACCTGATATCGCAAAACGCATCGTCGAGGAGGAGATCGACGTCCTCATCGATCTTGCCGGCCCGACGGCCGATTCGCGCCCCGATGTGCTCAGCTACCATCCCGCCCCAGTTCAGGTGGGGTATCTCGGATATGCGGGATCCACGGGCACTTCCTACGTCGACTATATGATCGCAGACGAGACGGTCATTCCCGAGGATCACAAGCCCCATTATAACGAGAAGGTGCTTTATTTACCGGGATGTTATCTGCCAACCGACCCGGAAGTTTCCATCTCCGAGCGCATCCCGACACGCGCCGAGATGAACCTTCCCGAAAAGGGCTTTATTTTCTGCTCATTCAACCACGACTACAAAATCAACCCTCCGATTTTCGACACGTGGATGCGCATCTTAAACCGCGTGGAAGGGAGCGTGCTCTGGTTGATGAAACTCAACCCGCTTGCGGAAGCCAATCTGTGCAAAGAGGCTGAGAAGCGTGGCGTGTCCGCGAACCGCCTGGTGTTTGCAAGCCGCGTTCCATCCATTTCAGACCACCTTGCACGCTACCGACTTCCCGGGCTGTTCCTGGACACAAACCCCTACAACGCCCACAGTACGGCCACGGACGTCCTGCGGGCGGGCCTCGCCGTTCTGACGCTGGAGGGCAACAGTTTCCAGAGCCGCGTGGCGACAAGCATCGTGCGCGCCATCGGAATGCCTGAACTTGCCGTTCCCACGCTGGAAGCGTACGAGGCATTCGCCGTTGAAATAGGGAATGCGCCGAAAAAGGCGGCTCTCCTTCGGGCGCGCGTCGAAGAGCAAATCAAGGCTTCCAAAGAGTTTGACCCGAAGCGCAAAACCGAAGCGTTGGAGCGCCTTTACACGATGGCGCACGAAGGGCGTTAAAAGGACAAGGGCGGCCGGGGGCAGCAGTTGGACGAATTCACCGTCTAGCCCTGCCGCCCCGGTATGCACGTTATTTGAGACTCGCCAGGTACTCCACCAGGTCGCGCAGGTCTTTCTTGCTCAGCACTGCAGCGAGGGCTGGCATTCCAGACGGGCCGCGCTCCCGGCTTTTGACCTGCGCTTTGACTAACTTTTCGGGAACTCCGGTGGGCTGCATGAGGGTCAATTCAGTGTCCGACTCGGCCTTAAGAATTCCCGCGTGGAGCGACCCGTCGTGCAGAGTGACAATCACGGTTTCAAACCCGGCCGCGATTTTTGCGTTGGGCTCCACAATGGACTCCAGCAAATATTCGCGGTTCTGGCGTTTCCCAATACCTGTAAGATTAGGACCGACCTCGGCCCCGTCGTTATTGACCTTGTGGCAGCGAATACAGGAAGCCTCCGCTTTTTCCATGAATACCTTGCGTCCCTCAGCCGCACTGCCACCGGCGAGGGCGAAGCTATAGGCAGCAAGCGGAGTGTTCGCGGGATAGGAGGCCTGTACCTTGGCGAGACGTGATTTCACGCCTTCCTCAGTGCGTTTGGCAGCCGCTTCCAGAAGTTCCAACTGGAGTTCCTTCGGCACCTTCCCCGCGAGGAGTCGGTCCAGATACTGCTCGAAAATTGCCGCGGCGGCAGGTTCCGGCATCCCGCCAAGCGTGGTGAGAATGTTTTGTTTTTCCCCGGTGGTTCCGATTTCCAGCACCTTGGAAAGCGCTTCCACGCCCCCTCCCGGCAAATGCAGTTCCACGCGCAGGCGCGTTGCTTCCTTACGCAAGGCCTCGGCTCCGGCGGTTGCCGCGTAGTTTACGGTCTGCGCTAGGGCCCCGTCTGCGCGAGCGGCCATCGCAACAAGTGCTTTGGCTCGGACGTTTGCATCCTCCTTTTCGTTGGAGACAATAGAAGCGAGGTCGATGGCCTCGCTCTTAAACAAAAACCGCTCCACCAGGGCAAGCACCTCGAGCCGGGCGACGGGGGCGGCTGTTTTGTCGGCGAGGAGCCTGGAGACAAGCGGCCTTAGCGCTTTTTCTGCTACGGCTGGGTCGCGCTTTGGCAGAGGCCGGTGCAGGCCCATCACTCGATCCAACCGGGGAGGCGTTTCCCAAGCCGCGAGCTGCTGCAATGCCTGAAGGCGGAATGGCGCGGGCGCCTCTGGCGCGACGGCAAAGTTCGCCAACGCAGCCGCCGTGGCAGCATCCCCAACGCGGTAATTAGCGTTCACCACCCGCCGCAATACCGCATCCCTAGGGCCGGGCTGTTCCTTCGAACCCGTCGGATATTCGGCGATTACCGGGAGACGCGAAATCAACGCCGCAAGCTCTGGCATGGCCGCTTCGATGGATTCGTCATGGATCGCGCGGGCGGCTTCGGCCACCACTGCGGGGTCAGTGTCGCTCAAAAATCGGGCGACCCCCTCGTGTTTCAAACGCCGGAGTGCGACGACAGCTCCCATGCGGATGGAGGCTGCGGAGTTGGCCGCAGTAGCCTGTAGTTCGCCCGGTGTGGCACAGCCCGCCAGACCGGCGCACAAGGCGTGGCGCAACACGGCGTCCGCCTCGTGATTCACGGCGAGTGCTTCAAAGAGACCAGGCACGGCGGATTGCGCCTTGGCTTTCCCCAGCGCAATCGCGGCAAAAGAACGCACCCGTGCGCTCGGGTCCTTGAGCAGCGGCAAGATGCTCGCGACCGTTTTTTCTGCATGGACGTTGAGATCCCCAAGCGTTTTCGCGGCCTGGGCGCGGACTTCAGGATCCGCATCCTGCAGCCACGGGACGATCAAAGCCCCGTCCTGCGCCGCGCCACGCGCGATTTGACCCAGACCCCAGATTGCATGCAGCCGCGCAAGCAGCGAAGAGCGGTCTGCCGCGACACCGCCCAGTGCGGCGCTTTCACCGCGCGCCGCGAGTTCAAACTGAGCCTCCTGCCGGACCCGCATATCGGCATGGGCCAGTAAACCTGAGATTTCCTTGGCGCTACGCGACTCCATCCCCTCCCCAATAAGTTTCTGGGTTTCCGCCAAAATGGGATCTCCGCGGTGTGCCGTGTCCGACAGTTTATAAATGCGCCCCTTCCCGTTCATCCCCCAGCCGTTGACCCAGTCCGAAATATAAAGGCTTCCGTCCACTCCGAACTCCACGTCCGTTGCCAGAATGTTCCAGATCGGGTTTTCAATTGGGGACATTTCAAATCCAGCACCCTTCGGAAACACCGTCACCGAAAGAATGCCGCTGTTGGACGGGCTTCCACTAAAGTTCGCCAGAAAGAAATGATCTTTCCACTGCGGCGCCAGCCCCGTCCCAGGATGGTAGGTGAGCCCGCTCGGACCGTTACCCAAAATGGCTACGGGGGGCAAATGATAGGCCGCCTGCCCCTGGAATGCAGGGTAGCAGAGGCGCTCCGAAAGCCAGGGTCCACGAGCCTCCGGTTTGGTGAGAAACTGCCAACCGATCCGCCAGCCGCTATCGCTGTTTTGCATTACGTAGACCCAACGGGCTGGATCCCCAGCGTCGGAGTTGTTGTCTCCGGTGAAGAGGTTGCCAAACTTGTCGAAGGCCAGTTCCTGAGGGTTGCGCAAGCCCACCGCAAAAATCTCGAGACCGGACCCATCCAAGTTGCACCTGTAGACTGCTCCAGTCTCTGTGTTTACGACCCGACTGCCGTCGATGGCCGTGGCGTTGGCACCGCGGTCTCCAATGGAGAAATACAGGCGACCATCGGGCCCTACGCGCAGTCCGTGCAAGTCGTGACCGAGAAAGGCAGTCCGCAAGCCGAACCCGCGCGCGAGGGAAGTACGGACGTCTGCGGCTCCTGTCTTTTTGGTGTCCTTTAGCAGCCAGAGGTCGGGAATATTGGTCAGATAGACCGATCCCTTGCGCGCGAGCACCCCTGAGGCGATCCCTGAGAGAGGCTCGTTGAATCCTTCTGCGAAAATTTTAGAGCTATCCGCCTTGCCGGCGCCTTTGCTGTCCCAGATGAGCTGCACCCGCTCGGAGTTTTTGGCGTTTTTCTCGAAATCCACTCCTGCATCTCCCTTAAGAATGGCCAGCCACGCCTCCTGGTTAGTGCTGGCCAGTTCGTCCTCCAGCCAGTTCATGTGCGCGCGAATGTCGCTCACCCCGGCGTGAAGCCGGAAGGTCTCGGCGACAAACCAGCGCCCCTTTTCGTCCGTGGCGATCGACACTGGGTTTGCCAGGAGCGGTTCGGCCGCCCAGAGGTCGACTGCGAGCCCAGCGGCGATTTTGAACTGCTTTATCGCATTGAGCCCCTCTTCCGATGCCTCCTGAATTTTCGGCACAAACCCTCCCTGCTTAGCAACTTCCACCTGTTTGTCATCGCCTGCAAACACGGTGGCGCCAACCACCGAAACCGAGCAAAGAAACTTAAGAGGACGCATATTCATAGGATTTCATCCCATCCTTTAACCTTTGAGCCGCGCGATGCGGATTGGATTTTTCGAAAATCTTTCACACCACGCGGCTTGAATGACACCCTCTTCCGCGTAGAGGATGAAAGAATGAAAGCCGCCCCCCTGCTCTTGCTCGCTCTGTCCCTGCCCTGCGTCGCCATTCAAGCCGCCGACTGGCCGCAATGGCGCGGCCCCTCCCGCGATGGAACCGTCCTGGACGCCGCACACCCGGTCAAGGCGCTGGTTCAAGAACCAAAGGTCCTTTGGGAAATTGCGGCAGGTCCGGGACAATCTTCCCCCATCATAGCGCAAAACCTTTTGGTATTCATGGACGGTGTAAACGGCCAGGAGGTCGCCCACTGCCTGGAAAGCGCGACGGGCAAGGAACTTTGGCAGGTCAACGTCGGCCCCATGGTGGAGTTCCAAAACGCCTACGGCGAAGGCCCTCGCTGCACGCCCCTCATCAACGAGGGCCGCGTCTATGTCCAGTCTTGCGGCGGCGATTTCCGCTGCCTCAACCTCGCTGACGGCCGCCAAATTTGGGCCGTGAGTTTTGGCGATCAATACGGGGCAACCTGGTTTGGCAACAAAAACCCTGATCCGGGTTCCAAAGAAACAGCCTCCCGGCGGCACGGAAACAACGGCTCCGGAGTGGTTGACGGGAATCGAATTTTTGTCCCGGTGGGCAGTCCCACGAAGGGGACGCTTGTCGCTTTTGATAAAAAGACGGGCAAAGAACTCTGGGCGGCGGGCAATGATAACACGGCGTATTCGAGCGTAGTCGCAGCGAGTCTGGCCGGGGTGCGCCAGGCGGTCCACTTCACGGCGGACGCGCTGATGGGAGTGGATGCTGAAACGGGAAAGGTGCTTTGGAGAGAACCGCTTAAGACTGGCGCAAAAAGGCACGTCGCCACCCCTTTAATTGACGGCGACACGGTCACTGTCACCTCCACAAGCATCGGCACAATCCGCTTCAAGATTTCCAAAAAAGACGGTGTCTTTACCGCCGAACGTGCCTGGGAAAACCCGCAGATGAAAGTGGTCATCAGTTCTCAAGTCCAAGTGGGCGCAAACCTCTTCAGCCCCGGCCCGGGCAACAAATGCGATCTGGTTTGCCTCAATGCCGCCACGGGAGCGGAACGCTGGAAAGAGCCGGGCCTCGGCGACTATGCCAGTATCACGGCGGTGAACGATTCCCTGCTCATTCTCGATTCCACGGGGGAACTGAGGCTCGTGCAGGCCTCTGAGGCCGGCTACAAGGAGCTTGGACGCGCCCACTTTGCAGGCAAGACGTGGTCCTCACCTGCCTATTCCGACGGGAAGCTGTTTGTGAAAGACGGCACCAAGCTGATTGCCGTCCAAGTCGCGCCGTAACCGGGCGCGGCGGAGACCCGGTTGTGAGGATACGCGCGTTGGCGCCCCCCTTTTCACCGGGCGGCGAACAACGCGGCGGCCTGGGTGACGGAGGCTTTTTCCTCGTCCGTCCAGTCGTGCGCTTCGGCTTTGGCAATTCCAAGAACCCCGCGCAGTTGGCCTTCGTGCAGTGCGGGGACGGCCAGGGAGCCCTCCATCCCGGTGGCCTTGGCTGCGGGTCGAGCCTGGCCTGAACTGTCTGTCTGGAGGTTGCAGAGCGAAATCGGCTCGAGCCGTTCTGCGGCAAGCCCGGCGATTCCCTTGCCGATTGGGACGGTCTGGATGAATGCCAGAACTGGAGGAGGGATGTGACATGCCGCAGCCAGGTGCAATTCGCCAGCCTTAAACACGTGCCACGTCCCTGCCTGGCAGCCAAAGTAGGTGAGCACCCCCTGCAAAGCCTCTTCCAAAGGGGCGGAGTGGAGTGCCTGCTTCAGGGAACCGGGGAAAGGAAGGGTGGACATAAGCGTTATTTGACTAAACGGAGGGCACTTTGGGAAGGGGCGGCAGCAAAATTTGCGGTCCGCCGGCGATATAAGACTGGGCAAGAATTACATACCTTTCCGCCCAAGCCGCAAGCCCGCGCTGTTCCTCCGTGGTGAGTTGCCGCACAACCTTTCCCGGTGACCCCAAAAAGAGGGCGCCCGAGGGGACGCGTGTTCCCGCCGTGACGAGCGCGTTTGCCCCGATTATGGAGCGGGCGCCGATTTCAGCCCCGTCCAAAACGACGGCGTTCATTCCGACAAGCACCTCATCTCCAACGGTACACGCGTGCAAAATGGCCCCATGGCCGATGGTGACGCGCTCACCGATGACCGTCCCGTGGTCGTCCGAAACGTGAATCACCGCACCATCCTGAACATTGGAACGGGCACCGATGCGGATCAAGTTGAGATCCGCCCGGACGGCGGCCTGGAACCAGACGCTGGCCTGGTCGCCCAGAGTTACATCACCAATGAGCACTGCGCCGGGGGCCACAAAGGCGTCTGGTGCAATGAGGGGAGCCTTGTGGGCGAAGTGTCGAATTCGATCCTGGATTTGCATGGCGTCAAAAGACGCCAGTGGGCAAGGTTTGAGACACTCGGGCAATGGAAAAGTGCTCTAGAAGCCGATTTTGAGCGTTTTTCGATTGACGATTGCGCACTTCGCTGGCAAACCCCGCTGCATCTGCTGGTCATTCTGGCCCCGCCAGAGGTGCCCAGCGGGTTACCCTACCCCAACCAAACCACCCCCCATAAAAATGAACAAAGCAGAACTAGTGCTCGCCGTGCAGAAATCGCTTGGAAAAGAAGCGTCAAAAGCCGAGTCCGAAAGGGCAGTTCAAGCCGTCATCGACGGAATCAAAACTGGCCTAAAGAAGGATCAGTCTGTCCAACTCGTTGGATTCGGGACATTTAAAGTATCCACCCGAAAAGCGCGTGTTGGCATCAACCCTTCCACGAAGCAGAAGATGAAGATCAAAGCCTCCAAGGTCGTCCGCTTCTCAGCGGGTAAAGATCTCAAGGCCAAGGTAAAATAACCTTCGTCTTCAAACGTTCGTCCGCCCTCCCTCGTTATTTTTCGACGCGGGAGGGCTTTTTTTTACAATGCCCGGCATTGTGTTTTCCTCATACTTCACCTGCTTTCCTGACCCAGTCCGGAACAAGCCTCTTTTTCTAAACCGCACCGGATGGCTTTTCCTTTTTCCCACCGCCTGACCTTGGGAATTCTGGTGCTATCAGCCAGCACGGCCGGCATCGTTGCGTGGAGCCAGATTGAGTCGATTGGCACGCTAGCCTCGAGATCCGAAAGCAACTCAAGAGCAGGCGCTCCCCCCGGAGGTGAGCCTGCGGCGTTTACTTCAGAGACAAGCGATGCCTTGAAACGCGCCAAACTGGCCGCGCTTTTATCTACTTTTCTCGCGCTGGGCGCGGGACTTGCCGCACTGAAAAGCCGCCCTTCGCGGGGCGTCGACACTCTGGGCACGGCTTCCGCCGAAGCAGTGCAACACGCCATTCTGGAGTACAGTACGGAGTGCGCGGTTTTGTTAAGAGGCAATGGGTGCATCGAATTCATCAGCGAACGAGGTAAGACCGCGGTCGGCGCTTCGCCGGTGCGACCTGGGGAGGGAGGGATGTGGGTGGATTGGTGGCTGCCGGAATGGCAAGCCAGAGCGCTGGACGGCATGAAACGCGCCTTGGACGGCGAAATGGTGACGCTGGACCTCTCAATGGAATGCGCGAAGGAGAAGATCTCTTCGTGGGATGTGGTCATCACCCGTCTCCCGCAAGCGGGCGTGGGAGAGGCGCAACTGCTCGTAGTGATGCAGAACACGTCGGCCCGCCGACGTGCTCAACAGGCGCTCAGGGAGAGCGAAGAGCGCTTCTCTTCATTCATCGATAACTCACCCGCCATCGTTTACATTAAGGAGGAAAGTGGCCGGTATCTGCTCCTGAACAAAATTTATGGCGAGCTGAGGGGGGCGGCTCCGGAGGTTTTGATCGGGCGCCGCGACTCGGAGGTTTTCGGCGCGGAAATTTCAAAGGTGGTTGAAACGCTGGAAGTGGAAGTACTCAAGGGAGGCGCCCCAAGGCGTGTGGTGGAGGACTTTGCTCTGCCCAATGGTGAAAAATCGCACTGGCGCGTGGTTCGCTTTCCCTTGCGGCTTTCCTCTGGAACGGTTCTTTTGGGGGCGATTGGCGTGGATGTGACGCGCACGGTGATCGCGGAGGCGGAGCTGCAGGTCGCACGGGACGCGGCACTGCAGTCGGCCAGGCTCAAGAGCGAGTTTCTCGCAAACATGAGCCATGAAATCCGCACCCCCATGAACGGGGTGATCGGCATGGCAGGCCTGCTCTTGGACACGAATTTAAGCCCCCGGCAGCGGGATTTTGTGGAAACCATTTCCAGCAGTGCGGACGCGCTTCTGACAATCCTCAACGACGTTTTAGACTTCTCAAAAATTGAGGCGGGCATGCTTTCCTTTGAGGAAATCGAATTCAACCCACAGGAAGTGCTTCACGGCGCCGCGAATGTGCTCGCAGAACAAGCCGCCAACAAAGCACTTGAACTAGCCGTGATTGTTGATCCAGCCGTTCCCCGGCATTTGACGGGTGATCCGGGGCGGTTGCGGCAAATCTTAATGAACCTGCTCGGAAACGCACTCAAGTTTACAAGTGCCGGCGAGATCGTGGTGGAATGCAGGCTGGCTGAGCCCGCCTCGGGGACGCCGAATGCGGTGCGTCTTCTTTTTAAAGTCAGCGACACAGGCATCGGAATTTCCACCGAGGCCCAAGGACGCCTGTTCAAGGCATTCAGCCAGGCGGACGGCTCCACCACCCGGCGCTACGGCGGAACCGGCCTCGGACTGGCCATCAGCAGCCAGCTTATCCATCGAATGCACGGCGAAATAGGCGTTCAGAGCGTGCCCGGACAGGGCTCAGTCTTTTGGTTCACCGCAGAATTTAACGAGCCCGACAAAGGCGAAATGGGCCCCGGAAACGCCCTTCTTTTAAACGATCGTGTGATCCTTGCGGCGCCTCACCCTGCGACACGCAAAGGGCTGGCTCTGAGTTTAGTTGCCATGGGGGCGGAGGTTGAGGAGATTACGGGGGCGGAGGAATTTTTAACATGGAGCAGAAGCTGGAAGCCGGCTTCTGAGACAAAAACCTTCGTTTTGCTGGATGAAAAAATCTGCTCGGCCCTCCGCGATGCGCCGGAATTGGGCCATCTCACCAGCCTTGGCGTGCGGCTGTGCCTTCTGGCCTCCTTCAACCGGGTCGCCCTCAGCGGTGCCGAATTGGAGCTGGGCTGCGAGGCACTTTTCACCAAACCACTGCTCTCAGAGCCGATCGCAGATTGGATGACGGGCAATACGCCCCGCAAGGTATCCCGCGAGGATGCTGCAACCGCAACGGTCGGCAGCCTCACCGAAGCCCCCCCCAGATCCCTGCGGCTTTTGGTAGCGGAGGACAACAAGGTCAACCGTTTAGTCATTAGCCACCAGCTCAAGAACATGGGGCACGAGGTGGCGTTTTGGGCGGAAACCGGCAAGGAGGCTTTGGATGCTCTCGAGAAAATTTCCCCCGACGCGATCCTGATGGACTGTCAGATGCCGGAGATGGATGGCTACGAGGCCACCCGCGCGGTCCGGTTGAGGGAAAGCCAGACCCCTGTGCAGGACGGGCAGAGACAATGGATCATCGCAATGACGGCCAATACGATGGAAGGCGACCGCGAAAAGTGCCTGGCTACGGGAATGGACGACTATGTGAGCAAGCCGCTCAAGGAGACTGACCTGCATGAAGTGCTTGCTCGCGTCCCTCAACGTCCTTTGCCGTCGCAGGAAAAGGTGTCCGCAGATCCTTTTGCGGTGGATCCCGAGGCGCTGGCGCGGTTGCGCGAACTGGGAGGCGCCGGAGGCGAGGCGCTTTTAGAAAGTCTCGCGGAGCAGTTCATTGAGGGTGGCAGTGTGCTTTTGGAAGCCCTCCAGAGCGCCGTCGCAAGTGGAGACTCGAGCGCGGCGGGCAGGGCCGCCCATACCCTGAGGGGCAGTGCCGCCAATTTTGGCGCCCACGCTCTGGTTCTGGAGTGCGCAAAAATTGAGGCCTTGCTGGAAACAGGCGGCAATGACGAATTGGCTTTGTCGGCGATGCGGATCCAACAAGAGTTTGGCTCTGTGCGCGCCGCTCTGCTAAAGGCGTGCTTGAGGGCGTAGAAATTGCGAATGAAAATCTTAATTGCTGAAGACGATTTTGTATCGGTCAAGGTGCTGCAACTGACGCTTGAGCACGAAGGTCACGAGGTCGTTGTCGCAGGAAATGGCGAAGAAGCCTGGGCGCTATACGACGCGGATCCCGTGCGCGTGATCGTGAGCGACTGGTTGATGCCGGGCATGGACGGCTTGGAGTTCTGCCAAAAAGTGCGGAGCCGCCCAAAGACGGACTACACCTACTTCATCCTTCTGACCGCCATCCACACCGGCCGTGAAAACCTCCGCCTCGCCATGAACGCAGGCGTGGACGATTTTCTTTCCAAACCTCTGGATCGCGAGGTGATTTCGATGCGCCTACGGGTGGCAGACCGCATTTTGGAGTACGCCCGGCAAATCCGGATTCTCAAAGACCTTCTTCCGATCTGCATGTACTGCAAACGCATCCGTGACGATGGCGACTACTGGCAGCAGGTCGAGAGCTACATCCACGCGCACACGGGGAGCAATTTCAGCCACGGCATCTGCCCTGACTGTTTCACCCAGGAATTCGGTTCGCCCCCCCCGTCTAGAGCGGGCCTGAGGATCACGCCGCCCCCCTCAGAATAAACCCGCTCCAAAGCGAGAGGTTGTGCAATGGGCGAAACCGCTTTATTCCAAAGGGAATGATTCACCCCACCGCAGTTGTCGCGGCGGACGCCCAATTGGGGGCGGACGTCACCGTAGGACCCTATGCCGTCATTGAAGCGGGCGCCCAGATTGGAGACCGCTGCGTGATTGAAGCACACGCGTTCATCGGCCGCTATGTGCGCATGGGGGCCGAAAACACGATTGGCGTCGGCGCGGCTTTGGGAGGCAATCCCCAGGACCTGCGCTTCGACCCAGCGACGGAAAGCTACGTGCGCCTCGGAGCGGGAAACCAGATCCGGGAACATTGCACGCTGCACCGCGGGTCCAAGCCCGGGGGGGAGACTTTGGTCGGGGACGGCAACCTTCTCATGGTCGGCTCACATTTGGGCCACGATGCTAAAATCGGTAACAAGGTGGTGTTTGCCAACGGCGTCATGCTTGGAGGCCACGTCGTGGTGGGGGATGGCGTTTTTTTGGGCGGAGGCACTGGCGTCCACCAGTTTGTACGGATAGGCAAAATGGCGATCAGCCAGGGAAACTCCAGCATCAGCAAGGATCTGCCCCCTTTTTTGATGGGCGCAGAGTTGAACACCGTGGTGGGCCTGAACGTGGTAGGGCTCAAACGCAGCGGTTTTTCCCTCGAAGAGCGTTCTGAAATCAAGGAGGCCTTCAGCTGGGTCTATCGCAGAGGCTACAATTTCGGTCAGGCTATCGCCCTGGCCCGCGCCCGGACGTGGGGAGTGGAGGCGGAAACGTTCTGGAGCTTCCTCGAGGGCGCGGGAAAACGCGGAATTTGCGGCTGGCGCGGTCGCCATGCGCGGCGCCTGGAGCGCCGGGAGGCGGATTCCAAAAGCGAGCAGACGCGCCACAACGCGTGAGTTCTTTGCTTTTTCATACGGGAATGAGGTAAAAGCCGCCCATGGCAAAATCTAAATCAGCGTCCCCCTCAGGCGGGCTCAAGCTCCTTGGAAAATCGGGCGCCGGCTTTCCCGACCAAGTTTCCCCCAGCATTCTGGAGACCTTTGACAACCGTTACCCGCACCGAGACTACGTGATTCACTTTGAGTGCGAAGACTTCACCTCCCTGTGTCCGGTCACCGGGCAGCCTGATTTCGCCCAACTGCACGTCGAATATGTGGCTGGGAAACGTTGTATCGAAACCAAGTCGCTGAAATTTTATCTCGCCAGCTACCGCAACTGCGCGGCCTTCAACGAGGAAGTCGCCAACCGGATTCTGGAGGACCTCGCCGCCGCCTGCGCGCCCCGCCGGATGAAGGTCACCGGGCGGTTCGCCTCCCGAGGTGGCATCAGCGTCACCGTCGAAGCGGAGCAGACGGCCAAGGGAGCTCGCAAATGAACACGCTGAGTCCGGCCGTGGTTCTTCTCAGCGGCGGCATGGATTCGGTCACTGCGCTCTACCACACGGAGAAAGAGCGCCCGGTGGCGGCCGCACTTTCATTTGAGTACGGCGCAAAACACAACGGGCGGGAGTTGCCCGAAGCGGCCTGGCACGCCCGCCAACTGGGCATCCGGCACGTGGTCATTCCGCTCAAATTCATGGCAGAACACTTCGCCTCCGCCCTGTTGCAAGGGGGCGCGGCCATTCCAAAAGGCCACTACGAAGCGGACTCCATGCGGCAGACGGTCGTCCCCTTTCGCAATGGGATCATGCTATCGGTGGCAGCGGGGTTCGCGGAGAGCTGCGGAGCCAGCGCCTTGGTGATCGCCGCGCACGCCGGGGACCACGCGGTCTACCCCGACTGCCGGGAGTCGTTTATGGCGGCGATGGCGGAGGCCATCCGGCAGGGGACCTACGCCGGCGTTGAAGTCCTGCGCCCCTTTATCGCGATGAACAAGGCGGAGATTGCCGCCCGGGGGGCACTTCTGGGGGTGGCCTTCGAGCGGACGTGGTCGTGCTACGTCGGAGCCGAAATTCACTGCGGGGAATGCGGCACGTGTGTCGAGCGGCGCGAGGCGTTTCTGGACGCCAACCTCCCAGACCCGACGGTGTACGCGCACTCGGGCCCGCTGCCTGCGAGGCCCGCCCTTTAAAAAGCCATGCGCATCGCCGAGATTTTTTATTCAATTCAGGGGGAGGGCGAACTCACCGGCGTGCCTTCGGTTTTTGTGCGCACCTCCGGGTGCAACCTGCGTTGCCGTTGGTGCGACACCCCCTACGCCTCGTGGAACCCGGAGGGCAGCGCCCTCTCGGTGGAAGCGGTCTTCGCGCAGGTAACAGCCTTTTCCGGAGTACGCCACGCGGTGTTCACTGGCGGCGAACCCATGCTTGTGGGAGAACTCACCGAATTGGGCCAGCGGCTGAGGGCTGCGGACTGGCATATCACCATGGAAACGGCAGGCACACTTCCCCCTGGCAACGCCGTCTACGATCTGGCCTCCCTGAGCCCAAAACTAGCAGGGTCCGCCCCCTTGGCCGCCGAAGCGGGTGCCGCATGGGTGGAACGACACAACAAGAGCCGCCTGCAGCCCTCTGTGCTTCGGGAATGGCTGCTCGCGGGCGAGTATCAGTTAAAGTTTGTGGTGGGCGACAGGGCGGAGCTTGCTGAAATCCAGGAACTCCTTGCGCTCACTGGCGTTCCCGTACCCGCGCACAAAGTGCTGCTCATGCCCGAAGGCATTGAGTCCTCCGGCCTTCGCAAAAAAAGCGTGGCCGTGGCGGAATGGTGCAAAGAAACCGGCTACCGCTTCTGCGACCGTCTGCACGTGCACCTCTACGGGCACACACGCGGCACCTAGGCGGCGCTGTGACACTTTCCATGTTTAAGCACCTCCCTCTTCCGGAAAATCCGCCGGCCTCGGCCGAAGACGCCGTTCTTAGCGCGCGCCAACTGCTCAAAACGCTGGGCATCGCCGGGGCAAACGTTTCCCTCGAAAAACCGGCGGCGCAACCGGGCGGCCTCATCGGTGCGGCTCTTCAAGCGGCGCTGCCTATTCGTGCGTTGGAAGCGCTAGCCCACCAGGCCGCGACAAACGCAGCCGCCGAACAGGGCGTGAAAGTGACTCAAACCCTCCTCACCCTCCAGCAGGCCGGCGAAAACCGCCTGCATCTTTCCCTTCGAGTGGAGGCCAAAATCTTTGGAGGCACCGTGCAGATCGGGGTCGAGGGGCACATCGCCCCCGAAAACGGAACCCATCTGCGCTTTAGCGGCTTCCAGATGGAGGGCGGCGGCGGGATCTTCGGCGGGATTGCCGGCGCAATGATCCGCCCAAAACTCAACGAACTGGAAGCCGCACCGCTGGATCTGCAAAGACTGGCGGGCGTGCCTCTGGAGCTCACGCAATTGAAGAGTGAAGAGGACAACCTGGTCCTTTTTGGAGCCTTTATTGAGCCGCGCCTGTTGCCCTGATTTCCGGGGAGGGCCGACTTGCCCCAACTCCCTACTTGGCGACGGCTGCCTTTTTGAGCTCCTCGAGGAAGCTTGGTTTAAAACCCTCCCAACGCTTCACCTCTTTGCCCTCTGGGTCGAGCAGGACGAGGGTCGGGTAGCCGTTGACCTTGAATTTGCGCCCTAGTTCCGCGTTTTGCGTCTTCACGGCGGGGGTCTGGGGCTTTGCATTGGGAAAGTCCAGCTCCACAAGGACCAGGTTTTTCTCACCAAACCCCTTGAAGTCCGCCGTTGAGAACACGTCCTTGTCGATTTTGATGCACCAACCGCACCAGTCCGAACCGGTGAAATCCAGAAGGAGATGCTTTTTTTGGGCAGCAGCCTGCGTTTTGGCTTCTGCGAAGTTTTCGGTCCAGCCGGGTTTGGCGGCGGTTGCCAGAGAAACGCAGGAGCAGGAGACCAGGAGGGCAAACAAGGGGGCGTGTAGTTTCATCGCAGGCAGTTTAGCGCAAAATGGCGGGCCGCCAACTGCGAGCTGCGTGGCGACCGCAAAACAGGCGATTTACTTAAAAATTGCCCCATTCGGCGTTTTCCCCTTGCTGATCCAGAGCTGACCAGTATGGTTCGGGGTTCTTTTTCCACGCCATGAAAGCCGACATTCATCCCCGCTACGACCAGACCAACATCACCTGCGCCTGCGGGACAGCCTACCCCACTCGCTCCACACGGCGTGATCTCCGGATCGGCATCTGCGCGGCCTGCCACCCGTTCTTCACGGGCGAACAGAAGTTCGTCGATACCGCAGGCCGCATCGAGAAATTTGCGAAGCGTTACTCCGCGGCACCCGCCGTGCGCCGCAAGAAGGTCTAGTTTCTTCCTGCCATCTTTTAAAACGGTGAAGGTGCCCCGTGCTGCCTTCACCGTTTTTGTTTGAACCAAGAGCCTTTCATCCCGCGGGCAGGGAACGGTCTCTTCTTCTCTCCCCCAAGCCCCTCTCGCAACGCTCTAACCCGCTCTCCAGCGCACTTTTCCCGCCACAGCTTTCCCATGGATTACGGCCCTCTCATTGCAAGGAAACAAGAGCGTTTTGACGAACTCGAAAAACTCGTCGCAGACGGGAATCTTTACGACGACCCCAAGCGCGCTCGCGAACTCCTGCGTGAACACACCCGCTGCAAGGAACTGCTCTCCCTCTGGCAGCAACTTTCCCGCACCTGCCTGGAACTGGAAGAATCCTCCAAACTCGCCTCGGGAACGGACACCGACCTTGCCGAAATGGCTCAGGCGGATCTCCCGGAACTCCAAAACCGGGTGGCGACTCTGGAAAAAGAAATCCAGATGGCCCTTCTCCCCCCCGATCCGAACGAAGATCGCGACGCCATCGTCGAAATCCGCGCCGGCACCGGCGGCGACGAGGCCGCGCTCTTCGCCTCCGACCTCGCCCGCTTGTACACCCGTTACGCGGAAGAAACCGGCCTGAAGATCGAACAACTCGAAATCAGCCCGAGCGAACTGGGCGGAGTACGCGAAATCATTTTCAAGGTCTCCGGCCAGGCCGTCTTTCGCAAGCTGCGCTACGAGAGCGGCGTCCACCGCGTGCAGCGGGTGCCCGCCACGGAAACCCAGGGCCGCATCCACACCTCCACCGCCACGGTGGCGGTCCTTCCCGAAGCCGAAGAAGTGGACATGGAACTCAAGGCCGACGATCTCCGCATCGAAGTCTGCCGCGCAGGCGGTCCCGGCGGCCAGGGCGTCAACACGACGGACTCCGCGGTTCAGGTGATGCACATTCCCACCGGCACCATCGTCCGGTGTCAGGACGGTCGTTCCCAGCAGAAGAACAAGGAGAAAGCCCTTCAGATCCTGCGTTCCCGACTTCTAGAACGCAAACAGCGCGAGGAAGCCGAAAAATACGCAGCACAGCGCAAAAGCCAGGTGGGCACGGGCGGTCGGGAGGAAAAAATCCGCACCTACAATTTCCCGCAAAATCGCGTCACAGACCATCGCATCGGCCTGACCCTCTATAATTTAGACCGCTTTATGGAAGGGGACATCAGCGAGATGATCACCACGCTGCAAACTGCGGATTTGGCGGACCGCCTCGAAGAAGCGAGCCTCACAGTGACGGCCTGATTCGCTCGGGAGTAAGAGCCAGGCACCAAGCGATTCCCTTCTGATGAAAAGCGTGCTCGAAGTGCTGCAGTCTACCTCCGCGTACTTCGCCAAGGCAGGCGTGGAAAGCCCGCGACTGAATATCGAGCACCTGCTCGCCCACGTTCTCGGCAAGTCCAAGCGCATGGACCTTTATCTCGAGTTCGACCGCCCCCTTTCCGAACGCGAACTCGGCCCACTGCGCGACCTTGTGCGCCGCAGGGCCCAGGGCGAGCCGCTCCAGCACCTGCTCGGCACCGTGGAGTTTCTGGGGCGCACCTTCCGCTCGGACCCGCGAGCCCTCATCCCCCGGCCCGAAACCGAACTGCTCGCAGAAAAAATCCTCAGCCGTTTCCCCCAACCACCCGCCCGCGTCCTCGACGTCGGCACCGGCAGCGGCATTCTCGCTCTCACACTCGCCGCCCAGTGGCCCGAGGCAGAAGTCCACGCCGTAGACATTTCCGAGTCCGCCCTCGCCCTCGCAAAGGAAAACGCTCTCGCCCTGAACCTGGAATCCCGCGTCTCCTTCCACCAGGGCAGCCTGCTGGAACCCGTCACCGGAGTTTTCCAATGTCTGGTGGCCAACCTCCCTTACGTGCCCGCAGGCGAGATCGCCGCCCTCTCCCGGGAAGTCCAGCGGGACCCCGTCCTCGCCCTCGACGGCGGCCCGGACGGCACCGACCTCATCCGTCCCCTGCTCCTTTCTGCCCGCGTCCATCTGCAAGGGCTCCTTGCGTTGGAAATCGGCCACGCGCAATCCGCCCCCCTCGCCGTCGCCCTGGCCGAAGCCGGTTACCGGGAAATCTCTCAGGAATCCGACTACAACAACCGCAACCGCTTCCTTTTCGCTGTGTATGGATAAAATCATCGTTCACGGAGGCCGCTCGCTTTCGGGCACCGTCAAAATCAGCGGATCCAAAAACTCCGCCCTGCCGATCCTGGCGGCCACCCTGCTGACCCGCGAGCCGTGCATCATCCACTCAGTGCCCGACCTCAGCGACATCCATTACATGCTCCAAATCCTCTCCCATTTGGGAGCCCAGGTGGAGCGCGCTAGCGGGACGGTCACCATCCAGGCCGACAAGGTTTCGACGGTGGCCCCCTACGAAATTGTACGAAAGATGCGCGCCTCGGTATGTGTGCTTGGACCGCTTTTAGGCCGCCACAAAGAGGCCCGGGTTTCTCTCCCTGGAGGGTGCGTCATTGGAGACCGGCCCATCGACCTTCATTTAAAAGGCTTCCGCGCCCTCAACGCGGCGTGTCGGGTGGAAGCGGGTGATGTGAAAGTCTTTGCCGACGAGCTGCGCGGGGCGACGGTGGATCTCGAAGGACGCCAGGGCCCGACGGTTTTGGGAACGGGCAACGTCATGATGGCCGCCACCCTCGCGGAGGGCGTCACCGTCATTGAAGGGGCGGCGGCCGAGCCGGAAGTGGTGGATCTCGCAAATTTCTTGGGGAAAATGGGCGCCAAAATCGAAGGAGCCGGAACCCGCCGCATCACGATCGAGGGTGTCAAAGAACTGCACGGTGCCGAACATTCCGTGATTCCCGACCGCATCGAGGCCGGCACTTTTTTGGTGGCCGCAGCCTTGGCTGGCCGCGAAGTGACACTCCGCCGGGTCAACGCGGAGCACCTCAATGCGGTGACGAACGCGATTAGCGATGCGGGCTTCCGGCTGCACATTCAACGCGATTCAATCACTGTTTTTGGCAACGGCTCCTCCCTGCCCGTGCACCTGATCACCGAACCTTATCCGGGCTTCCCCACCGACATGCAGGCGCAAATGTGCGCGCTTCTAAGCCGGGCCAACGGCGAAAGCAGCGTCACGGAAACGGTTTTCCCGCAACGCTTCATGCACGTCTCCGAACTCAAACGCATGGGCGCGGATATCGCTCTGGAAGGGGCGACGGCGCGCATCAACGGGGTGGCGCGATTGAGTGGCGCCCCAGTCATGGCCAGCGATTTGCGCGCTTCGGCGGCGCTCGTTCTCGCGGGGCTCGTGGCAGACGGCACCACAGAAGTCAACCGGGTCTACCACATTGACCGGGGCTACGAATCTATTGATGAAAAACTCATGGGACTGGGCGCAGAAATCGAGCGCGTCAAAAACCAGCTCTAAGGATCTGACTTCTCTTTTCTTTCCTTTCCGCATTGATTCATCCTCTTCAAAAAATGAGCTCCCGACACGGCATCCTCGCAGGCGGCAACTGGATTGTTGACGCTGTTAAAATCATCGACGTCTGGCCCCAGCAGGACGCACTGGCCAACATCACCAGCGAAACCCGAGGCACCGGCGGTTCCCCCTTCAACGTGCTCGTGGACCTTGCAGCCATGGGGGCACCCTTCCCCTTGGACGCCGTTGGTCTGGTCGGCAAAGACGGCCATGGCGAGTATATTACAAGCACCTGCCGCCATCTCGGCATTCAGACCGAACACCTTCAGTCCACGGCAGCCGCCCCCACAAGCTATACCGACGTAATGACGGTCAAGGGCTCCGGCAGAAGGACTTTCTTCCATGCCCGCGGCGCCAACGCCTTGCTGGATTCCGATCATTTCGACTTCTCCAAGACAGGGGCGAAGATTTTCCATCTCGGCTACCTCCTGCTTCTCGACGGCCTGGACAAACCGTGCGCCGAATTTGGAACCGTCGCCGCCGGCATTTTGGCGAGAGCACAGGCCGCGGGCCTGCGCACCTCGGTGGACGTCGTCAGCGAGGACAGCGAGCGGTTCGCCCGCATCGTCTTGCCAGCGCTGAAGTACACCGACTACTGCATCATGAACGAGTTCGAAGCAGGGCGCGTCACCGGACACAAAATTCGGACGCCCGAGGGGCTCGACATGGCAGCGCTACGGGCGTCCATGGAACAACTTTTGGAGGCGGGCGTTCGCGAACGGGTTTTGGTGCATTTCCCGGAGGGCGGCTGTTCTCTGGGCCGCGACGGGGTTTGGACCCAGCACGGCAGCGTGATCCTGCCCGAAGGCTACATCAAGGGTGCCGCCGGTGCCGGAGACGCGTTTACCGCGGGTGTGCTCATGGGCTGGCACGAACAAAAATCCGTGGAGGAACAACTGCGTCTGGGCGTGTGCGCCGCCGCCGCAAACCTCTCCGAGGAAACCTGCACTGGCGGACTTCGCCCGATGGAAGAATGCCTCGCACTGGGAACCTCTTACGGATTCCGGCCAATGGCGGGGTAGACAGCTCTGGGATGCAGCGAATGGCTCTGCTTCATTCCTGGCTTCCCCTCGTTTCTCTCGTCTTCCCCAAATTTAAAATAGAGCCGACGCACGACCGGTTACCCAACGTCTAGCGGCGCCTTTAGGGGGATGATGGGCCAAAACTTAAGGCATGCCTTTCGCTCGCTCGGCGGCAAGCAGCGCCTTGAGTTCAGCAAGCTTCGCCGGGTTTTCCAGCGCCAAATCGTGCATCTCCGGCAGGTCTTTGGACAGGTCGTACAACTCCGCCTTTCCTCCATTTTTCTCGACCAATTTCCAAGCTCCCGCGCGCAACCCGAGGGGCGCCCGATTGTTGTTTTGCAACACAAGCTGCTCTCTGCCCTTCGAACCGGCTTCCCCAAGCAGCGCCGGAAGCACGTTCACCGAATCCATCGCGGCTCCCGCCGGAAGTTTCTGCCCGGTGATTGCGGCCGCCGTCGCCACCATGTCCACCAGTCCGAGCAGCGCCGAAGATTCCGAGCCCGCCCGGATGTGCCCCGGCCACCGAGCAAGAAAGGGTTCCCGATGTCCACCCTCGTACAACTGGCCCTTGGCCCCGCGTAACAGCCCATTGGGCGGCTGCAAGGCGTGCAGGGCGTTTGTCCCATCATCGTAGGTATCCTTAATCGCCCCCCCGTTGTCTGAGGAAAAAACGACCAGTGTATCCTTCGAAAAGCCCTTGCGTTGAAGCGTTGCGAGCACTTCGCCCACCGTCCAGTCCAACTGGTGAATCACATCACCCCTCCAACCGCAGCCGCTTGTGCCTCTAAAACGCGGGTGAGGCACCATCGGTTCGTGAATATCGTGCGTGGCAAGGAACAGAAAAAACGGCTGGTCGCTCTTTTGCTTTTCAATAAACGCCACGGCTTTCCGGGTGAGTTCGTCGGCCATCTCCTCGTCCTTCCACAGAGCCGACTTGCCCCCCGTCATGTACCCGATACGGGACACCCCGTTGATGATCGTTTGCGAGTGGCTTTTGTCTGCCTTGATCTTCAGGAGATCCGGTCGCTCCAAACCCGTGGGCTCACTCCCGAGCCGCTCCTTGAAGCTCACCTTAATGGGATCGGCCGGATCCAGCCCAACCACTCGATGGTTCTCCACAAAAACGCAGGGCACGCGATCCCCCGTGGCGGGTATGAAAAACGCATAATCAAAGCCCAATTCCAAGGGGCCGGGTTTGAGTTCCGCATTAAAATCGGGAGTTTCAGTTCCCAGCCCAAGATGCCATTTACCCACCAAACCGGTGGCGTAACCCGCCTTCTTGAGCACGCGCGGGAGCGTCAGCGTGTCGGCAGGAATGAGCAATTTTGCATCTCCTGGGGCGATCCCCGTTCCTGCTTGCCTCCAACCATATTTGCCACTCAAGAGTGCAAACCGCGTCGGAGTGCACACCGAGGCCGTCGCGTGGGCGTCCGTAAAGCGACACCCGTCCTTGGCCAAACTGTCCAGGTTAGGCGTTTTGACCTTGTTCGCGCCATAGCACCCAAGATCCCCGTAGCCGATGTCGTCGGCGAGGATGAAGACAATGTTCGGGGGCCTTCCCGAAGGCGAACCCGGAGCTGCCGAAACCGGATGGCTCATCGTCCACAAACAGGCCGATACAAACAAGAAACAGCGGGTCAACTTGAACATGGAACGAAAGACTGGAGAAACAATTCAGCAACACAGCCATCCCACAGGGATGACGAAATAAGCTAAAAAAAAGGTGGGCTGGAGAAAGGATCCCTACCACTCAGTAGGGGGTATGCACCAAAAACCAGCCCGTTCTGACGTTATCGTCCTCAAG
>CANJZW010000065.1 GCA_947479475.1 Chthoniobacteraceae bacterium
CTCATGGGTGGGGTGGGGTCTATTTGAGCCGCAAGTTGGCGGGAATGGTTACGGTCGCCCTACGGGCTCCCTACACCAATCCCGCCAACTGATCGTTGTAGCGTAAATAAAGTCGGCCGTGAGGACACGAATTCAGAAACAAAGGGGAAGCATTGCGAACTCTTTCCCCAATTTGGCAGTTTATAGACATACTCATTTTCCAAAACCGCCTCCTAAGTCCACCTTACCCGCCGGATAATACGTAGAAAGCTTCCGCCCCATGGACGCATCCCCACTCTCAAGCCGTCATTTTTTGCGGAGCACCGCGGGCTCCCTCATCGCATTGCCCTTTCTTCCCTCATTGGGCTTCCGCACATTCGCGCAGGAAAAGTCGGCCACGCCAAACGTGCCGCAGCTTTCGCGCCTCGAGGGAAAACTCCTCACCACGCGTGAGCGCCTGCTGGCGCATCAGGAACAACCACAGTGCGCCTCTTGTCACCGCAAAATTGACCCCATCGGTTTTGGTTTGAAAAACTTCGCTGCCGTCTGCAAGTGGCGAACAGAAGACGGATCCGAAAGCAAGGGCGTGGGAAATAAAAAGTGGCCAATCGAACCAGCGGGTGCGTTTCACAACGGGCCTGCATTTAAAGATTACTTCGAACTGCGGGATTTGATCGCTGCGAAACCGGAGCAGATCGCAAGAGGGCTCACCGAGGCGCTGATCGAGTATGGCTTGGGACGCCCCTTTGGTTTCTCGGACGAAGACCTGGCTGTTCGGATTTTGCATCAATCCCAGAAACAGAACTTCGAGATTCGAACCTTCCTTCACGCCTTGGTGGGCAGCACCGATTTTCAAATGAAATAACCCCGATGAACAAAACCACGCCATTCCTTCTCTCGCTTGCCCTGCTCACGGCAAGTGCGCTGGCGCAAAGCGCAGCCAAAGGCACTGTTCTTGTGAAAGCTGACTTCAGCAATGATGTCGTCGACAAGGCGATCTTTGGAATCACCTCCTGGAACATCCCAGAGACCTGGGAACAGCGAGATGGCGCGCTTGCCAGTATCTACGACCCAAAACAGCACTCCGGAAAAGCACACGGCACCTCTATTAGCCCGCGAATAAAGGCGAGGGACGTCAGGATCTCCTACCGCGTAAAATTCGAGGACGAGTCGGCGCGTCTTTCGATGCTGATTAACACACCGTTCCCTGCAAAGACGGGAATCCCCGTGTGGCACATCGGAGACGTGTATGCCCGTCTCCCGCGGAATCCAACGGACGCTGTTGTCTCCATTGTAGAGCGTGATTTCACGTACGATGAAAACGATCCTCGCCTGGTCGGGAAGAAAAAAGACCACGGTCCGGCGGACATCTTTAAGCCTTACCTCGCCTACTCTGCACCCGGTATCAGCTGCAAATCTCCCGCCGCTTTAGTGAAAGGACAATGGCATCAATTCGTGGTGGAGAATATCGGGACCCGGTGGACTCTCTGGATTGATGGGAAAGAGGTGCTGACACAGGTGATGAAACATTCAGATACAGAAAAGGCGACCGTTGCCTTCATCGCGTTTGCGCCATTGCTTTTGGACGATATCGTGATCGAAGAATTGCCGCTTTAGGCCTGTTGGCAAGTACGCCGTGTGGCGCGGCTTCGTCAGTTCCTCCAAACCTCTCGGCCGCAATTTCCGAGTGCGCGCGGCGCAGTCGTGCGCGGCGTCGTCTTTCGGCGCTGTTGCCTTTGTGTTTCATGCTGTAATCTCGTGGATGACGTGGCCGTGCACGTCGGTGAGCCTCCGTTCGGTGCCGTTCAAGTAGGAACTCAGGCGCGTGTGGTCAAGGCCGAGGAGATGGAGGATGGTGGCGTTGAAATCGTAAAGGATTGTCACGTCATCCACGGCCTTCCAGCCGAGTTCATCGGTCGCGCCGTAGCTGAAACTGGGCTTTACGCCGGCTTCCATCAGCCAGCAGGTGAAGCCTTCGATGTTGTGGTCGCGGCCGGTGCCGTTTGCCTGCATGAAGGGAAAGCGGCCAAACTCGGTGCACCAGACGACGAGCGTCTTTTCGACCTGACCGCGCTGCTTGAGGTCGCGCAGGAGCGCGGCAGTGGGCTGATCAAAGATATCGGCGTGGGTGCCGTGGCTGTTGACGATTTCGGCACGGCTGTCCCAGTTGAGCTGGATCGCCTGTTCGAGCACGAACCATCCGTTCAGCAGGTTCAGCGCCTGCAACGGTGTGGTAGATTCGCTGCGTTTGGCGGGAACCTGGCCGCAGTCGGGCAGGTCAAAAGTCTTGAACATGCCATCTTCAGAACCGCGCATTTTGACGATGTAGATCATACACCGCCAGGACTCAGGTTCAAGGTCATCCTTTGGCTTCCATTGATCAAAGCTGCCTTTGGGTTTGAATATATTCACTACAGGGCCGCCTATCGTGAAATTGAGCGCGCCAGAAAGGGAGAGTATGGAGTTGTGAATCGTCTCAGCATCAAGGCGGCGGGGAGGGAAACGCCACAGCAGACGCGAGCCTGCGTCTGCGGACATTGCCATCGTTTCGGGTTGGCTGCGCTGGTGACGATGAGCTTGTGCAGGTGCTTCAGCGAAGTCACTCGGGGTATCGGCGATTCCGGAGCCGAAGTGATGATGCCACAAACGGTTCACCGCCACGCGAGCGGTGAACGGTAAGCAGAGCTGCTCCGTGCTCAGCCGGTCCCAGTAATAGCCGCGCACCAAACCCGAGTGCTCACCCGGCAGCTTTTCCAGGCAATCCCTAAGCCGCTGTCTACGCGCTTCAAACTCGGGCCGCTGCAACTCCTGCTCAACTGCGATTTTTCCAGCAAGACTGAGTCATCGAGCAACAGCCACCGCCGCCCTTCACGCGCTGCATGCTGCCGCGTCTTGTTCCCTGCAAACCGCAAAGCCCACGGGAAAAAAGGCCGCCCCACATCGTAGCGGTCAAAGTGTTCCAAAAGCGCCAGAGCCGTCTCCTGCACCACATCGCGCGCATCCTACGGATTTGGTAATAGTGCACAGGTGTAGCGGTACAAATCCCGCTCCGACTCCAAAAAGAACCGAAGAAAATCGCCGTGCACCCTGCTGCTCGCTTCCGTGTGTTCCATCCACAATAATTTCCCGCTGTCCCCACAAATCGGACAATTATTTGTAGGTAAAGTGTGGCTCTCGAGCGGCGAGAGATCCCGCGATCTTAAAAACGATGACAGCCAATCCATCCCGCTCAACCCTATCCGAAGACGCCATCAAAGTCGGCATTACACCTGAATTGACCCTCTCTTAATGAGGCATGCCTTCAATGGTTAAACATAAATTCCGTGGAGTTGAGAAGAGCCCAAACCACGTCCTCATACGGGCGGACGTTAACGGGCGGACCGGGGATCAGTTCCTGAAAACCGGAAAGCTCTCCGCTTGAGGGCCTGCGGCTCAGGCACCGGATGAAAAGCTCCTCAATGACCGAGGCGGGCTGTGCCTTATCCTTCACGTACGCCTCTAGCCCTCCCGCGCAACTAAGCCGCGGATTGACGGTGTCTCCGACGGAGAAGTGCAGGGCCTGGGAAAGCGTCGGGGCGGTTTTTGTTTCTGTCGACGAAACGCTTCCGCGCGGACTGCGACCGAGGCACTTGAAGACAACGTCGCCGTAGTTTGGACCCTCCGTGTCTCCGGAGGAGCGCGGATAATAGTCGATGGCGCGCACTCCGTCTGGGAAGCCGCTGAAGCGGCGAGGCACCCCCGTGACGGCGACCACACTATCGACGAACACGTCGCCGCGCAATCTGCGCAGGTACGCGCGTGAAAACTGGCGGGTATCACCACGGTTGGAGGCATTGGGGGTGGAGCTGAGCTGGTAGGTGCGCGAGTTGCAGATGTCGCGCACCAGATCTCGCAGGCTAAAGTTTGAAGCCACAAGATGCGCGGCAAGGTCGGCGAGAAGAGGCTCGTTGACGGGCGGATTGGTGACGCGCACGTCGTCCACAGGTTGGACGATGCCGCGGCCCATGAGCTGCGCCCAGATGCGATTGGCGAGGTTGCGGCTGAAGAGGCTATTTTCGGGTGCCGTCAGCCACTGGGCAAGTGCGGCTCTCGGATCGCCCTCGGCCTTCACTGGGACGGCGGCTCCGAGGGTCTTGGGCTGCATGGGGCGTCCGTCAACCGGGTGGACGGCAGTCGGCACAGCGCTGTCCCAGTAGATGCGTTTTTCCCGAGGCTCGGCTCCCGGCTTGCGGGTCATGCCCGTGAAAAAGGACACGAACCCGTAGTAGTCATTCTGGGTCCAGCGATCGAAGGGATGGTTGTGGCACTCGGCGCACTGAAGTTGCACGCCAAGGAATACCTGCGAGAAGTCCGCGGCAAGGGCCTTTGGCTCGATGCGGGGCTTGTGGACGAGCATCGTGTACAGATTTACGGGACCATTACTGATGTTGCTTCCAGCGGATGCAACCATTTCGGACACAAACTCATTGAGCGGCCTTTCCTGGCGCATCTGGCGGCGGATCCACTCATAGAAAGTATCCGCAGCCTTGATGTGTGTGGCGTCCGGTGCGTAGTTACCGCCCATGACGCGCAGTTGTTCGGCCCAAAGCGCGGTCCAGAGGTCTGCAAACGCGTCGGAAGCGAGCAGTGCGTCAATTTTGGCCGTGCGCTTGTCGGCACGCTTATCGGCCATAAACGCATGGTATTCCTGCACTGTAGGGGGACGCGCCGCAAGATCGAGTGTCACCCTGCGCAAAAACGTCTCATCATCGCAAAGTTCGGAGGGTGCGATGCGCAGCTTTTGAAGCCGGTCGAAGATGTGGGTGTCCACATAGTTGTTTGCGGCGGGATTTGCCCATTGGAAGTCGCCAGACGTCAAAACGGTCACGCTGGAGCCGATAGCGAAGCGGCTGTATCGAGCAAAAACATGGGTGTCTCCGCCTCCAAACGTGCTGATGCGGCCGTTTTCATCGATGTTGGCCACGGCGGGATTATTGCTGTGGTAGAGGGCAAGGTTAGTGACATCGCGCTTTGAACCATCGCTCTGATTTGCAAAGACCCGTAGCTCGGCGTGTGCTGTTTTACCCTCAAAAACAAAATGTTGCTCGGACACTTCAAGCCCTGTGGTTTCGGGTACGTTCTGGGTGTCGTCCGGCGCACCGGCTGCGATCCAATCGAGCAAGGTCTGGTAGTAGGGACTGTCCGTGGTGAAAATTTCGCCGCCCGTGTGAGGAACGGCACCGAGCGACTTTAACAAGAGCAGGCTTCGCTCTGGAATGGCAGTGTTGAGGCGGCGCCCGGTGATGTCGTTCACGATGCGCTGGTAGTCGCCCGCAGGATCGTAACCAAAGAGCGAGAGCATGAAGCCGTCCTTCCCCTTGGCCGCTCCATGACAAGAGCCGGCGTTGCACCCGGCGCGGAAAAACACGGGCATCACGTCCTGGCGGAAACTTGGAATTCCAGGGGCTGAGTTTTGGGCCTTCGCGTCAGGAATAAACACAACGAGGCAGGCGAGAAGCAATGCGCAAAGAAGATGGGGCATCGGTCGGGTAGGGGTTAAAGTTTCGGATCAATCCGCAGATTGCCTTTGCCTGTGCGCTGGTGGATTTCCTGGCCCGAAGTATGGACGGTAATTTCGCATTCGATTCCGGTCGCGGAGCCGAGGAGTGCTTCGTCGGAGGCTTGGATTTTAAAGGTCACATCTTTGGAGGCGGCGGAAATATGCGGCAGCGGTTCGAGGACGCTGACTCCCTTCGGCAGTCCGAGCAGTTTCACTTCGGCCTGCCCTTCAAACGGACTCTTTGGCGTGACAGTCCAACGATACGACGCACTGCCACCACGGCGCACGCTGGCAGGTTCGCTCGCGAAAGAAGCGAAGGGCTCGGAAACGGTGATTTGGAGCACCTTTGCGGAGACTCGAATCTCACCCGTGCCGAGGTACGCGTTTTGTTCCGAGACTGTGGAGGCCGTGAGAGAGAGCGGGCCCGTTCCAAGCTTGGCGTCGGTTCCCGCGGAGATGCGCAGGAGCGCGTGGCTAGAATCGCCGGGAATCGTTTCCGCCGGAGGCAGCACAACGCCGGCCGGCGCGAAGTCACATTTGAATTCAATGGGTCCTGTGAAGCCCTGCTTTCGTGTGAGTTTGACTGGGATGGCCAGTTCGCCGCCGCGCACGAGCGGGATCGGCGCTTGCTCCAGCTCCACAGTAAAGGGCGCTGGATCGGTCACCGCCATGATGAACCGGTCCGCCTTCACGGCGCGCCAAGCATCGCCCCCTGAGTGGTTGATAAACGGAACCCACTGCATTGAAGCGGTCTCAATCTTATGGGCAGGATCGGCAGACTGAACCTCCAATGTGATGACGGCACCGCCTGGTTTCGTTTCGGGTGAGGCGACGAGTTCGACGGGCCAGGTGCTGGTACCGGCAGGGATCAGTGTATTGGAGAGCGAGACACCCGCCGGCAGGCCGTGCGCTGAGATTTGCATGTCGCCTTTGAAGAGCGAGCCCTGGCCGCTTGGAAGGCTGAGATTGAAAACCCAGCGGTTCCCCTGGGGTACAGCAAGACTGGTGTAGCGCCCTGTTTCAACCCAATCAAAGGCCACGCTGCGCAGAAGAGCGAACACTGCATCCGGGGGCGTATCTATTTCGATCCGATAGACGCCTGTGGGGGCTCCAAAGCCGTTCGTATCGCGGACCTCAATAAGGTATTCTCCATCCGTCTTTGGTTCCCAGATCACCGAGGGGTCAAAGACGTCCTTGAGTCCGCCGCGTGAGCGGAAGTTTGGGCCGTGAATGTCGCGGTCGGCGAGCATCATATCAGCGTCATCGGCAATGATTTCTGCTTTGGCTTCGCCGGCTCTGCGGATGCTCAAGGCCGGATCCAGCGGCGAACCAAGACTGGACGCGTACATGCGGACACGGTAACGCTCGCCCTTTTTGACATTCACGCGAAAAACATCAATGGTGCCGGGAACATCAAGAATGCCATTCAGAGCGGCAGGCAACTGGGAAACGCGGGTCTCCGACACCTGAAGATCCTTGAGCACATTTGGTGCGGCGAAGGAGCGCACTAGCAAAGGGGAGGGCGCGTTGCCAAAGTAGTCGAAGGTGCCGGGTTGAGGAGGAACGACGATTTCGGCCGCTTTTTCGCCCAAAGCATCCCCTAGCAATCGCACCGCGAGTTTTTCTCCTGGCAGACCTCCCGGGGGATACACGGCCAGAGGACGCTCGAAGGCGCCGATGTGCAATGCATACGACACGTTCACCGGAGCGAAAACGGAGCGGCGCACCTCCACAAACACGTGGTCTTTCGTGTCATCAGGTAGCTTTAGAGTGAGAACGGGATCCTGGAGGTGCAGCGGATTTTCATCGTTTGCCGCAAGCTCACGCCCCGCGCTGTCCAGCACCCGCAGAGCGAGGTCGAACTCGTTGTCGCCGTAATGCACATCGGCGATTCTGACACAATCGAGTTCAACAGAGAGTCGCTCACCGGCCCGGGCCGGCACCCGGTAAACATCGACATCACCCCTGGCACCGTTTCCCATCACTCCGCGGACGGTCACATTCATCGGAACCGCCTGAGCGGTCGCGGGCGTGTCGTTGCTGTTTGCTTTTGGCTCGTCCTCGTCGACCACGACAAAAGGGGTGACATGGAAAGTGGCGAGCGAAGTCAGTTGGGTGGCGGTGCGCAGGCGGAAGCGATGCTCGCCGGGAGCGCAATTAGGCGCGATCTCGAAACGGCATTTGACTTCCTGGTCGATACGCCCGCCGTGCACCAAACTTCTCGAGGTAGGGGTCTTCGTCATCGGTTCAATGGCGATTGCGCGGATACCGGGTTGGTCGAAAATAATTTCCTTTGGGTCCTCAAGATGGGCGCCCTGGATGGCGACTTCCACCACGGTGCCGCGCTGCCCAATGCGAGGCGTGACGCGTTCGATATGCTTCAGCATCGCGCCCGCTTTGAGCGGCATGGTGAGGGCGAGCGCAAAAATCAGAATGGAGCGTTTCATGAGCTACGCGAGCAATCGTGGAGCGAGTTTGCCCTTGATGATGTCGATGGGGCGTGTGCCGAATGCTAACAGCTTCTTTTCCGCATCGATGCCCAGCTGATGGTAGATTGTGAATAGAAGATCTTCGAGGGGCAGCGCATCGCGCGCAGGCTCGGCTCCTGTGGCGTCGCTGGCTCCGTAGATTTGACCACGCGTAAAACCTCCGCCGGCGACCAGCATGGAATAGCAGCGGGCGTGGTGATCTCGGCCCGAGTCTTTGTTGATCTTGGGTGTACGACCGAACTCCGTGGTCACCCAGACAATGGTGGAATCCAGCATGCCGCGTTGATCGAGATCGGTGATGAGCCCCGCGATGCCGTGATCAAGCGCAGGCATCTGGTCAAGGGTGTTCTTCTTCACGTCCACGTGGCAGTCCCACGTCCCGTAGCTTACGGTGACAAAGCGCACCCCGGATTGTACGAGCTTGCGGGCAACGATCAGTTTTTCCGCAAGACCCTTTGGATGATACTTGTTGTCGGGCCCCTTGAGGCCGGTGACATGGCTGCCGTAGAGCTCGCGTTCGGAATCGCTCACTCCCTCTAGGGTGAAAGCAGCCTGCGCCTGCTCGCTCGTGAGCAGCGTATACGCCTGCTTGTAGAAGTCATTCATGGTGCCGAGCAGTTCCGGATCCGCTTCGAGGCCGCGCAGGCGTTTCTCGACGAGTTGCCTCGCCGTCTGGCGTTGATCAAACCGTTCTAGGGAAACGCCTTCGGGAATGGAGAAGTCACGCACCTTGTAGCCGGCCTCGCCCGGATCAGAGTTGATCTCGAATGGACCGAATGTGCTGCTTAGAAAACCTGTGCCGCCTCCGAAGGCGTTCTTGCTGGGTATGGCCACGTAAGGCGGGAGTTCCCCGCGTTGTCCGAGTTCATGGGTCACAATCGACCCCATCTGCGGATAGTCGATGACTGCAGTGGGGGGATAACCCGTGAACAAATGGTACGAGGCGATCCCATGATCGGGCACGCGGCCTACGACACTACGCAGCAGGGTGACCTTGTCTGTGATCTTCGCTGTTTGCGGAAAGTTCTCCGACAGAAAATCTCCCGTTTTGGTTTTGGTGACTCCGAACGAGCCCCGGATGTCCACGGACGCTTCGGGTTTTGGATCAAACGATTCGTGCTGCTGCATCGCACCTGGCAGATGGAGCTGGATGACGCTCAGGGCGCGGGCCTGGAGCTTCTTCGCAGGCCCCGTCGTTTTTGCGGCTTTGTCGGCGGCTTGGAGATCGAACAAGTCGCCCATGGAAAGGCCCAAAGCGCCGAGGACTCCGGCTTGAATGGCCTGACGACGCGGCATTGCGCGGAAACCCGAACAACCGAGGTGATCTGAATTGGAGGAGTTCATAAGTGAAGGGGATGGGGCTACCGTTTAAAAAAGTTTTATTTCTTTGGGGCGAGAGTCCAAAAGTGGACCTCTCCGGCGGTGTCGCCGCCGATGATCTTGTCGCCCTTGTGGGAGAGCGCAGCGCAAAGCGGTTGGGTATTTTTGAGCAAAAAGGATTGGATCTCTGTGCCGCCTGCATCCCAGACCCGGATCGTATGATCGCGGCCGGCTGTGCAGAGCCGCCCTTCAGCATCGAAGCGAGCGGCAACCACCCCGTTAGGAAGTTTTCCATACGTACCCGGCTGCCGGATGGGAGGATGGGCATTCGGTTTTGAGATAGCAGGCCATCCGTCCTTCGCATCCCACCAAATGATGAGTCCATCTTCACCGGCTGAGACGAGCAGTTTGGAATCCGCGCGCCAGTCTAAAGCGCGAACGGAAGCTTTGTGCTCATTCAAACTCAACAACGCCCTCCCGCTGGCGGCGTCCCACAGGTGCAGGCCTCCCGTGCGGTCGGCAGTGGCAAGCGTTTTGCCATCGGGACTGAAGGCAACGGCCATGATCCAGTCCGTGTGTTTCTCGATTTTGTAGCGGAGTTTCCCGCTTGTGGTGTCGTAGACCTTCACGACCTTGCCCGCACCTCCGAGCGCCACGCTTTTTTGATCCGGGCTTAAATCCGCCGCGAGCACGCTATCTACCTCGTCGCCGATTGTTGCAAGCCTATTGCCTGTCTTCACATCAAAGAGAACCACCTTGCCTAGCTCCACAGGTTTGCCACCGGCGGCCATTAACACCAACCCATCGCGACTAAAACGCAGCATATGCGGTTCGCCCTCGGGAAATGGAAGCCGCCCCATCTCGCTCTGCGTGTCGATATTCATGAGGCGCACATGGTCCTGTGCGGCCAGGGCCACAAGGGGTGCCCAAGGACTGAGATCCAGCGTCAACACAGCCAGCGGGCGCTTCATCTGCGGCAGCCTCACTTCGGGCAAGGCCTCAGGCATCGCGGGTGTTTTCGGCTTTGCACTCGAATTTAGCGAAGGCTTGAAACTTAAGTCTCGTTCCGCGACAAGAGACTGGCTGATTGAGGCTTCCTTTAACCCAGACTCTATCCACTTTTGAATCATCGCGATCTGTTCCTGCGGGATCGCCGGCTTTTTGGGCGGCATGCGGGCGTCGTCGTCAGCATCCGTGATTGACTTGAATAACAGGCTTTGGCTTGAGCGGCCGGCCACCAAAGCGGCCCCCCCGCTGCCCCCTTTCAAGGCGGTTGCATAGCTTTGCAAATTCAGGTCCGCCTTCTGCTTGTCTTCGCCATGACAATTTAAACAGTGCTGGCGAAAGATGGGCTTGATGTGCTCCTCGTAGTTTACCGAGTCCACTGCGGCGGCGGAGGTGATCATCGAAATCCCTGCCAGTAAAAACCAGCGAGCCATTCCGGTGGGTGCGTTTATTTCCAGCATACAAAAAGACAGGATCAACGGCGGCCGGGACGCTCAATCCAGCGATAGGCGCGGAGCGCGTTCAAGGAGCAAAACTTTCGCGTGGGCTCTTCGCCCTTTTCAAAAGCGTACAGCAAAGTGATGCGTTGCATAATTTTGTAATCGGCGCCGGATTCGGACACGGGCCAGTTGCTGGCGTAAATCACGCGGTCGTCGCCGAAGGCGTTCCAGACGACATCCAAATAGGGACGATAAAAATCCAACGCCGCAGGCGCTGGTTCCTTCGCTTGTTTTGCAGCACTCTCCACCATCCCGGAGATTTTACAAAAGACGTTGGGATTTTTTGCCAGCAAACGCATGCCCTCACTCCAGTCTGCGGGCGGATGCTTGTCCGTGATCGGGACGTTGGCGATGTGGTTTAGAACAATTCGCAACTCAGGGAGCTTTGAGGCAAGTTTTGCGACTACGGCGGGGGTCTCCGGGCCTCCATTGACATCGAGCGATAGATCATGCGCCGCCAGAAGTTTCAAATCGGCTAACGCATCCCGCTCCAGCAGCTTTTGGAGCACTTGTGCGGAAATGCGGATCCCGCGAAAAAGCGGATTTGCAGCGAACCGTTGCAAGTTTTTTTCAAAGGAAGGGTCTCCCGGTTCTAAGCGCCCAACAATGCCAACGACGAAAGGATCTCCCTTGGCGAGGTCTAGTAACCAAGCATTGTCCTCCACACTGGCACGCGCTTCCACAATGATAGTCCCGGTCAAAGGACGGAATGTGTCTAGGGCCCGCAGATGTTTGGGCAGAACCGTGCGATACAAAGGCGTGCCCTTCTCGGGCCAGGGCACTCCCTCGGGACGCTCCGGATCATAGAAGTGGGTGTGGCAATCAATGATGTCCAAATTTGCGGGCCCCTCCCGCACCCCGTCTATGCTGCACCCCACGCGGCAAACAAGAACGGCTGCGCTGATGAGAATTCTGCGGTGAAAATTTTTGAGCATCATCGAAGTCATTGTTTAGGGTTTGGGCATCGGTATTTTTAGCGGCGGATTCTCTCGGGACCAAAGCAGGCTCGGGCGACCACTCTCGGTCAGAGTGACCACCTCGCTTGCTGAAAGAGCGCGATTCCAGACAGAAACCTCATCAACTAGGCCACACAGGCCGCGCGAGGCTAAAGCTCCTGGGTAACCTTCGCCAAACCAATTTCCCAAACGGCATTGGCCCGGCCGGATCGAGACATCACCGCCGCCAAGCTCCGACTCCAAAACCGCTTGGCCGTTGACATAAATCACATGCTTTCGTTGCGGCACCGAGATCACGGAAACCACAAGCACCCATTTACCTGTTGGCACGGGATTTCCCACCCAACGCTGCACTGGACGCGCCACACCCAGCAAGCCGCCTCGTGGCAGACCCAGGCGGTTTATTTGAAAGTGAAAATCACCTGGATCCGCGCCGTTTGAGTTCAAGATGGCATTCATCTCGTGCTCGAAACGGTCCACCTTCAGCCACACAGACACCGTTAATTCCGAATATTCACCGGGAATTTCAATCTCCGAAAAATCATTTTCCCGCTCGAACCGAAGAGCCTGCTTCCCGGGCCAACGGCCTGTCGCCCAGCGCGCGCCTGCGATACGTCCGTCCGACGTCCCGTTCCGTCGCGCCTCGTTCACAAGAACCGAGGCATTCGCACCCCGCTCAAAAGGAAACCAGGCGATAAGGCTGGGGTCTGTCAGGCGTTGTTTTTTTTGTGCGATCCAGCGCTGATGACCTATGCTCTCAGGCGAGGGAAACGCACCTACATCGATGTCCTGCGAATTCTCCATTTTTCCGTCGCGATACCCCACGGAATTTCCTTCAAACACACTCCGGAGCAGAGAACCCAGGGCGTCGCCACTTCGCAAATTAACTTGGCCATCAAATACATGCATCAGACTTTCCCCTGTTTCGGCATTCATGCTCAGGCCAAACTCGGTGCCCACGTCCTCATAGGCCACCTCCTTAGTCGCCACCGTAAACCCATGCGCCGTCGGCGGCACAATTGCACGGACCCGTCCAGCGGCAAGGTCGGTGCGGAAAGCATTGCGGATCGTAAACTGCGCTGGTCCCTCCACGACAAGGTCTGCTCCGTTCACAAAACGCAAATGCACCATCCCTGATTTGAGTTCATAGCTGCCCGGCTCGAAGCGCACTTCCCCCGGGAGCCGTGGTTGAGAAAAAACAGCTTCCGCTTCGTCCACCAACATCGCCGTCACATAACCTCCTGCACTGAACCGAGCGAAATTAAAGTGCGGAAGCCAGGCTATCAAAGCAACCAAAGCGGCGGCTGCCGCAATGCCCCATGGGACCCAGCGGGGAAAACGGAAGGTGCTTTCTCCCTCAGGCAAGCGAGGCGCCGTGACGATAACCTCAGGAGTCAGAGCCAAGCGCTTCAGGCCCTCGTCTAAATCGGCCATGGCACGGAGCTGTGATCTGAGCTCCGAGCTTTCGCTCAGTCGCTTTTCCAAGAGAGCGAAATCTTCATCCGAAATGCATCCCCTTAGCCACTCTTCGAGCCTGATCAAATCAGCTTCGTCGCTCATAGGGTGGTTGCTTTCCGTATGCTCTCGTCGCTGCCTAACTGGAATTCCATGCAGTATCGCAGTTCCTCCCTTATCCGCCGTAACAACTGGTACAAGCCGTCCTGGGACCTGCCGAGACGCGCTGCCAGATGTTTGATCGTACACCCCTCGGCGTATGCCTGTAAAACGAGGGCTTTTCGGGATTCTGGGAGCTTCTCCAAACAGGCTTCCAAGTGCGCCAGCCTCGCAGCGCGTGCAGGGATTTCCTGAGCACCTTCCTCTAAGATCAAAGAAATCAGCTCGTCATCGAACTGAAAGCGGTCCCTGGCCCTCGCACGCTTGAACTTCAGGATTTCATAACGCGCTATGACACAGGCCCATTTGGCAAACCCAGCGGAATCAGTAAGCGAATCAAATTTGCGCCACATGACAACGCTCACGGACTGCATTATCTCCGCTACGTCCTCACTTCGCTGTATCACAGAGCGGATGGACGCGCGGATGATCCCCTCGTGTTCAGTGAGGAGGCGAACAAAACGCTCATGACTGTGTTCGTTTTCTAACATGCTTCATTAGGAGACTCCCGACCGGGCAAAAAACTGATGGAATTTCTAACCTCTCCACGAGTTATTCCTTTGGCCTGAAGCATGCACTTTCTTGGATGCCCCTAGGTTTATGCCTCAATCGGCGTATCAGCAAACTCTCGCCGCGCTTGGGCGAGCCTCGACATGACGAGCGCGCTTTGAAGGGCGCGCACGGTGTCCGACGCCTCTCCTCGCGCAGAATTGTCGGGGGGGGGGCGCTAGAATTTCGTCTAAGGGACTAAAGGGATTTCGGTTTTCTATACAGGAACAAACCACCGGATATAGAAAAATGACCCTTGATCGCAAGACCCATAAAAATGTCCCCGGAGTGAAGGCTTCCGGCTTCAGTACGCCCAGCCTGGACCGGGCGCTGGCGATTTTGAAGTGTTTGGGCGGGCATCCGGCTGGATTAACCCTCTCCCAAATCGCTGTTGAGTTGGGGCTTCCGGTAAACTTTGTCTACCGGGTGACGCAGTCCCTCCTTGGGCACCAGTACCTTGTTCGGGACGCACAGAAACGCTTCAGCATGGGCGCCGGGCTGCTCGGGCTCTGCCAGCCGGTTTATGATGACGTGCCGCTTACCGAGGCGGCGTTGCCGGCCATGCGATGGCTAAGCGACCAGAGCGGTGAAGCGGCGCATCTCGGGATCCTCAGCGGGAACGAAGGCATTGTTTTGGAGCGCGTCCTAGGAAAGGCACAGATTAAATTCTACACCGAGCGGGGGACCCGTTTTCCCCTGCACACAAGCGCGCTCGGCAAAGTAATCCTGGCCTTCCTTCCCGAGGAAGAGCGGGAGGAGGTCTTGTGCGGGATGAAGTTTGAGCGGTTCCACCTGTGGACCATTGCGGGCAGGGAGGAGTTTCTTCAATGCCTTGAAAAGGTGCGCACCGATGGGTACGCCCTCGATTTGAGCGAACACCTTGAGGGGCTGCACTGTCTCGGGGGTCCGATTTTTGATTCTACCGGCTCGGCGCTTGCGAGTCTCTGGGTGACTGGGACTAGCCAGCGGTTAAACGAGGCACGCATTGCGGAACTGGTCCCGGTCGTGCGGCAGGCCTGCTCGATGGCGACAGCCGCGATGAACGGTCGGGAGGTGACGCTATGAAGCCAATCCACATGCTCGCAGCGCTGGCTGTGTTACGCTTGGCGGCAGGCGGGCTTGAAGCGGCTTCGAGCGACCCTGATGCCCACGTCTTCTTTGAGTCCCGGATTCGCCCGGTCCTTTTGAAAAACTGCTTGGAGTGCCACAGCGAGGAGAAGAGCAAGGGAGGGCTGCGTTTGGATTACCGAGGCGGTTTTGAAAGGGGAGGAGACAGTGGAGCGCTGTTCGACAAGGAACGGCCGGAAAACAGTCTTTTGCTTCAAACGATCCGCCACGAAGTGGCCGATCAAAAAATGCCAAAGGGAGAGCCGAAGCTTTCCGATGGAGTCATTGCGGATCTCACCCGATGGATTCAGATGGGTGCGCCTGGCTTGCCAGAAAAGCCACTGAGTGCAGCGGAAGCCTCGCAACAAGAATGGTCGCACAAGCTGGCCGAGCGGCGGAGGCACTGGGCCTGGCAACCGGTGCAGTCTCCAAAGGTTCCCGAGGTGCAGCATCCGAGTTGGGCGAGCCATCCCGTGGACCGCTTTCTATTGGCGAAGATGAGCGAGAAGGAGCTGAATCCGGCGGCACCCGCCCCCCGCCCGGTGCTGGTGCGACGGCTCAAGATTGCTTTACTGGGGCTTCCTCCGAGCCCCGAGGAGGTTGAGGCCTTTGTGAAGGATACAAGGCCGCGCGCCTACGAGCGTCTGGTGGAGCGTTTTTTAAAAGAGCCCGCTTTTGGCGAAAACTGGGCAGCATACTGGCTCGATCTGATGCGGTTCGGGGAAACCGGCGGGTATGTTCGAGACTATCCTATTCCGGAGGCATGGCGGTACCGGGACTATGTCATTAGAGCTTTCAACCAGGACGTTCCCTACGACCGGTTTGTCCAGGAACACATCGCCGGCGATCTACTTCCACCGCGTATCAACCAGGAGTTGCGCATTAACGAAGCCCCAGTTGGTACCGGGTGCATGCGCTTGATGGAAATCTCCTCAACGGCGACCGACATCGCGCTCGAGGAGGCCCAGATGGTGGAGAACCAGATCGACACACTGGGCAAGGCCTTTCAGGGAATGACGATCGCCTGTGCACGCTGCCATGATCACAAGTTTGATGCGATATCGACGCGCGACTACTACGGGATCTTCGGGGTGCTGGCGAGCGCGCGGCAGAGTCAGACGGTGATCGATTCGCTGGAGGTACGACAGACCGGTGTGGGCGAGCTCAAGCGGTTGAAGGGGGAAATCAAAGAAACGCTTGGGAGGTTGTGGAAGGAAGATTTGGGGCGTCAAAAGGCATCGCTGACCGGTATTTTACTGGGCGGCACCGCTGCGAGCCGAGAGGCCAATTCTCCGTGGGCCACATTGTTAAAACGCGATCACGTGGACAGGGATGATCCGGCCTATTTGATTTGGAAGGCGCGCCGCGGGCCGGGAGAGGGGGACTGGAAGGCGGCGCTGGAAGCGGAGGCCGCGGGGTTGCGGCAAGCCTCTCGCGAACGCGTCGCGGCCAACCAAGCAGGGTTCAAGGTGCTCGCCAATTTTTCGAAAGGACCTTCAGGCTGGAGTGTTTCCGGGGTTTTACCAGAGACCCTTCATAATCCGGGCAGCGACTTCTCCATCACACCCTCAGGGGAGGAGTTGGTGGAGCGAATCGTCGCTCCAGGCCTGACGTCGGACCGGCTTTCTCGTAAGCACGGGGCAATTGTGCGCTCGCCGGACTTCAATCTTGGAACGCAATTCGTGAGCTTGAAAGTGGCCGGAGGCGACGCAGCGCATGTGCGGCTCATACAGCATAATTTCCAACAAATGGAAAACATTGCCCACGGGAAAAAGGTGGAGCACTTCGAGTCTCGGGTTCCCAAATGGGTTACGGTCAATGTGGGGCACCAGGCCAGTTGGCAGGGGCACCGTTCCTACCTTGAAATCCTGACTAAGGATGATGTGGCGCATTTTCGCAGGTCGGAGTTGGGAAACAAATTCTACAAGCTGACTGCGAAGGATCCCACGGGCCGCTCTTGGTTCGATGTGGAACAAATCGTGCAGCACGAGAGTCCAAATCCGCCTCAGGACGAGTTTAAGACGGCGTTGCTGTTTGCGCCGGCTAAGGACGCTCAGAAATCCGAGGAGGATTGGGCGGCCCGTTGGCAGCAGGTGTGCGAACAGGCTGTGACCCACTGGTTGCAGGACAAGGCATTGCCCGAGGAGGTGTCTTTGTTGAACTGGCTGCTTTCCCAGGGACTCATACGCAACCGTATGGAGGCGTTTCCAGTGCCGCTCAAAGGCTTGGCGGCAGACTACCGCAGGTTGGAGGAATCGCTCCCAAATTTCCAACGAGCAGCGACTCTGGCCGACGAGGGACCAGGATTTGATGCACCAATCCAGCGCCGGGGATCGCCGGATGCTCCTGGAGAAACGGTCGGAAGACGCTACCTCGAGGTGGTTCGTGGAGTGAATGGAAATCCGCCCGGCACAAGCGCACGGCTTTCCCTCGCAAGGGATCTGACGGCCCCTGAAAATCCGCTCACGGCGCGGGTCATGGTCAACCGAATGTGGCGCTGGATTTTCGGTCAGGGCATTGTCGGGACCGTGGACAACTTTGGGGTGATGGGGGAGAAACCCAGTCATCCGGAGTTATTAGACCATCTGGCGACTTACTTCGTGGAGCAGGGTTGGTCTATGAAGGACCTCGTGCGGTATCTGGTCACGACGCAGGCCTACCAGACTGAGAGTGCGGCTTCCGCAGACGCATTCAAAAAGGACCCGGCAAACCGCTTTCTTTCACATATGCCCCTGCAGCGCCTCCGGGCCGAAGCCGTGCGCGACAGTTTGCTGGCGATTTCAGGTCAGTTAAATCCGCAAATGTACGGCTACACGGGGCCCGCCGACTTTAACCAAGGAGGCGGTCCGCCGAATTTCAGACGCGGGATCTATCAGTACATCAAACGGGAGGCGCAGAATCATTTGATGGTGATGTTTGATGCTCCGGAACCTTCGCGGGCGATGGGGTCGCGCGAGTCGAGTAATGTGCCGGGGCAATCGTTGCTGCTGTTAAACAATCCGTTCGTGCACCAACAAGCGAAGGAATGGGCGGCGAGAGATTTGCTAGCCTTTAAAAATCTGGCGCTGGAGCAAAGGGTGGAGCGTCTTTTTTCGGAGGCGCTTGGCCGCAAGCCCTCCCAGAGAGAGAGCCAGACGATGGTCGAGTTTATCCAGAACCAGGCGGCCGCGTACGAACTGCCTTACATCGCTCATGGCACCGATCCGCGCCTGTGGACCGACGTCTGTCACGTTCTTCTGAACGCCAAGGAGTTCCTCTACCTCCAGTAAACCAGTTTCCCTTTATTTCTATGAATCCGTCAGCTCTGCACCGCCTTGTTTCCCGGGAGGCATCACGTTCATCGCGCCGTGAATTTCTTCAAACGATGTCCTCAGGCTTTGGGTGGCTGGCACTCAACGGGCTTTTCGCGGACCGGAGTTTTGGGTCCGAAATCCAACTTGGCATGCCCCATCATCCGGCGAAGGTGAAAAGGGTCGTTTGGTTCTTTATGGATGGCGGCCTCTCGCACCTAGACAGCTTTGACTACAAACCAAAGCTGATCAGCGAGAACGGTCAACCGCTCAAGGTACCCGGGAAAAAAGAGGATATTACCGGAAAAACCAGCGCCGACATCCTCAAAAGTCCCTGGACGTTTCGTCCGTACGGAAAGAGCGGAAAGATGATCAGCGATCTGTTTCCCCAGATTGGCTCGTGTGCGGATGACATCACGTTTTTGCATGCGGTGACGGGTCCCTCGCCGGACCATGAGAGCGCCATAGGATTTCTTCACAGCGGCTCTCTGCTGCAGGGGTTTCCTAGCGTGGGGGCCTGGACCCAGTACGGACTGGGGTCGGAGAGCCAAAACTTGCCGGGGTTTGTGGTGATGGGGTCCCGCAAACGGCAGTGCCGGACCAACGGATTTCTACCCCCAGCTTTTCAGGCATCGCCATTTTTCCAGAGCGGCAGTTCAGCCCTGGATGACCTCACGCTACTGGAGAAATCCAAATTTTTGCAGGCAAATAAAATGCAGGCGGTGAGGCAGATCGATCGGAGCTTTTTAGAGACAGTCCATCAAAACCAGATCATCGAGGCTGCGATCGCCAATCACGAGAAGGCGTATGTGATGCAAGACGCCGTGCCCGAGGCTACCGATCTTAGCAAGGAATCAGCAGCGACACTGGAACTGTACGGGATTGGTCCGGAGCACAAGATTACTTCCAGTTTTGGACGACAGTGTCTATCGGCTCGGCGTCTTCTGGAGCGGGGGGTCAGGTTTATTGAAATAACAAAGGGAGGCTGGGATCAGCATTCCGATCTGGAGAAGAAGCACTTCGAAAATGCGTCCGCGATTGACCGGCCCATTGCGGGCCTTTTGAAGGACCTCAAGTCGCTTGGAATGTTTGAGGACACCTTGATTGTTTTTGCTTCCGAGTTCGGACGCACCCCAAACACCGAGGTGTCCAAGTCGCCCGGGCGCGACCATCATCCGTGGGGATTCACGATCTGGATGGCCGGCGGAGGTCTCAAGGGCGGCGAAAGCTACGGGAGGCTCGACGACTATGGATACCTGCCCGTAGAGGGGGCGGTAGATATTCACGACGTCCACGCGACGATCCTGCATCTGCTCGGGATCCAGCATGAGAAGCTCACCTACCGCTATTCGGGCCGCGACTTCCGGCTGACGGATGTTCACGGAAAAGTGATCCGTAACATCCTCGCCTGAGAAACCCTGCGGCCCTCCTGCATTCCGCAAGTTTTTTGACAAGCCCGTCCATCGCTCAACACGCAGTTCCGCTGCCGCGGGTCTCGACTCGCACTCAAAAGTACATTTTACCAAACAACCACCACCCCAACTGCAAAATCCACCATGCGCGTTTCCCAACTGCTTCCAACTCTGGCCCTGCTCGGATGCCTCATAGCTGCTCCACTTTCAGCCGCAGAACCAATCAAACATCGATTTTTGTGCTGCGACTACCTCAGTGGAAAAGTTTCCATCGTGAGCTCGGAGGGAATCGAAGAGTGGCGGTTCGAGGCAAAGAATCCCCAGGACTGCTGGATGCTGCCGAGCGGGAACATCCTTTTCGCCCATCGCAACGGGGCGAAGGAAGTGACTCCAGGCAAAGAAGTGGCCTGGGAGTACGTAGCTCCTGAGGGTGCAGAGGTGCATTCGGCGCAGCCGCTTCCGGACGGAAACGTCCTGGTCGTGGAGTGCGGCACCAAACGGATTGTCGAGGTGGATCGTGCGGGAAAAATTGCGCGGGAGGTGCCTCTGGTGTCGGCCCCCAATGTGGGCACGCATGGACAGTTTCGCGGGGCCCGAAAGCTTACGAACGGAAATTACGTCGTCACGTACATGAGCGAGCACAAAGTCGCTGAAGTCGATCCGACCGGGCGCGTGGTGAGGGAGCAGCAGGTGCCTGGGTTTCCGCATGAGATTGTCCCCCTCAAGAGCGGGAACTGGCTGGTGACGTGTGGCGACGGACATCAGGTGGTGGAGTTAAATGCCAAGGGCGACACTGTCTGGAGCGTGCAGGAGAACGATCTGCCGGGCAATCCCCTGCGGTTGATGGCCGGCGTGCAGCGCCTTCCGAACGGCAACACAATCATCTGCAATTATCTCGGGCACGGTCATATTGGAAAGAACCCTCATTTGTACGAAGTGACCCCGGACAAGCGGTTGGTGTGGTCGTATGCGGACCATCAGTTGTTCAAGACCATCAACCAAATCCAGGTCCTTGACGAACAAGCCCTCCCAAAGCCCTGGGATCTTCAGCGCTAAGCACGCTTGTCTTGAGTGGAGGCTTACATTCGCGCGGCGCCCGGGCATTTCCAAATCAAAGAGCAATAGACTGTCCCGTGCGCCCACACCATCAACCGCTGCCTAAAGAATGAGACGGTATCCACATGCTACCAATGCCCCACCTCAGCCATTGGACACGCCAGTCTTCAGGGAATAACCACCTGGTTCCTCCCTCGCTTTTACAAACGACACCCCACCATGAGACCTGCCGTCCTACTCCAAGCAACCCTCCTGCTAGCACCGCTAGCCTGGCTTGAGACCGTCGATTCAAAAGCCCAAACAACGGTTCCCTCTGAGCCGGAAAAGCGTCCGGAACTACCCGCGCAGCTACCCTTATCCGTCCGCCCGGATCCCAAATGGACCACTCAGGCTGCCGAGGATGCAAAACAGGATTTCACCAGCACTCCCTTCGACGGGATCACTCCAAACAAACTCGCCTGCGACACCACGCTGCGCGCATTGCCCGATGGTTCGTGGGTGATGGCGATGCTCGGAGGCGGCGACACCGAGCCACGGCCGGAGAATCACGTCCTCCTGACGCGTAGCCACGACAAGGGAAAGACCTGGAGCCCGATGCAGCCGCTCGACTTTGGGTTTCCGCGCGAGGGCAACACCATCGCCATGGTGCCAAGCGAGCTAATGGTCCGCGCCGAGCGTTGCACGCTGTTTTTCGCGACGCACGACGGCACTTTTGCCGGTTGGAAGGAATGGATGACGCACAGTGATGACAGTTGCCTCACCTGGAGCAAACCCGCACCTGCACCGGGTCGGCTGCACGACCGCACCTTCATCCGCAATCACATTCTTACCAAGGACGGGCGCATTTTGCTCCCTTTTCAGCACTACAAGCGTGTCAAGGAGACCAAGGCCATCGAGGGCGGCCGCCGCCTCTCCGAACCCACCGACTCGCGAAACGGCGTTCTCATGAGTGCCGACGGAGGCAAAACGTGGACGGAACACGGGGATATCCGCATCTCTCGGGACGACAGCTATTACGGCTGGGCCGAAAACAACATCGCGGAACTCGCCGATGGCCGCATCGCCATGGTCATCCGCGCCGACCGTCTGGGCGGAGCGCTCTACTACGCGGAGTCGCATGACGGCGGTAAAACGTGGCCGGAATTCGCCGTGAAGTCCGACATCCCCAACCCTGGTTCGAAGGCCACGCTCTATCCGCTCGGCGGCGACACCGTCGCGCTGCTGCACAATCCGAATCCGAAGGGACGTCATCCGCTCGCGTTGTGGATCAGCTTCGACGGCATGAAGACGTGGCCGTATCAGCGCGTGCTTGTCGAACATTCCAGCGATGGCCCCGGGCGCTCGTTGAACTACCCCGACGGCTTTGTCAGCAAAGACCAGCAGTGGCTTCATTTCGCCTACGACGACGCCCGTCACCGTGCCGTGCATTACTCCGCGAAGCTCCCGCCGCTGGCCCTGCACGCCGCTGACAAACCGAAGCCCGCCGTCAAAGTCACCCAGCAACTTCTCAACAGCGTCCACGTCACGCCGAAGCTCATCTTTGATCCTATGCCCGCCTATGGGCAAAAGTATCTGCCCTTCGCGATGGCGGCGAGCATGGAGTCCACGAGCAAGGGACGGCTCTGGACTTGCTGGTCTGGCGGTGAGGACGGACCAAATGCCTATCTGCTGGCGAGCTACAGCGACGATCAGGGCAAGTCGTGGCGTGATCCCGTGTTCGTGATTGATCCGCAGGCGCAGGGTTTGAAAATGAACACGAGGGTTGGCGCCTTCTGGTGCGATCCAAAGGGGCGGCTCTGGCTGTTTTTTCATCAATCGGTCGGCAATTTCGATGGCAGTTTCAGCAACTGGTTCGTGCGCTGCGATGATCCGGATGCGGCGAAACCCGGGTGGTCGGACCCAGTTTACATCGGCTTCGGCGAGTCGATCAACAAACCTATCGTCCGCAAGAACGGCGAGTGGATCCTTCCCGTGTCGTTGCATGACCGCTGGAACATCGACAAACCCTTTGCCGATTATTACCACGAACTCGACGCTGTGCGTGGATCGAACGTGTTTGTCTCCGACGACGAAGGTGCGAGTTGGCGATACCGCGGCGGGAATATTTTCAAAGACAGTCGTTTTAACGAGCACAGCGTCGTCGAGATTCAGGACGGCACCCTTTGGATGCTCTCTCGCTGCAAGAAAGAAATTGCACAGAGCTTTTCCGCGGACGGCGGTAAGAGCTGGCAGCCGCAGTCCACCGCGTTTCCGCATGTGGACAGCAAGGCCGTCATCCGCCGCCTGCAATCCGGTAACCTGCTCGTCATCCGTCACGGCCAGGACATCACGAAAGCCACGGCCAAGCGACTGGAACTCACCGCCTTCCTCTCCACAGACGACAGCAAAAGCTGGTCCAGCAGCCTGCTCTTGGACGAACGAAGCCCCGTCTCCTACCCCGACATCGCGCAGTCTCCGGACGGCGACATCTACGTCCATTATGATCGCGACCGCTATGGCGCAGCAGAGATCCTCTTCGCCCGCTTCCGGGAGGAAGACGTGCAGGCCGGCAAGCTCGTCAGCAAAGACGCAGCGCTGAAGAACGTCGTCAAAAGCAAGCTAGGGATGAATCACGGTGCAGCAGGCAAGTAACCCTCTCTGTCCTCCATCATGAAACCCACCCTGCCACTACTCACCGCCCTCCTACTTTCGCCACTGGCTGCACTGCAGGCCGCCGACGGACCAACGGAACTCACGCCTGACCACCATGCGGCCGTAGACCATCAGCGGCGTATCTTCTTTCAATACGATCCGGCGGCGGATATTCAGCGAAAAGGTGGGTTCGGCGCGGACATGGATGCGGTGATGAGTTATGTGTTCGATGCCGCCAGCCAGCCGGGCAGCCAACTCGATGCGATCTGCATTGATGCCTCGAATGAGGGCGTGGCGCACTACCGCAGCAAGATCCTTCCTCCGATCCAGCATCCGGGTCTGTTGAAGTGGCGCGAGCAGGGGCTCGACTATTTTGATGAGCTGATCAAACAGGGCCACAAGCGCGGGAAGGAAATCTGGTGGGGCCTCCGCATGAATGAGGTCGAGCGCGGCGACTTGGCCGTTTATGACATCAAAGCCTTCGCCAACATGAAGGAGCGCAATCCGGTCAAAGCGGCGCATCCCGATTGGCTGATTCGGTCCTGGTGGTGGCAGGGGTTCTGGAACTACGCGGTGAAGGAGGTGCGCGACTATCGGCTGTCGATCGTTCGCGAGGTCGCGGAGCAGTATGATTTTGACGGAGTGCACCTCGATTTCCTACGGCACACGCCTTTTCTCCCGCCGGGCAAGCAGTGGGAGAATCGCGAACACCTCACCCGCCTCATGCGTGATGTGCGCTTGATGCTTCAATCGCAAGCAGCCAAACGCGGTCGTCCTTTCATGCTCGCAGCGCGGGTGCCGGATTCAATCGAGGGGTGTCATACGGACGGCCTTGATGTGGAGACCTGGGCGCGAGAAGGCCTCGTGGATGTGCTCATCCTTGGCACACGCACGATCAAGGTGGACGTGGATTCTTTCCGCAAAGCGATGGCCGGAGCCCATGTGAAACTGATGCCCAGCTTTGATTGCTTCCATGCCACAGACGGCTACCACGGCGACCAGTCGCTCGATCTGGTGTGCGGAGTCTTTGGCAACTATCTCCACCAAGGTGCAGACGGCGTGGGTGCATTCAATGGAATCATCGGCTTCCCGGAGCAGGCCGAGAAACTCGGTCTGACGCAGACGGATACAAGGGACATTCAGGTCTTCTCCACCATCGGCAGCCTCACGACGATGAGCGGCCAGGAGCGGTATTACCCGGTCGAGCGGCGCGGCGGCTATTCCCACAACGAAGGACACGGTTCCTCCAACAACAATGCGCCCTTACCCATTGAACTGAGGAACGATGAATCGCCCTCCACGATCACACTTCCAATCTGGGAACCGGTGAGGCCCGGCACCACAGCGCGGCTGCGACTGGTGCTGTTCCAGCATGCCGAGAGCGATGAGGTCACCGCGCAACTCAACGGCACCGTCTTGAAACAGGACATCGTCGATGCGCAGTGGAAAGATCCACGCATTTTTTCCCCCGACCCTCAACCTGCCACGGTGACCCCAGGCGCGCTGATAAGAAACCCCGCCGCTCAAAAACTCACCCGCGTCGAGTTCCTAGTCCCCACTGGGATCCTAAGGCGAGGTGACAACGGCATCGCGATTTCCGTGAACCGCAAAGGTCCGTTTCCCCCCTCCAAGTATGTGAAGGTCGAAAAGATCGAACTTCATCTCAAGTAGACACTGAAGACTTAGCGCATGAAACTCACCCTCAGGCTCCTCATCCTGTTGTTAGCGCCACTGGCCGCAATCCATACAGCTGCCGCCGCGCCTGGCACCTCCCTCGAGGTAGTCCACCGCGGGACCGACAGCTTCGAAACAGCAACCTTCGAGCGCGGCGCCCGCCTCTTCACTGACCGCCCTTATACGATCTCAGAACCTCCGGCTGCGCTGAAGGGTCAGTCTTTTCTGCGGACCAGCATCGAAGGCTTGCGTGTGCGCTGCACCGTGGCCGGTACGATCACGGCCCTCGCGCCGCCTGACGTTCCCCTTGAGACATACGGCTTTGAACGCATTTCAGAGCCCTCCACGTTCCAGCTCTTCGGCACCAACGCCCATGAACGCGTCCAACTGTACCGCAAAACGCTCGCAGCGGGCGAGACCCTCAAGCTCGGGAAGTGGAGCATTTTGCTCGGTGTCGAAAGAATCACTTCAAAGGCCATCGGCACAGAACCTTGGCCGCAAAACGCTGGCGAAAGGCTCTATAACGGCATACAGCTCCCCGAGGAGTGGCCGCCCCAGGACATCGACACCCGGTCGGATGAGCCCAAGGCCGTACCCTACCTAGAGCACCCGCCGAAGGTCATACGCATCGACACCGGCCGTCAGCTTTTCGTGGACGACTTTCTGATCGAGCGTACCGACCTGCTCCAGACGTACCACCTCCCCGAGAAATACGCGGGCAATCCAATCCTAAAAGCCGAAACCGGTCTCGAGCGCCAGACAGGCATTATCGGCGGCACCGGACGGCCGTGCGTCTGGTGGAACCCCGAGAAGCAGTTGTTCTACATGTGGTATCAGGCGGGCACGTATTTCCGCGGCACCATCGCTCTGGCCACCAGTAAAGACGGTATCCAGTGGGACCGGCCGACGTTGGACATCAACCCGGACTCAAACCAGGCTCTACCCAGCGGCTTTCAGCCTGATTCCTACGGGATTGTTGCCGACTGGGAGGCGCAAGATCCCATGCAGCGGTTTAAGCTATTCGCAACAAATCCTGGCGGAAAACAAGCGGCTACCAGTTTCACATCCGCCGACGGCGTCCACTGGATCAATAAAACCGAAACGGGACAGACCGGTGACCGTAGCTCGATGTTCTACAACCCATTCCGCAAAAAATGGGTCTACAGTCTGCGTTCTAATTTCCACGGTCGCTCGCGTGACTACTGGGAGTGCGGAGATTTTCTTGCCGGCGCAAAGTGGAGGTCCTCCGACCCTGTCCACTGGATCGCTGCCGATCGCTTGGATACGCCCGAACCCGGCTACAAGCACCAGACGCAGCTCTACAACCACGATGCGGTTGCTTACGAGAGCCTGATGCTCGGCTTCTTCGAACTCCACCGAGGGCCCGAAAATGACCGCTGCGAGCGAATGGGCCTGCCCAAGCTGAACGAAATCTCGTTCGGCTACAGCCGCGACGGCTTCCACTGGTCGCGGCCCGACCGCCGGGCGCATATTCCCGCCAGTCGCAGGGACAGCTGGGACCGCGGCTTTGTTGAAAGCGGCGGTAACATCTGTGCGGTTGTTGGCGACAAGCTCTACTTCTACCACTCGGGCTGCCGCGGCGACATGGACGGAGCAATCGGAAAGAACGGCAAGATCAATGGGGGAAGCATGTACGATCCAAATTGCATAGGGATCTCAACGCTCCGCCGCGACGGGTTCACGTCACTCGACGCCGGCGCCTCGGTGGGTACCCTCACCACCCGCCCAGTCGTCTTCAGCGGGTCCCACCTCTTTGTGAACGTCGACTGTCCGAAGGGCGAACTCAAGGCCGAGGTGGTCGGAGAGGACGGAACCGTCATTGCCCCGTTTTCGCTGGAGAACTGCACCCCGGTGCATTCCGACAGTACCTTGGCGGCGATCACCTGGAAGGACGCCCCGGACCTTTCTGAGCTCGCCGGAAAACCTGTTCGTTTCCGCTTCACATTGCGCCGAGGCAGCCTTTACGCATTCTGGGTGAGTCGCGACGCCACAGGCCGCAGCGATGGCTACGTCGCCGGCGGCGGCCCAGGCTACACCGGTTCAACCGACACCGTAGGCGCACCTAAATGACCGCGCCCAAAAAGCCCTACGAAAGCGGATTGGCGGCAGGAACTCCGCCCGGTCCTTGCCCGATTGTTGCGGTGCTCAGATCACGCCTTTCGCCGATGTTCGCCGGGCTTTGTGTCGGTGTACTTCCGGAAGACGTGGCAGAAGTACGAAGCCGAGGTGAAGCCACACGCGACGGCGATATCTTCGAGCTTACGGCTCGTGGTGCGGAGCAGCTCGGTAGCGGCTTTGATGCGGCGACGTTGCAGCCAATCGTTGGGGCTCACCCTTTGTTTCTGAATTCGTGTCCTCACGGCCGACTTTATTTACGCTACAACGATCAGTTGGCGGGATTGGTGTAGGGAGCCCGTAGGGCGACCGTAACCATTCCCGCCAACTTGCGGCTCAAATAGACCCCACCCCACCCATGAGCA
>CANJZW010000066.1 GCA_947479475.1 Chthoniobacteraceae bacterium
CACACCCTCGGCACACCCTCGGCACACCCTCGGCACACCCTCGGCACACCCTCGGCACACCCTCGGCACACCCTCGGAAGCACCACGGGACCCCTTGCATGGAATGCCCACGGTCCCCTGCATGGAGCGCCAACGGCGCGCCCCACGCTAGCCCAGGGCAACGCCCTGGGAAAATGGCCCCCAATTCCTCCCAAGCCCTGAAAGGGCGGCCCATCGGTTGAGGCTCAGACATCCTGAGATCACGGGAATTGAGCTGATCTATTCCTGATCTCGCTCGGTTCTATCCGCTAATCTAACCTTGCGGAAAGAAGGGGAAATTGAGATCAGCAAGATTCCAAGTCTTTGGGGGATCTCTTCATAGAGGTCAGGATGTCTGACCCTCCTCGAAGGGTCCCCACACAGACAGACACTCAGCCCCCCAGAACCCCCAGAACCCCCAGAACCCCCGGGTTGTTTACATCAAAAAGGGCCGGCGGCCAGGCTCTCGCCCACCACCGGCCCTCTTTGCAAGTGCACCCGCCCCTTAGACCGCCCGGTCGCCAGTCTCGTCGGTGCGAATCCGCACGGCCTCACTCACGCCGTACACGAACACTTTGCCATCGCCGATCTTGCCGGTCTTGGCCGCCTTCACAATGGCCGCCACGGCCTGATCGGCCAGGGCGTCGGTAATGACCACCTCCACCTTGATCTTAGGCAGGAAGTCCACCGTGTACTCGCTTCCGCGGTAAATCTCGGTGTGCCCTTTCTGCCGCCCGAAGCCCTTGACTTCGGTCACAGTCATACCTTCCACGCCCATTTCGGCCAGGGCGTCTTTGACCTCCTCCAACTTGAAGGGTTTGATGATCGCTTCGATTTTTTTCATTATTTTCAGTCCTGATTGAGAGTTAATCTTTTGTGCACCATCGTGCCTGTTTCTGTAAACGGAGGGAAGCCGTTTACAGTAAATACCCCTCTTCGCTGTGTTCGCTGATGTCGAGACCCGCGTCTTCCACCTCGGCCGTCGGACGGAGGCCGATGACCGCCTTGAGCACCAGGCCGATCACAACCGTGGCAACCACCGAGATAACCAGGGTTAGCGCGATGGCCTTGCACTGGACGCCCACTAGCCCGCCGTTGGCCACCAGATCCGCCAGTCCGTTTCCGGGCGTGGCGGCCGTTTTGGCGGCCGTGACGGCGGTGTCGAGATTAGCGTTGGCCGCTTTGTCCGCGAAAACGCCGGTCAAAATCGCTCCCAGGGTTCCGCCCACGGCGTGGACGCCAAAGGTGTCCAAAGCGTCGTCATATCCGAACTTGGCCTTCAGGTTCATCACGAAAATGTAGGGAACCACGGCTGCCGCCACACCGATAATCACAGCGCCCGTTGTGCCCACAAAGCCGCAGGCGGGCGTAATCACCACCAAACCGGCCACAGCACCCGAGCAGAACCCGAGGATGGAGGCGTGCCCACGGAGCACGCGCTCCATGAGGGCCCACACGAAGGAGGCGGTGGCGGCGGCGAGCGTCGTCGTGGTGAAGGCGTTTGCAGCCACCCCGTCAGCCGCCAGAGCGGACCCGGCGTTGAAGCCGTACCAGCCAACCCAGAGCATTCCGGTGCCGACCATACAAAGCACCATCGAGTGGGGCGCCATGCGGTCCTTGCCGAAGCCCAAACGTTTTCCAACCATCATGCACAACACTAGAGCGCTCCAGCCCGAGGTCATGTGCACCACCGTGCCGCCCGCAAAATCAATCGCGGGAATCACTGCATCCTTGTTCCAAACGCCGTTCATGAAACCCGTCACGCCCCAGACCATGTGGGCCATCGGGAAATAGACCAGGAACATCCACGCTCCGATAAAGGTCATCACCGCCGTGAACTTCATGCGTTCAGCAATCGCCCCCACGATCAGCGCCGGAGTGATGATCGCAAACATCATCTGATACATCGCAAACACGTTCTGTGAAATCCAGTAGGAATAGTCGGTGTTGGGAGCCGAATCGACGCCCTTCATGAAGAAAAACTCAGAGCCGCCCAAGAAAGGGCTCTCAAAGCTCTTCCCGAAAACCAGGCTGTATCCGAACGCCCACCACAGGAGCGTCACCATGCCCGCGCAGCCCAAACACTGGGCTAGCACGCTAAGGACGTTCTTCTTGCGGACAAGGCCGCCGTAGAAAAGCGCCAGTCCCGGCAGAGTCATGAAGAGCACCAACGCTGCGGACGTCATCATCCACGCGTTGTGACCGGGGCCGGCCACTCCCAAGGTGTTCTGCTTGAAGCCCTCGGGAAAAACCTCCTCTTCCTCGCCCTTGTCGTTCTTTTTCTTAACCTTCAGAGATTTGAACGCCTCCTCGGGATTCGTATTCTGGATGTACGCCTCCAACGCGTTGATTCGCATCTCCAGGGTCGCCTCGGCGGCCGGTGCCTCCGCTGGGGCGGCAGCCACCGGGGCCGCAGGGGCAGCCGGCGCCGCAGGGGCCGCGACTGGCGCGTCCTGAGCGTGGGAAGGAATAGGGGTGAGGCTGAAGGCGGCTAGGCACGCTGCCAACGCTGCGATTCTGGACATTCTTATCATACGTAAGGGAAGGTTAGTTGTACTTTCTCCGAGGTTCCCGGGCGCCCCCCTCACTGGAAGGGAGCGCTCGTCCGCTGGCGGCCACCACAAGGACAGCTCCAGCGACGCCCTCCCTAAAGCGAAACCCGTGCCAACCCACACAACCCGCTTGTTTACAACGCTTGAACCCGAAAAAGCCCCCACCCACCCCCCATCGATGTATGCGCAAAACTAAGCATGTGTATAAATTTAAACACCAAAAGCAGCGCCCCGCCCCCGCGGACCCCGCGCATGGACAACTTCCGACAGCCTGCAGGTTTTGACATCGGCGCAGCCCGAGCGAGAACATCCCCACCTCGGCCTCCCACCCGTTGCGCAGCCGGCCGTGAACCTGACTCAAACCGTTCTAATGAAAAAAATGCCCGCCGGCGGACTTCCGCCGACGGGCACCCGTTTCCCCCAATTCTAGAGCGGCCCCAGCTTTAGGGGCACACCCTGGGCGAAGTCCTCTGACATCTACCCAAAATTTTGTGCGTCTGTTTGAAGCGCTTTTTTTCAATCCTCGAAAACAGCAGGCCGTCGAGCTTTTGGAGGGCCGCCCTCAGGGTGTGGTCCACAGCCTCCACCATGATGTCGGGGCCCGGGATCACCAGATGCGCCGAAAGACGGAAGGCCGGACTGCATTCGACCCGCTTTTCGACCACGATTCGCGCTTCATCGATTCGCAGAAGTTTGCCCAAAGCCGCGAGTTTTTCCCTGAGCTGCGAGGAGAACTTGAGCGAAGGTTGGTTCAGATTGGATTTAAGGCTGAGTTTCATGACGCCTCGGAGCTTGCCACCATAGGCGTGGATTCGACTAATATAAATAAACACAGACACCCTTCCATTTTATGAAAGACTCAACAGACCCCATTGAATGGCTCAATTACCATCATCTTAGATACTTCCATGCGATCGCAAGAGAGGGAAGCCTGCGCAAGGCCTCGGAGGTGTTGCGCTGCTCGCAGCCGTCCATCTGCTCCCAGGTCAAGCTGCTGGAGGAGGCCCTTGGAGAAACACTCTACCGGCGCAGCGGCCGCTCCATCGCATTAACAAGCTTTGGAAGGGTTATTTACGAGTATGCGGAGTCAATTTTCTCCATCGGCCGGGAGTTGTTGTCCACGGCAAGGCGTGCCGCATCGGCTGCGACCCTGCGCCTCCAGGTAGGCATTCTGGATTCCTTTCCAAAACTGCTTTCCATCGAGGTTCTCAAGCCCGTTTTTGAAAGGCGGCCCGTTGTCCAGGTAACCTGTCGGGAGGGAAAAATCGAAGATCTCCTGGGCCAGCTGGCATCGCACAGACTGGATGCCATTTTAAGCGACGAGGCGCCGCCGGCCGGAATGCAGATTAAAACGTTCTCCCATCTTTTGGGTGAATCCGGTCTCACGTTTTGCGCTTCCCCGGAACTGGCCGCGCGTTTGAAAAAGAAGGGCGTTTTTCCGGGCCTGCTGCATGACGCGCCGTTTTTGTTGCCGACCCAAAACACGACACTTCGGCGAGACATCGAAAAGTGGTTTGAAGCGAACAAAATCGAGCCGATGGTGGTGGGTGAATTTGAGGACGCCGCTCTGGCAAAAATCGTTGCGACAGAGGGATACGGAGTGACCGTCGTGCCCACCATCGTGGAGGCCGAGGCCGTCGAGCGTTATGGCTTTGCGCCCGTCGGTCGAACAAGCGGGTGCGGAGTGCGCCTATTTTTGATCACGGCCGAGCGCAATTTCGAACACCCGGCCGTGGCACTCCTAGCGAAACAATTCAAGCAACCCACTCCCTCCAAACGGCGGATGTCGCAGCGGACGAAGGCTCCCCTAACATCCTCAACTCGCAGTAGAGGCGCTGGAACAAAATGAATCCCGGCGAGGTGATGTGGGAATCCGAACGCCTGTATTTAGACGGCGACAAGTTCTACGCTGCGCTGATTGCGGAGATCGAATCCGCCGCGCACTCCGTGGACATGGAAGTGTACACCTTTGAGGCTGGGGTTCTTGCGGAGAGGCTCTGCGAGAGCTTCCAGCGCGCGCATCTGCGGGGGGTGCGGGTCCGTCTTGTTTTTGACCACTGGGGGTCTCCTGAGATTGACTACGGACTGCATCAACGCCTCTTGGAAGCCGGAGTGAACGTACGCATATTCAGGGGGTTGCCCTGGCGGATGCTGCAGGCCCGGGCCGCAGGGTTCACTCGGAAAACAGAGGCATGGATTCGCCAGTTTCTGCGAAAGATCAAGACGCTCAACCGAGGGTTCCACCGAAAAGTGACCCTCATCGACGGCGTGTCCGCCTGGGTGGGCAGTTTGAACGTTTCGGACATGCATCTAAAGGAAGTGCATGGCCGCGAGGCTTGGACGGACGCAGGCGTGAGGGTGAGCGGTCCTGAGGTGCGGGTTCTCTCCGATGCATTCAGGCGCGTGTTTGGCGAGCGCGTGCCCGTGGAGGCAAAGAAAAAACTGCCGGGTTTGGTATTGCTCAACGACACACGGTTTCTGCGGGGCAGGATGAACAGCAAGTTTCGCGAAAGGATTCATCTCGCCAAAAACCGGGTGTGGATTCAGAACCCGTACTTCCTACCGCCACGCCGGTTGCTCCGCGCGCTTTGTAGGTCTGCGAAGCGGGGAACCGATGTGCGTATTTTGGTTCCAGCAGAGAATGATTACCGATTCATTCGTTGGATAAGTCTCGGCATGATGGGGCTCCTTTTAAAAAACGGCGTTCGCGTGATGGAGCATCATGGCACCTTCGCCCATAAGAAGGTGTTGATCGTCGACGACCAAATGTTTTTGGGTTCGGTGAACTTGAACTACAGGAGTTTCCTGCACGACCTTGAAGTGGAGGTTGAGTTAACGCATCCGTCCTCCAAGAGGGAGCTTGAAGCCTCGTTTCAGAGCGATGAATCCGACTCTCTCGAACTCACAGAACTAAAATTCGAAGCCCTGCCGTTTTGGTTGCAGGCGCTAAGCCGTCTCCTGTTTTTTATCCGCTACTGGTGCTAACCAAACCGGGCAACGGTCGGACCGCCAAGGAAACGATGCTGAAACCCGCGATGAAACCGGGTCGGCCCTCCGGGGACGAAAGGCAAACCACCGAAAAACCGCTTCCCCTGCTAAAAAACCGCCAAAAAATGAATTAGGACGCCCCTTTGCACCTAGACTCAAGCCACCCATCCAGAACTTGTTGCAACTTGGTTAAAGACGTTTTAAAAGCAGTGCCCCCCCATGAAACACACCCCACTCCTTCTTCTCACCGCTTTCCTCCTTTTCTCAACCAGCGCGCATGCGAAAGGGAAAAAAGATGACCGGACTTCAGGCACGTACGGCTGTGCAAAGTTTGACGTCAACGAAGACGGCGTCCTGGATGCCACTGAAATTGAGGCGCTGCGGAAAGCTTTCGCGGAGGGCGATTCAGCACTCAAACCGCTGGACGCTAACAACGATGGCAAACTCGACGACGCTGAAATTGCCGCCATCAAACTGCCCCAGCCCGAGAAGAAAAAGAAAAAAAAGGCCTGACCTCCCTGCGGACTAAGCCACCGAAAGCCGGGCCTTAACCTTGGATTCGGTCCCGTTCAGACTGCGTGCTCCCGGTGTTTGAGCCGTCGTGCCCCGGTGTTTGAGCCGTCGTGCGAGTGGCATCTTTTTAGAATGCGGGATGGCATCCCTTTGGAATCCAGCACGTTTCCTGGCGAAATGCGGGAAGAGCCGATATCAGGCTGAAGCCGGGCCGAACTGGGAGAAAATTCGCCCCAATTCGCCCCAATTCGCCCCAATTCGCCCCAATTCGCCCCAATTCGCCCCAATTCGCGCCGAACCACGCAAAAATCAGGGCAAAAAAATTGCAGCCCCCCGAGGCCGTCTGGCACTCGGAGGGCTGCTGTTCCCCCCAGAACGACTACAAGATCTCATGGCGGCCCAATCGGTGCAATCTCTTTTTGAAAAAAAGTTTGAGATTATTTTACTGCCCTGCCCCTGAGGCGTTTGTCAGCGCAGGCGGACGCGGCTCCTCCTTGAAACGGCTAGCCATCTTCGTCCATTGCGCCTCCATCTCCTGCAAACGCTCCATGTTCGCCGCCGCCAAATCCCGCGTCTCCGCCCTGTCCGCCTTTAAGTAGTACAATTCGCCGGGCTTGCCCTTGGTGGCCACCCATTTCCAATCCCCCAGGCGGAAGGCGCAGTTGTCTTCATGGCTCCACCACAAGGGCCTGTTTGCCAACGTCTTGTTTTCCTTGAGCAGACTCACCAGCTCGACACCGTCGGCGGGCGGCACCGGGGTTTCGCCGGCCAGCTTGGGCCACGGCACGCTCGCCAGTTTCAACACCGTGGGCGTGATGTCCACGACGTGCACGGGTTGGTCCCGCACCTCGCCCTTCGCCTTCAGCCCCGCGGGCCAGCGCACGATGAGCGGCGTGGAAATGCCCCCCTCGTGGACGAATTTCTTGGAGTAACGCAGCGGGGTGTTGGCGAGGTTGGCCCCCTGCCCCTCCAGACAAAGGTAGGACTGCGCGGACCCGAGGGCCGCTCCGGGCGTATTACCATCGCCCCGGACGAGGCTCTCGGCGCTGGCGCCGTTGTCGCTGAGAAACAGCACCACGGTGTTCTCCGCCGCACCCATGGCCTTGATTTGCTCCAGAATACGACCGATTTCCTGGTCCATCCGGTCAATCATCGCGGCGTGGATTTCCATGCGGGCGCTGAAGGCGGAGCGTTCGTCGGGGGTGAGTTCGGCCCAAGGTTTCGCGGGGGCGCTGGGTTCGGAAAGCTCCGCATTGTGAAGGTCGCCCTGGTCCCAAAGGCGCTTGAGCCGGGCCTCCCGCAAAACTTCCGTTCCCTCGTCAAAGCGGCCCTTGTAGCGGGCGATATCCTCCGCCGGTGCCTGGAGAGGGAAATGCGGCGAGGTGAAGGCGACGTAGGCGAAAAAGGGCGCTTTGGGAGTCTGTTCGGCGTGCGCCTTGAGGAAACCGATGGCGTGGTCGGCCACCGCAGTGGTGGCGTAGTACCCTTTGGGCGGCTCGGGCAAGCGCGTGCGGTCGAGTTGATGGTTTTTGGGGGAGAAATAGCGGTCCTGATCCAGCAGCGTGTAGGAATGGTCGAAGCCGCCGTCCAGAGGGGAGCCGTCGACGTGCCATTTCCCAGAGTGATAGGTGCTGTACCCCGCCGTTTTGAGGAGCGCCGGCAGCAACCGCGCCCACGCGGGGCGCACGCCCTTCACGCCGCTACCATCCTCGACGCCGGGCAGGTTGTCCCGGCGGACGTGCTGGGCGTAAAAGCCGGTCAGCAGGGAGGCGCGGGTGGGCCAGCAACGGGCGGTGTTGTAGGCCTGGGTGAAACGCACGCCGTCCTTCGAAAGCTGGTCCAGATTGGGAGTCGCGATTTCCCCTCCGTAACAGCCGGCATCCGAAAAGCCCATGTCGTCAGCCAGCAGCAGGATGAAATTGGGCTGCTGCTTTGTCGCCGGCGCCCCCCAGAGGGAATGACTAGCCAAGACAATAGCGAGTGTAAAAAGAAGGGGGGCCGGGCGGGACATGGGGAATGGGGGAAATGTCAGCCTTGTGTCTATCCGCAAGTGCCCCTCCTCCCTAGGCTGAAAATACGCTGTTCGCTTTTTATTGCGCAATGCAGGCTCCTCGATCGCTGGCTTTCAGGGAGAAAGCGCGGAGTTCTCTAACAAACCGGCGCTAACAAAGTCCTCTATCTAGTGCCTCAAATGATTTCCCTCCCCCCCATTTTGCGAACGTTTTTATTCACGGCGGGACTGTTTGCCTGGGTGTCCTTACCGGCTGCCGGCGCCACCGTGGTCCAGACGCCCGTGTACGAAACCCAGGTGCGCCCTATTCTAAAGACGCATTGCACGCACTGTCACGGGGAGGAGGCCAAACCCGGCGGCGGAGTGGATCTGAGGCTGCGCCGCTTTTTGGACGCTCACACCAAGGACGGGGCGCCGCTGCTGGTGCCGGGCGATCCTGCCGCCAGTGAAATTGTGCGGGTCATCCGCGAAGGTGAAATGCCCAAAAAAGGGAAAAAGATTTCGCCCGAAGAACTGGCCGTCCTCGAAAACTGGATTCGCGCGGGAGCCAAAAGTAGCGAACTGGAGCCGGAAACGCTGCCCCCCGGGCCGTTCATCACCGAACAAGACCGCAAATTCTGGGCGTACCAACCGGTGCAGGCGCATGCCGCGCCCCGGTTTCCGGACGCGCCGAACCTCGGAGCCCTTGACGCGTTTGTGCGCGAAAAACTGCAAAAGCAGGGCCTTGATTTTGCGACGGAAGCCAGCCGACCGGAACTTCTGCGCCGCCTTAGCCTGGACCTGACCGGATTGCCGCCCTCGCCCGAAGAGATCGCGGCTTTTGTGGCCGATCCAAAACCTTCCGCCTACGCAGACCAGGTTGAGCGACTGCTCGCCTCCAAAGCCTACGGCGAACGCTGGGCGCGGCACTGGCTTGACGTCGCCGGGTATTCCGACAGCAACGGCTACGCGGACGCCGACTCCCTCCGCCCGCACGCGTGGCGCTACCGGGACTACGTGATCCGCTCCCTCAACGCAGACAAGCCATGGGACCGTTTCATCCAGGAACAACTCGCAGGGGACGAACTGGTGGGCGTATCCCACGGAAAACTGGCGGAGGCCGTGCAAACCCCCGACAAGTTTGATGCCCTTGCCGCCACCGGCTTCCTCCGGCAGGCCCCCGACGGCTCCGGCGACGCCGTCCCCGACGCGAACCTGGCCAAGAACCAAAACATCGCCGACACCGTGCGCATTGTTTCGACGTCCCTGCTAGGACTAACCGTGGCGTGCGCCCAGTGCCACGACCATCGGTACGATCCAATCACGCAGGTCGATTACTACCGGTTCCGCGCCATCTTCGAGCCCGCGCTGGACTGGCGGAAATGGCGCACGCCGTCCCAGCGTTTAGTGTCCCTTTACACGCTGCAGGACAAGGAGAAGGCAGCCGAGATCGAGAAACAAGCGGTGGGGATCGACGCGGAAGCCAAGCGCATGGAACGGGCGTTTTTGGACGGCATTTTTGAGAAGAAGATTTTGGACATCCCCGAAGCGGAGCGCGAGGCCTACCGCGACGCACGCGCCACCGAGAAACCAAAGCGCAAGCCAGAGCAAGAGGCGCTTTTGAAAAAATACCCCTCCGCGCTGACCCTCTTCAACCTGAATTTGTACGACCCGAAGGCCGATAAACAGGTGCTCGAAAAACGCACCGAAGCCACCAAACTGCGCGCCACCAAACCGGTCGAAGGAATGCTCACCGTACTCACCGAAGTCGCGGGTGACGTCCCCAAAAGCCAGCTCCATCACCGGGGCGATCACGAACAGTTGAAGGACGAAGTCACCCCCGGCGAACTCTCCGTCCTGAGCGGGCCTGAACTTCAAAAACCGGACGCTGCACTTGCCACAACGGGGCGCCGGCTCGCCTACGCGAAATGGCTGACCTCGGGCAAACACCCGTTGGTGGCGCGCGTGCTGATGAACCGCGTCTGGCTCCACCACTTCGGACGCGGGATCGTCAGTTCGGCCGGGGATTTCGGACGGCTCGGCGAATTGCCAACACATCCAGAACTGCTGGATCATCTGGCGACGAAGTTCGTCTCCTCGGGCTGGAGCCTCAAGGCCATGCACCGGGAAATGGTCCTGAGCCGGACGTACCGCCAGACCTCTCACAGCGAGGCCTCCGTTGCAAAGGATCCAGACAACCAATGGTACGGCCGCTACCGGATCCGGCGTCTGGATGCAGAGACTGTGCGCGACGCGATGCTGACGACGACCGGGGTGTTGAACCGGGAGATGTTCGGCCCACCCATCACGGCGGGGCGCACGCCCGAAGGCCGCATTGTAGCGGGCGTGGAGCAACTCAACGCAAACGGGGACGTCGTAAAAGTCGACACGACGGCTCCAGCGGTCAACCGGCGGTCGGTGTATCTTCAAATGCGGCGCAAAATGCCGATGACGATGCTCGACACCTTTGATTTACCGATCATGGATCCCAACTGCGAAAGCCGCACCGCATCGACGGTGGCGCCTCAGGCGTTGTTTCTTTTGAACGACGACTTTGTGGTCCAAACCGGCCGAGCCCTCGCCGACCGTGTTCGCAAAGAAAAGCCGGGGAACGCCCGCGAGCAGGTCCGGCGAGCCTGGCTTCTCACGCAGGGCCGCGCGCCGCTCCCGGCCGAAGAGGACCGTTTTCTGGTGATGCTTTCCGAACAAGCCGAACACCTTCGCGATTACGCAGAAAAACACCCGCTGCCCAAGGATTCCCCCGCCCCCGACACGCAGCGAGAAGCCCTCGGCTCCCTTTGCCAGGCGCTCCTTTCCTCCAACCGCTTTCTCTACCTCGAATAACGTAGAGGCCCACTTCCTTTTTCCTGCCATGCACTCCCCTTCCACTCTCTGCTCTCGCCGCCACTTTTTGCACACCGGCAGCTTCGGGCTCGGCGGCCTCGCTCTTGCTTCGCTCCTGCGCGATGACCGGCTGCTCGCCGCTCCGATCAAACCGCTGCTTGGCGGTGAAAGCTTCGACCTCAAACCCAAAGTCCCGCCGGCGGCCGGAAAAGCGAAGGCGATGATCTCGCTATTCATGATGGGCGGGCCGTCGCAAATGGATCTCTTCGATCCGAAGCCGATGCTGACCCAATACGACGGCAAAAAATTTCCGGGCGAGGTCAAATACGACAACGTCGCAGAGGCCTCTTCAACGGTGTTCGGAAGCCCTTGGAATTTTGTCAGGTCCGGCAAATGCGGCATGGAGCTGAGCGAACTGTTGCCCGGCCTCCAGAAGGTGGCGGATGACATCACGCTGATTCGCTCGATGAAGTCGGGCGTCAGCAACCATCTGCAGGGAATGCTGGCGATGCAGACGGGCAAAGGCACCGTAGGACGGCCAACCATCGGTTCCTGGGTGGCGTACGCCCTTGGAAGCGAGACGCGGGATCTTCCCGCCTACGTAGTGCTTGCACACCCCTCAGGCCTTCCCACTTTCCAGCAGCAACACTGGACCAACGGCTGGCTGCCCTCGGCCTACCAGGGGACTTTGGTGCGCGCCAAGGAGCCCTACATTCTGAACCTCGACCCCCCCAGCGCCCTCGCGGGCTCGCCACAAATCCGCCAGATGGATCTCCTGCACGCGCTCAACGAGAACCACGCGGCGGAGCATCCCGGAGAACACGATTTGCGCGCGCGCATTGCGAGCTACGAGCTGGCCGGGCGCATGCAAGTGGCGGCCAAGGAGGCCCTCGACATTTCAAGCGAACCCAAACACGTCCTCAGCCTTTACGGGGTCGACAACCCGCTCACTGCCGACTACGGCCGCCGCTGCCTCGTCGCCCGGCGCCTTATCGAACGCGGGGTGCGCTACGTGCAGGTGCTCAACAACGGACAAAGCTGGGACCATCACGGCGGGCTCATCAAGGCGCTGCCGGAGCGATGTGCGGAAACCGACCAGCCCAGTGCGGCGCTCGTGCTCGACCTCAAACAGCGCGGTCTTTTGGAAAGTACCATCGTGCATTGGGGCGGGGAAATGGGGCGCCTGCCCGTGCTCCAAAACGATGCCGGTCGCGCGAAGTGGGGCCGCGACCACAACACGCACGGCTTCAGCCAGTGGATTGCGGGCGGCGGGTTCAAGGGCGGCCTAGTTTACGGAGAAACCGATGAATGGGGCCACGAGGCGGTCAAGGATGTGGTCAACCACTACGACTGGCATGCCACGTTGCTGCACTGCTTTGGGTTTGATCACACCAAACTCGGCTTCATCCGCAACGCTGCCAACCTGACGCTCACCGACGGTCAAAGCGCGCGGATAGTCAGCGAGTTGCTGGCCTGAAAAGCCGCTGTTTCTATTTTGAGCTCCAATTGGGGGGCTTTCTCGCGCACAGTCCTGCGCCATGAACCTCATCGACGGGAAAGCCATCTCCAAAAAAATCCTGCAAGAAACGCGTCTCGAAGTGGAGGCGCTAAAGGCCCATGGCCACACACCCGGCCTCGCCGTGGTTCTGGTGGGAGAGGATCCCGCCTCGCGCTCGTATGTGCGCTCCAAAGACAAAACCTGCAGCGAACTGGGGATGTTCTCCCAAAAGTTCGAGCTACCGGCCGACACCACTCAGGAGGCCCTCGTCGCCCTCGTGCACGAGCTCAACGCGGACTCCCGAATCCACGGAATCCTGGTGCAGTCGCCACCTCCCGCGCACATTGATGAAAGCGCCGTCATTGAGGCGATTGACCCGCGCAAGGACGTCGACGGATTTCATCCGATCAACGTCGCCAAGGTCGCCATGGGCGCGCCGGACGCCTTTGTCCCGTGCACACCGCTGGGTTGCCAGCGGCTGCTTTTGGAGTCTGGCATTGAAACGGCGGGGGCTAATGTGGTCGTGCTGGGGCGCTCGATGATCGTTGGAAAACCGATGGCCATGTTGCTAATGCAAAAGGGCCGCGGCGGCGACGCCACCGTGACTGTCGCGCACTCCCGCACGCGCGACCTAGCCGCAGTTTGCCGGACGGCGGACATTTTGATTGCGGCCATTGGAAGGCCTGAGTTTGTGAAGGCGGATTTTGTGAAAGAGGGGGCGGTGGTGATCGACGTGGGAATCAACCGGGTGCCTGACCCGTCGGCCCCTAACGGCAGCAAGCTGGTGGGGGATGTAGCGTTCGCGGAGGTGGCCCCGAAATGCAAGGCGATCACGCCGGTCCCGGGCGGCGTGGGGCCGATGACCATCGCGATGCTCATGCACAACACAGTGCAAGCGTGCAAGCGGCTGATGCAGTAAATTTTACATGGGCAAACTTTCCTGTGCAGTGGGACGCGCGCCATCTGCTGCTTTTAGCATAAACCCACAAGCCGAGTTCAAAGATCAATTTTCAGCCTGGTCAACGCAGTGCAGGATTTCAATAAAAAGCACAGCCGAGACAAGCGCCGTAAATTCTAACGCTTGCTACATTCGATCAGACCTTCAGGCTTCCGTTTCGCAGTAGCCAAGTCGCTAGCTTGGAGATTGCCCCGCGTCTGTTCGCCTTTTGTTTTAAGAGGGTAAAGTAAGCGTCCGTCGTCGAATCACGGTAGAGACCTCAGCAATCCGCTCAAAGGTTCCTGTCTGGCTACTGTGTTTTACCTTTCTTGGGTCTGCCAGGTTACATTTTCGGCTACAGCCTCTTTTTTCCGGAAACCACAGCGCAAGATTCTGATTCCAAGTTATTAGGATATAGCTCAGTTGTTAGAGCGTCTCGTTCGCAAGGATAAGCGGACTCTATTGCCCAAATAGACTCATGTAGACTCACCTGCACTAAGCGGCTCCTCTTCAATGCGATGCGCTAACAAATCTGAGACTCATATAGCACCCACGCGGACTCATTCTTTGTCGCCGGGTTACAATCCGGGTTACAATCCGACACAGTGAATTTCACAGGCATTAGGATTGTCTCCTCCTCACCGTTCTCTCAGCTTTCCCCCAAATTTGCCAATCCACCCTGTAGCCTCGGTTACTTATCGGTGACGCTGGCGAGAGTTTGCATCATCCTGTGCTTTGGTTTACGCTCCAACCAGATGTCGGTCGCAGAACTACCCATACAGATTGATCCACGGCAGGTAGCGGTCTTTTGCAAGGACCGTGGAATCCGCCGTCTAAGCCTCTTTGGCTCGGTTCTGAGGGAGGACTTTGATCCAGTACGCAGCGATGTCGACGTATTGGCGGAGTTTCATCCCGAAGCCCTGAGTCGACTGGGCTTGGAGTATTTTGGTTACGGCGAGGACTTGTCCCAGATTATTGGCGCCCGGGTGGACCTTTGCTCAAGGCTGAACCGTCATATTGCTCGCTCCATTGGAAACGAAATGCTTTCCATCTATGACGAAGCATGATTCCCGGGTCACTTTGGCTCAGATTGAAGAGGCGGCGGAGAAGGTAGAGGTTTTGTGCAGAGGGAAGACGTTTGAAACGTTTTCCGAAGATTGGGTGGCCGTCATGGCTTTGGAGCGGCTGTTTCTGATCATTGGAGAAGCGGTAAAGCGGCTTCCCGAGGATTTGTGTGGACGGTATCCCGAGGTCCCATGGAGGAAGATTGCGAGCACACGTGACCGCCTGGCACATGGGTACGACGAAGTAGAGGGTGTGATTCTCTGGAATGCAGCGACCGTCTCAATTCTGGAGATGCGCCGCACGATCAAGGTGATGCTCTCCAAAGTGGACGCATAGCGGAGGTCTCGGCCCTTACGGAACCCCGGCCCACGGATTCAGGCCGCCTCGATGGCTTGCCCAGAAGGATCGGGTAGGAGGCGAATGTGTTTCCAGCCGTGGGTCTGTCGCCCTTCAGGGGTTCGGATGTCATGACGCAAGCCAATCTGGAACTTCTCCAACACGAGCTCCTTCGCCACCGGTTTAAATTCTTTGAACTCGACCCGTGTGAGGTCCCCCATCTGGCAGTAGCGCAGGAATTCTTGATACGCTTCGCCAACGATCACGGAGCCACCTTCTGCGTATTCGCCCAGCCAACTGCATCTACCGCTGAACAACCCATCGCGGTAACCTTGCCGCAATGCAGCACTCCATCCCAATCAAGCGGCGCAGCAGCGCGTCTGAAATCCGCAAACTTGTCGACCGCTTCCGGGCCAGCGGCTTATCTCGGCCGATTTTGTCCGCCACGAAGAGATTTGCCTGTCCACTCTTCATCGGTATTTGCAGAGCCAATCCGCCGCACGCGCCGGGCTCAGGCATTCTGCGCCGCCCTCCTTTCTCGAGGTGGAGTCAGGCGAACCTCCGGCCGTATCAAGCACCCAACGCGGCATGTACCGTCTTTCCTTAAACGGTGGTGTCGCTCTGGAGATTCCTCCGGGTTTTCACGCGGCGAGTTGGCCGTCCTCCTGGCGGTGATTTCCAAAGCCCGCCGATGATTCCCTCCGGACCTGCCACACGCGTCTTCGTAGCGCTCGAACCAGTCGACATGCGCAAAGGCTACGACGGCCTTTACGGGCTGGTAACCCATCAACTTGGCGAAGATCCCCGCTCCGGGCACCTTTTTGTTTTCACCAACAGCCAGTGCAACCGGCTCAAAATCCTTTACTGGGACGGCACCGGTCTATGGGTCTGCGGCAAGCGGCTGGAAAAAGGCCGCTTTAGCTGGCCCGACCCGCAGGACTCTGAGCGCGGCAAAGTACGCCTCTCGGCCGCGGCTCTGGCAATGCTGCTTGGAGGAATTGATCTGGGGCGGGCTAAGAGCAAGGCGTGGCTGCGTGAAAACGAGTGAGGAAAAGGAGCGGAAATGAGCAAAAAAGAGGAATGCTTTGACTTTTATGTTTCTCTACCCCAATTGTTTGTGTAACAAAGCTCCATCTTGAGCAGCACTCCTCAAAAACTCACCCGCGAACAGCTTTCTGCAAGACTGGAGGCCGCACTTTTGCGCAACGCACGGCTCGAGCAGTACGCGTTTCTTCTGGCCGAAGAACTCCGGCTTTTGAGGATTAAAAAATACGGCTCCGGTGCCGAACGTCTCAGCGACGGCCAGCTCGCCCTTTTAGAACTGGAGCCCGGAGTGTGTGCCGCCGAGGTCGCGTCCGAGGGCGAGGTAGCACCGGCCGATAAAGGGCTCGCCCCAAACACACCGCTCCACGAGCCCGCCCGCAAACAGCCGGTGCGCGGGCCCCTGCCCGAGCACCTGCCCAGGGAGGAACGCATCGTCCACGTGTCCGCAAAGGACTGCTTCTGCGCCCAATGTGGAGCTGCCAAAAAGCTCATCGGCTACCAGACCAGCGAACGGCTGGCGATCAAACCCATCGAGCTGTATGTGGAGGTGACTAAACGCGAAAAGCTCGCCTGTGCCCGCTGCGAGGAACTGGGGGTGAGCATCGCGCCGGTGCCTGCCACCATTATCGAAAAAGGCATTCTTGCCGACAGTCTTGTCGTGGAAACAATCGTCAAAAAATACTGCGACCACACTCCACTCTACAGACAGGCCGCCGGGATCGGGCGCGATGCGGGAGTGGAGATCAGCCAGGCCACGCTGAGCAGTTCGGTGCTCAAGGCCGGAGAACTGCTCACGGGTGTAGTGGCCGCTATGAAAGCCGAGCTTCTGGCCGGCGGGTACATCCAGGCCGACGAAACCACGGTTCCGGTGCAAAGCGATCGTACCAAGGGCAAAAACCATCAGGCCTACCTTTGGGAATACAGTGTGCCGGGCAGTCTGGTGGTTTACGATTTTCAGATGGGCCGCGCACGGGAAGGACCGGCGAACTTCCTGGCCCCATTCGGAGGACGGCTCCAGAGCGACGGCTATGCTGCCTACGGCAAAATAGGCGGCCCGAGTCTGTTGCATTTTGGGTGCTGGGCGCGTGTGCGGCGCAAGTTTTTTGATGCCGCCAAACTTGATCCCAAGAATGTCCGGTGTGTGGCGGTGGTGGCGGCCATTGGAGCGCTTTATGAGCTTGAGCGTCAGGCGCGTGAGGCAAAACTCACGTTCTCTGAGAGGGAAGCGCTGCGTGCCCGGGAATGCCCGTCTCGGCTGGCGGCGCTTAAGACACTGATTACCAGCGGTGCGGGAGCGCTTCCCAAAAGTGCTTTGGGCAAGGCTTGTACGTATGCGCTCAACCAGTGGGAGCGCCTGGAGCGTTATGCGGGGCCGGGACACGGCATGGTGGAGATCGACAACAACTGGGCGGAGAACGCGATGCGCGGGGTAGCGTTGGGGCGTAAAAACTGGATCCAGAACGGAAGCGAAAGTGCGGGGCCGAAGGTTGCGGCGTTGCTGTCGGTGTTGGAGACCTGCAAGCGGCTGAAGCTGAATGCCCGAGAATACCTTCTGGAGGTGCTGCCCGTGCTGGCCTACCAGGAGACACGCCCCGGACTGAGCGGTGTAAAGTCGGCCGCCGAGTTGACGCCGACGGAATGGTTGCGCTTGCGCACTGCACCGGTGCAGTAGAGGGCCCTGTTGGGAAGAGGCTGCCTGCTTGGAAGTAAACGGGCTGTGGTTGAAAGGGACCGCGTGACGCACCCGCCCACAATGTCACAGCGCTTGTCGACTCGGGAGATGTAGTTGGCTGGGCGAATACGATTGAACGTTCGTCGTAGGGATCCGCGTCGGAATTTCCGCTTTTGGGTAACCCGGAGCGCCTATCCTCGAACGGTCTGGCCGTGACGGTGTATTTTCGGACCATTTTGTAATGAAATGGTCTGAGGCATTCTGGATTTTTTCACCCGGAAGCGGCAGCGCCTTTCCGGAAATTCACTGGGTCGCCGTCTAGTCTCAGTTTTGTCGCGAAAAACTTGTCTGCGCCTTCTCGAGGTTCATCTCCTTGATCCACGTGTTGCGGTAGCGCACGTCATGGCCTTCGCATTGAAGTTTGAGCCCGCCCGGTGTGTCGGTGATGCCCTTGCCTCCTTCGTTGCCTCCGTCGATCCCCGAGTTGGCGCCGCCCCAGACCTGGTTGATTTCCTGGTTCGCGTGGATTTTGACTCCGTTGAAGTACATGGTCACGCGCGCCTTTTCGACCCGCTGGCCGTCCTTGAACCGGGCCGCGCGAAACATGATGTCGTAGGAGTTCCACTGGCGGATTCCCTTGTACAAATAATAGGGCGACGGGGTTTCGTTGATAACCGCTCCCATGCCATGAATTGTGGCGTCCCCGTCCTGGATTTGAATCTCGTAGCGGTTTTGTAGGTACACGCCGCTGTTTCCTTCGGGATTCATCACCAGGAATTCGATGTGAAGCCGGAAATCGCGGTACTCCTTTTTCGTGACGAGGTCGGCAACTCCGTATCTTCCGAGGCCCACGGCGGGATCATCGGTTTGCAGGACACTGCCGCTGTCGACCGGGTCTTGGACGAGCTTCCACTTGATGGGAAACGAGGATCCGAATCGCGGCCCCTCCCAGTAGGTCCATTTTTCGTCCAGTGTGCTGCGGGAACCGTCGATGAGGATTTCGGCTCCGGGAATAGGGAGGGCGCCGACGCCCACATCCGCGCGGCTTGTGGAGGCGAAGAAGGAGCCCGCGAGCGCGAGGGTCGATAGGAGCAGGGGAGCGGTTCGGGAATAAGGGTGTGCGGAATTCATTTTGGGGAGAGACGGGAGGTGTGAGCGGCGGGGGTTCTTCGTCTGCGGATGGATCCAAGGCTTTAGCGCAGCTTTCTAATTTGGGCAATTTACCTTGGCGTCTGGTCTTGTCGAGCGGTGGCAAACAGGTTTCGGTTCGTAATACCGAATGTGTCGGGGTGGTCGGGGAGGGGATCGCAAAGTTTCTGTGAATCGATTCCAGAGGCCTGCGACAGGCGTGATTGAGGTCGGGATCAAAGACGAACTCTTCAAGAATGTCCGATTCATCACAAACGATGTCCTTTGGGAAACCGTCATGCTGCCCGTATCTTCTGCAACGTCCGCTCGGACTCTTCGCCGACCGCCGTTCATCCCAGTTTGCGCCCCTCCTATGAGATCCCTGTTACAGTTTCCCGTCCTTTTTGTGGCAGTGGTTGCCTCCTTCTCCGTTCGGGCAGAGGCCGCGCCACTTGCTTTGCGGCAGGATGAGGCCGCCAACACCATCTCTGTCTTTCGGCAAAATGTCGCGGAACCTATCCTGACCCAGAACGCGCGGCCTGATTTCCGGCCGTTTCTCCACCCGATTGTCTCGCCCGATAGCAAGGGGGCGCTGACGGAGTTCAGTCCTGCGCATCACAAGCACCAGACCGGTCTTTACTGGGGCCTCAAGCAGGTGAACGGGCGGGATTACTTCCACAATCCAGGCGCAGGCTTCTGGCGCAAGGTATCCAGCGCGCCGCTCGTTCCTGAAGGCGAATCAGTCAAGTGGAGCACGGTTTACCACCTTCTCGATGCCCAGGGGAACCCGGTGATGGCCGAGACCCAGGCGTGGACGATGCGCGATTCGGGTGACCGTTACATCCTGGATTTGGAATGGAAGGGCGAGGGGCTTGCGGACCTGACCATGGCGAAAGAGCCGTACGGCGGTCTGTTTCTGCGCATGCCATGGAAGCCGGGCATGGACGGTGCCGTGGTGAATAACGACCGCCTCCGCAATGATCTGGCGAACACAAAGAACGCCTTCTGGGTCGATCTTGGACTCAAGGTCGAGGGACGCGAAGACCAAGCTCACATCGCGATTTTTGATCATCCGACGAACGCCGGCTATCCACAGGCCTGGCGCGTGGATGGTCAGATGGGCGTCGGACCTTGCCGGGCCATCAGCGGCGACTGGACGATTCGAAAGGGCAAATCGGAAACAGTTCGACATCAGTTCGTCGTCTACACCGGCAAACTGGATCAAGAGGTGCTGAACCAGACATGGGAGAAGTTCGCCCAGAAGTCGGTTCTGGTCGAAAACATGGTGCTCGCCCAGAGAGGTGGCAAGACCGCCTCTTTTCTAACCGGGGAACAGGCAGTCTCCAGGATGACGGTTCCCGCGGGGTTGGAGGCGAAACTTGCCGCCGCTGAACCCATGATCACCCAACCCATGGCGTTCTGCTGGGATGACCGGGGCCGTCTCTGGGTCGCTGAAAATCGGGATTACGAGACGCGCAGCACTGGCTTTTCCGCGGACGGAAACAGTCGGATCCTTATCCTCGAAGATACCGACGGTGACGGGAAATTCGACAAGCGCACGGTTTTCATGGAAGGGATTCCCTTTCCCTCGGCGATTGCGATTGGATTTGACGGGCTGTGGCTCGGCGCCCCGCCGAACCTGCTGTTTGTTTCCGATAAAAATCACGATGACAAGCCTGACGGGAATATCGAAGTGCGCCTCACGGGCTGGGGCATCCGGGACCGGCACGAGATCTTTAACAGCTTCTCCTGGGGGCCGGATGGCTGGCTCTATGGCTGCCAAGGATTTGCGACGCCTTCGACGGTCGGCAAGCCTCTGAACGGCGGCACGATCCTGCGCAAGGGGGAGGCGTTCCCGACCGATATCGCAGTGAAAGACGGCCAATTCATCGACGGCGGAGTGTGGCGTTATCATCCGACGAAGGATCGTTTTGAAGTGGTCGCGCACGGTTTCAGCAATCCTTGGGGACTCGATTTTGATGACCACGGCCAGATGTTCATCACCGCCTGCGTGATTCCGCACCTTTGGCATGTGATTCCCGGCGGCATTTACCACCGACAGGGGGGCAAACACGTCAACCCATACGTCTTCGATGATATCAAAACCATCGCGGACCACCGGCATCGCTCAGCCCATGGGGGAGCGCGCGTCTATCTTGCTGACGCGTTTCCCAAGGAATACCACAACCGGATATTCATGGCGAATCTGCACGAGCATGCGGTGCTCACCGATATTCTAGAACCAAAGGGGTCAGGCTTTGTGGGCCACCACGGAGACGAGACCCTGCTTGCAAACGACAATGCTTGGGTGGGTTTCAGTACCGAAATCGGGCCGGATGGAGCGGTCTATACGCTCGATTGGCACGACACCGAGATTTGTGGAAACGCCATCCACGACAAGGAGACCGGTCGTATCTACCGCCTTGCGCCGAAAGGGCTTCCCGGCACCGCCAATCTTGACCTCAACGAGAAGAAGGACGTCGAGCTCGTGAGTTTACTGACAAACGCAAACGACTGGTATAGCCGCCGGGCTCGCGTTCTGCTCCAGCAACGGGCTGCAGAGGGGCGCCGCGATGCATCAGTACCTACCCGGCTTTGGGATCTGTTTGCTCAATCCAAGACTGCCGCACACCAACTCCGTGCGCTGTGGGCGCTGCATGTGACCAAAAATCTGCCCGAGGACCGCCTGCTGCCGCTCCTCTCTCACGCTGAGCCCTATGTCCGCGGCTGGGCGATCCAACTGCTTGGGGAAGACCTTTCCTACAGCCGCTCCGCTTTGGATAAACTCGCGCACCTCGCAGAAAAGGATCCTTCGCCCATTGTGCGGCTTTATGTTGCAGCGGCCCTTCAGCGGATGCCGCTGGCTGACCGCTGGCCGATTGCCCAACAGCTCGTCTCACATTCGGAAGACGACGCGGATCACAATCTGCCCAAGATGCTGTGGTTCGGCATTGAGCCCCTGGTTGAGAAAGACGCTCCCCGCGCTCTCGCCTTGGGGGCTGGCAGTCGGATTCCAGTGCTCACGAAATATGTCGCCCGCCGCGCAAGCATTGCAAAGGAATCCGAAGCGGTTGTCGGGGCGCTCACCAAAACGGCTGACCTCAATACCAAGCAACTGCTTTTGGAAGGCCTGCGCGATGGGTTGAAATCGCTCGATAAACGTGAGGTAAAAGCTCCTAAAAATTGGGAGACTGCCGCCGCGGCACTTACTGCGATGAATGATCCGAAATTGCGCGAGCTTGTGGCGCAGATCGGCCAGCTCTTCGGGGACGCCAATGCCGTGGGAGCGCAGCTTGCTGTGCTTCAGAACAAGGCAGCGCCGGTTCCTCAGCGGCGCGAAATTCTACAGTCGTTCGCCCGCGCGACACACGCTCCGGCGCTGCCAGTTGTCTTGTCGCTCTTGGACGAAGAGGCGCTTCGCGTGGACGCGATTCGGGCGCTTGCCGCGTTTGATGATCCCAAAGTGGGGAAACAACTCCTCGGGCGCTACGCCTTGATGTCGACTGCTCAAAAGGCGGAGGTGGTGCTCACGCTCTCCGGGCGCCGGAGCACTGCGCAGGCACTGGTTGATTCCATAAAAGACAACCGAATTCCAAAGACCGATGTGAGCGCTTTTGCCGCGCGTCAGCTCTACCGTGTCATTGGACCTTCGTTTGTAGAGTTTTGGGGGCCGATTACTCAGCTCGCCAGCCACAAAGAAGCCGACACCGCGAAGTACAAAGCGTTGTTAACCAATGCTTATCTGGCGAAAGCGGATGTGTCCCGGGGGCGCGCGGTGTTTGAGCGTTCGTGCACACTGTGCCACATGCTTTACGGCTCCGGTGGAAATGTGGGCCCGGATCTTACGGGATCAAATCGTGCCAACCTCGATTACATCCTTACGGAAATTATCAACCCGAGCGAAATCATGCAGGAGGCCTATCACCTTGTTGTGGTGACGACTCGCGACGGGCGCACGGTCTCTGGAATTGTTGCGGCGGAAGACGCGCAACAAGTGACCCTGCGTGTGATTGGCCAGGACACGGTCATCGCGAAATCGGAGATTCAATCTCGCGAGAAGCTGCCGATTTCCATGATGCCGGAAGGTTTGCTCAAAACGCTGCCCGACGAAGAGGTGCGCGACTTGATCTCGTACCTGCGCACGACCTCACAGGTTCCTTTGCCCAAGAAGTGAAAGGCGCGCCCGACTGTTCTTAGAAAGAGTCCAGCGCCGTATGTGTCAGGCTGACCCCCCAAAGATTTCAGTTATGAAGATTTCGCTACTGGCGACGTGTGCCGCCTTGAGTGTCGCTGTTTTTGGCCTGCGGTCTGGCCACGCTGTCGAGGCCGCTGCACGACCGAACATTCTTGTCATTGTTGCTGATGACCTCGGTTACGGAGAACTCGGATGTTACGGAGGGAAGGAAATTCCGACCCCCAACATTGACGCATTAGCGGCGAGGGGAACGCGTTTTACTAGCGGCTATGTCACCGCTCCTTTTTGCGCGGCTTCGCGAGCTGCACTTTTGACAGGGCGTTATCAGACGCGATTTGGGTTCGAGTTTAACCCGATTGGGGCTCAAAACTTGATACCCGGAATCGGCCTGCCTCTGGCGGAGAAGAGTATAGCAAATCGATTGAGAGACAGCGGCTATGCGACGGGACTCGTTGGGAAGTGGCATTTAGGGGGAACGGCGCAGTTCCATCCGCAGCGTCGTGGGTTTGATGAGTTTTTTGGATTCCTGCATGAAGGCCACTATTATGTGCCTAGTCCCTGGCAGGGCGTCACAACTTGGTTGCGAAAGATGACCCTTCCAGATGGGGGAAAAGGGCGTTGGAGTTCGCCGGATGGCAGGATCGTGTGGAGTACTCAATCGGGACACAATGAACACGAATACGACACCGATAATCCTCTTTTGCGGAGCAGCCAGCCAGTGGATGAAAGGGCAAACCTTACCGATGTCTTCACCCGTGAGGCCTGTGACTTTATCGGCCGCCATCAGGCGCAGCCGTTCTTCCTCTATCTTGCCTATAATGCGGTCCACAGCCCGATGCAGGGAGCGGATGAGTACATGAAAAAATTCGCGCATATTGAAGATATCCAGCGCCGGATTTTTGCGGCGATGCTTGCTCATCTAGATGACAGCGTCGGGAAAGTGGTCTCGAAATTGCGGGACAGTGGAAACGAGGAAAATACCCTTGTGGTTTTCCTCAGTGACAACGGCGGTCCCACGAAAGAACTCACCTCGAGAAATGGGCCGTTGCGTGGCGGAAAAGGCGAGTTACTGGAAGGGGGAATTCGAGTGCCTTTTATCGTGTCGTGGAAAAACCACATCCCGGCGGGGCGGGGACTGGATACGCCAGTGACTTCGATGGATGCGACGGCGACCGCCTTGGATCTTGCCAAGGTGGTGCCGGAAAAAACGAAAATGGATGGGGTGAGTCTCATTCCGCTTCTTATGGGGCAGACGGTGGGGTTGCCGGAGCGTCCGCTTTTTTGGCGCGTTGGAAAACAGAACGCGATGCGAGTTGGTGATTGGAAACTTGAGCGGAACGGTAAGGAATGGCAGCTCTACGATTTGACTCACGATATTGGTGAGGGGACTGATTTGGCGGCCCAGGAGCCGGCCAGAGTAAAGCAAATGTTGGCGTTATGGGACAAATGGAACGCCGAACAAATCGAGCCGCTCTGGCGATAGCGCGGAAGGAACATCCAACATGTAAAAGCCTTTGGCGGAACCTTACGCTGAGAATAAGGAAACCGTTCGAGTGGCCGCGCGCCTCTTTTCCTGCCCCAGACCGGCCCCAGCTCATTCCATTCCCCTATGAAGTTCACGCTACCACTCCTCGCCGCCCTGTTCCTCTCGCCGCTGGCGGCACTAAACGCTGCGGATACCGGCGCCAAACCAAACGTCATCATCGTATTGGTCGATGACGCCGGTTTTGGCGACTACTCCTGCCACGGCAACCCGGTGGCGAAGACGCCCAACGTGGACAAGCTTCACCATGAAAGCGTGCGGTTTTCCGACTTCCACGTGACTCCATTTTGCACTCCCACCCGCTCACAACTGATGACCGGCGTGGATAATTTCCGCAACGGTGCGAGCGTTGTCGCAGGCTCGCGGATGTTACTCCGCCCCGACTTGCCGACGGTGGCCGATATCTTCGCCGCCAACGGCTATCGCACCGGGCAGTTTGGGAAATGGCATCTGGGCGACAATTATCCCTTCCGTCCACAGGACCGCGGCTTCCAGGACGTGCTCTATTTCAACTCGGCGTTTGTAGGCGTGTCGGACGATACCTGGTGCAACGATTATGTCGATCCGTGGCTCCGCCACGCCGACGGCAAGCCGGTCCAGTTCAAAGGCTACGTGAACGACATTGTGTTCACCGAAGCCATGAAGTGGATGGATCAGCGGAGTAAAGGCGACGAGCCGTTCTTCTGCTATCTGCCGTTACCCCTGGTCCATACTCCGCTGATTGTGCCGGAAAAATATTGCGAGCCATACAAGGGCCAGAAACCAAACCATCGGCAAATCCTCGGCATGCTGGCCAATGTGGATGAGAACATGGGGCGGCTGGACGCCTTCCTCCGCCAGTCAGGTCTGCGCGATAACACGATCCTGATGTTTCTCCATGATAACGGCACCGCCAACATGTCGGACCTCTACAACGCCGGGATACGCGGCAGCAAGGCGACGCCCTGGGAGGGCGGCCATCGCTCACCGTTGTTTGTCCGTTGGCCAGCCGGCGGACTGCGGCCGCCGGGCGAAGTGTCCGGCCTAACACAGGTGCAGGATCTGGTGCCGACGCTGATCGGGCTGTGCGGCCTGAAGCAAACGCTTGAGGCCAAATTTGACGGCATCAACCTCGCGCCAGTGCTCCAAAAAGCCGGGCAGGAGCCGCCTGACCGGATATTGGTTGTTCAACACGGCTATCCCCGAAAAGCCGCCCCAGGCATTGATCCCGCGCAAAAACCTTTGGCCGTCATGTGGGGCCGCTGGCGTTTGGTTGAAAGCGAATTATATGACCTTGCCTCCGACCCGGGCCAGCAGAAGGATGTGAGCGCCAAACAACCGGAAATCGTCGCAAAGCTGCGCAAAGCCTATGCGCAATGGTGGAAAGACGTGGAGCCATGGACGACCAAGCGCAGCGCCATCATCGTAGGCGACGACCATGAAAATCCGTCCACGCTGGTGCCGTCGACGCAATACGAGCAGAAAGGTCTCTCTCCAGAAATGGTGCGCAAAGGCACCTACACGATGGATCAATGGTTCATCCAAGTGGCGCGCGACGGTAACTACGAAATCGCTCTCCGCCGATGGCCGGAGGAGGCGAATGCCGCCATCTGCGGCACGGTGCCCGCCTGGGACTCCGTGCTCGGTAACCACCGACTTCCCGCCGGCAAGGCCTTTCCCATTGTGAAGGCACGGCTGGCCGTTGGCGAATTCAATGGCGAAAAAGACGTGGCTCAGACCGATACGGTTGCCGTGTTCAACGTCTCCCTCAAGCAAGGGCAGACCATGCTGCGCGGAACCTTTCTCGACGATCAGGGCAAGGAGATCTGCGGCGCCTATTACGTCAGCGTCCGCCGGCTTGATTGAATGCCATCAAAGAAATGTAATCATGAAATACAACTTCACACTCCTCACGATCCTGCTGCTGACGCCGCTAGCCGCAGTGAACGGTGCCGATGAGCCGAAGCCCGCGCCCAAACCGAACATTCTCGTCATCCTCACCGATGACCTCGGCTACGACGACGTCGGGTGCTACTGGACCCCGGACAAGCGCCCGGGCTTCGAGAAGATCCAGACACCGAACATCGACCGGCTCGCCGCCGAGGGCGCCCGGTTCACCGACTACTACGCACCGTCCTCCGTCTGCAGCCCGTCCCGCGCGGCACTCATGACCGGCTGCTACCCGGTGCGCGTGGGATTCCCCGGCATCCTCTTCCCAGCGTCCCTGACTGGGCTGAACCCCGACGAGGTCACCCTGGCTGAGATCTTGAAGAAACGCGGCTACGCCACCGCCTGCGTTGGGAAGTGGCACCTCGGGCACCTGGCCCCATTCACCCCGCGCCAGCATGGCTTCGACGCGTTTTACGGGATGATGTTCCCCAACGACATGCAACCCTTTGTCCTCCACCGCGACGAGACGGTCGTCGAGCCGAAGCCCGA
>CANJZW010000067.1 GCA_947479475.1 Chthoniobacteraceae bacterium
AAGGAGGAGAAGTAGACGATCTGTGAGGAAGGTGGGAAGAAAAAGAAGAAGCCCCCCGCGCCGGAGTCCGTTCTCGGCAGCACTTTCAAACCGGCAGGATCACGCCACTTTCATATCGGCCCCCGCATACCCCCGGCTGTTGCTGCGATGGAGTCCTCGAAATACCGCAAGTACACTCCGGACAAACGGTTCAACATCCAGCATCTGGCTTTGGATATCACGCCCGACTTTTCAGCGCGGACCATCGAGGGCGCCGTCACGCTTAACTTCAAAGCCATCGGAACCCCCCTGGAGGAGATCCGCCTGAATGCCGTGGACTTAAAAGTCCTGGAGACATCCAGCTCCGAAGCAGGCTTCAAATATCAAATCACGCCGGAGGAAATTGTCTTCAGCTTCTCACCTCCCATTCCCGCGGGCAAAGAGGCGCATGTTTTCATCCGCTACTTTGCGGAGCCGTCCAGGGGCGTTTATTTTAGGACCCGGCAAATGGGTTACGCGGCCACACAATTGTGGACGCAGGGAGAGTCCATCGAGTCGCGCCATTGGTTTCCGTGCGTCGACCACCCGATCGCAAAATTCACATCCGAGCTCACTTGCCATTTGCCGGCGGGAATGGTGGCTCTCTCAAACGGAAAACAGGTTTCGGCGGAGCCCGATGGAAATGGACTGACGGCGTTTCACTGGCTGCAGGAGAAGCCGCACGCCAACTATCTGATCGCGCTCGTGGCCGGAGAGCTCGGCAAAGTGGAGGAGACACACGGAGCCATTCCTCTGGAGTTTTGGACCATTCCGAGCGAGCTGCCACAAGCCCCCCACTCGCTGACAACGACTAAAAACGTGATGGAGTTTTTAGAAAAAGAAACAGGCGTTCCTTATCCCTGGGCGAAATACGCGCAGGTTGCGATTCAGGACTTCCATTGGGGAGGGATGGAAAACACGACGCTTACCACACTGAACGACAAGACATTGCACACACTCGAAACGGAGAACCTTTTTCTAAGCAACAGCCTTGTCGCCCACGAGCTCGCACACCAGTGGTTCGGCGACTTTGTGACGTGCAAAGACTGGAGCGACACCTGGCTCAACGAGGGCTTCGCCACCTATTACGACTGGCTGTGGCAGGGGAGTTTCGGGGGCCACAATGAAACACTTTCCGCACTGTACGGCGCGGCGAAGGGTATTTTTTCCAACACGAACGAAACGCGCGGCATTGTCTGGCGCAAATACGACCTCCCTGGAGAGATGTTTAACTACCTTGCCTACCCAAAGGGTGCATGGGTTTTGCACATGCTTCGGAGCCAACTGGGGCCGGATCTTTACCGCAAGGCCATCCACAACTATCTGGAAAAACACGCCTATCAATCTGTCACGACCGAGGATTTACGCGCCGCCTTTGAGGAGGTTTCCGGACGCAGTTTCGAGCGTTTCTTTGACCAGTGGGTCAACGGCGTTGGTGCTCCCGCTTTGGAGGTGAACTATTCGTGGGATGAAAAATTGAAACTGGCGAAAATCAATATCAAGCAGACCCAGAAGATTGCAGAGGACGCGCCCCTCTTTCAGTTCCCTCTGGAGATCCGCCTTGTTTCTAAAAACGAAAGGCTCCAGCAGACGGTCCAAATTCGGGAGAAGAACGAGGACTTTTATTTCACCCTCAAGGCAGCCCCTGACTCCGTGCGGATCGACCCGGAGCTTAAGGTGCTGGCCAAGATAAACTTCAAGCCTGCGCGGCCAATGCTCTTCACACAGCTCGCAGACGAAACCGACATGGTCGGGCAGCTCATCGCTCTCGATCAACTCGCCGATAAACCGGACAAGGAGGCCGTCGGAAAGATCCGCGCGACTCTCCAAAAAGCCGGTTACTACGGGGTCCGGATGCGCGCGGCGGAAGTTCTTCAGCAGACGCGTTCGGACGAGGCGCTCGCTGCGCTTCTGGCGTCTACGGCCCAAAAGGACGCGCGTGTGCGTAATGCAGTGGTGAAGGCAGTTGGCGGCTTTTACGACAAAGCGGCCCTCGAATTTCTTTCGAGCACGCTTACCTCGGAAAAAAACCCGGGGATCAAAGCCACGGCACTTCTAGGGCTGGCGCCGCATCAGACCCCTTCGACAAGTGCTGTGCTTGCGGCGCATCTAATGATCCCATCTTACCGCGAGCGTTTGAGCACGGCCGCGGTTACGGCCATCAAGAGTCAGGACGACCCCGCGATGGTTGGTGCGCTCCTGGATTATCTTCGGAAGCGGTCCTCAAGCCTTCCCTCGTCCACGCTGGGCCTCTGCCTTGAAACGCTGGGGTCGCTCCAGCGCCGTGCTTTAGACAAGGGCGAAACTCGGGAGTTGCTCCTTTCCTACGTCCATAACCCCCGGGAGCAAGTCCGTCTCTCGGCGGTGGCGGCACTCGGAAACTTGGAGGATTCCAGAGCGATTGCGGTTCTGGAAACCTTTGGGTCTTCGAGCGCCTACCGACCCGAAAAGTCGGCCGCCGAAAAAGCCTTGGAGAAAATCCGGAACGTTCAGAAACCGAACGAAGAGATCAAAGGACTGCGCACGGAGCTTTCAACACTGCGGGACTTGAGCCGGGACTTAAAAAAGGAACTGGAGACCCTCAAGAAAAAGGTGGAAGCCAAACCCTGATTGTTAAGGCTGAACGGCGGCGGCCGGGGCCGGCATCCGCTCTGCGGCGAGGAGAATGCCCGCCGCCTTGTCCCATGTTTCCTGCCATTCGGCTTCAGGAACGGAATCCGCGACCACGCCGGCGCCGACGTGAAATGCGGCCTCGCCGTTTTCGACCACAACGGTCCGGATCAGGATGTTGAAGACGCTTTCGCCTCCGGCTCCAAACCACCCGGCAGCTCCCGTGTAGAGGCCTCTGGGTGTTTGCTCCAGTTCCGCAATGATTTGCCGCGCGCGCTTTTTGGGCGCCCCGGTGATGGAGCCGCCAGGGAAACACGCTCGCAAGGCGCTTACAGGATCCACCTCCTGCCGCATGCGGCCCTGAATGGTGGAGACGAGGTGGAAAACCTGTTCGTGGCGCTCCAACTTTAGCAGTTCGCTGACCTCCACGCTACCCCACTCACAGAACTGCCCGAGGTCGTTGCGCTCCAGGTCGGTGATCATCACCAGTTCGGCTATTTCTTTTGGGGAGGTGATGAGGTCAAACGCACTTCGTTCATCCGCATGTAACTCCGCGCGACGGGGCCGGGTTCCCTTGATGGGGCGGGTTTGCACGCTGCGGCCTGAAAACTTGAGGAAAAGCTCCGGCGAACTGCTGAGGATGTCACGCCCGGGCTGGGCCAGGTAAGCGCTGAAAGGAGCCGGCGAGTAATGGCGGAGTGCCTCGTAAAACGCCCAGGGATCGCCGCCGGGCCAGCCAGCCCTGAACGAGTGGCTGAGGTTGACCTGATAAATGTCACCGGCGCGAATGTAGTCCTGCGCGCGCACCACCCGCTGGCAAAACTCCTCTTTGTGAACGACGGGCCTAAAGGCCAGCTCCCCTTCCAAGATCGCCGGGGGGACTTCTTCATGGAGCAAATACCGCCACCAGTCGCCCGCCCCGTACCAAAGGGCCTCCCGGTGGCGAAAGACCAGCACCCTCCGGTAAGCGGCGAAGCAAAATTGGCCGTCGTATTCCACGGCCCCTGCGACCACCGCCCCCGGCAGGCCGTCGTCGCACGCGAAGTGGTTCCTAGAGATGTCGGCCACGGCGGACTGCAGGCTCTGGAAATCATCTTCTACAAACAGATTTCCTTTGATCCACGCCTCCGGCTCCACGGCCAGCAAGGAGAGAGCCGAATCCCCGCCCATCTCCTTGGCAGAGTCGAAGAAAACCATGCCTTCGGCGGAACGCGCCCGCGCAGCGAGGTCCAGCGGGGTAGAATCCGCCAGTTCAGGAATGGGATGAGGACGAGCTTCCATGATAGGGAGTCTGGCTTAATCACGGTTTGGAAGCGTGTTCTTTTCAAAAGCTTTTTTCACGTTAACCTGTAGTTTTTCATCTTAGCATAGTTTTTTGGAATGAATGCGTCGCAAAATCATCAGCGGTTTAACACGGGGCCCGGCCCTTTTTCCCTCCCTTTGCCCAGGCGCATTTGTTCTCGGGCAGGAGAGAAGTCTGCCAGGGCTTTCCTCCTTTTCCTGCTCGGCTGCGTGAGTTTTCTGGGTGGCGTGCAACCTGTTTGCGCTGAAAATAAAGCGCAAAATAAGGCGCCGAATGAAGAGCCGAATGAAGAGCCCGCACTGACCACGAAAAAGGGCGTGGCCACCTTCGTCCAACCGCCCGATCCTTCGACAATCCCGGCGGCGCTGCCTCTTCCTCCCGAGCCCTCTGGCCCCAGTTCGCTGGACCTGCTTCCCTCTTTTCCCCCCGGCCCCTCAGGTCCGGAAGCAGATTTTTTGGATTTGGTGATGAAAAAGAGGCAAAATCCCTCTCTGGTTCCCGACGGCCCAAACCCGACTGAGGACGCTGCCCTCGCTCTGGACAAGCGGTACCGCTACCAGACGGCCAGGGTTCACGCGCTCAACGATCCCGATATCCAAGAAGCGCTGGCCGCCTCGAAAAAGGCCCGTACGGACAGAGAGCTGCGTGCATTCATGTACAAGCATTACGCGCTCTTGTTCGCGAAAATGAGGAAACTCGACCCCTCACTGGAAGCCCTGATTAAAGAGCGCGAAACCGCCGCACTCGGCCCCTTGGAGGAGAAAATGATTCACACCGCAAAAGTACCGGTGAAGAAGTGAGTTTGTGGCTATGAAAGTTTTAATTTTAGGCGCTGGTGGGCGCGAACACGCTCTGGCTTGGAAACTGCGCCAATCACCACGCGTGCGCTCTGTGTTTTGCGCGCCGGGGAACGGGGGAATCGGCGAAGTGGCGACCTGCGTGCCGATCAAGCTCACTGAAATCGAAAGGCTTGTGAGGTTTGCGGAGGACGAGGGCATCGGCCTCACGGTGGTGGGCCCCGACGATGCGCTGGCTGCCGGAGTGGTGGACCGGTTCACGGAAGCCGGTTTGCGGATCTTTGGACCTAAACAGGCGGCCGCCCGACTCGAATCCTCCAAAGTTTTCGCCAAAGAGTTTATGCAGCGGCACGGGATTCCCAACGCCCGCTCAGGACATTTTACCGACAGCGCTGCAGCGCGTGTTTTCGCGGCGGCGATGCCGCTGCCCGTCGTTTTGAAAGCGGACGGTTTGGCGCTCGGCAAGGGCGTCATCATCGCCCAGAGCCGCGGGGAAGTCGAACAGGCGATCTCGCAAATCATGGACGAGCGCAAGTTCGGCGATGCCGGAAAGGCGATCGTGATTGAGGAGTTCTTGGAGGGGCCTGAATGTTCGATCCACGCGCTCGTGGATGGTTCGAGCTACCTGCTTTTCCCGAGCGCTCAAGATCACAAGCGGGCTCTGGACAACGACGAAGGGCTCAATACGGGCGGCATGGGAACCTACAGCCCAGTCCCGCACCTCACACCCGCGCTTGAGGCTCAGGTCAAAACCGAGGTGATGGACCGTTTCGTCGCCGGACTCAGAGCAGACGGTCTCGAGTACAAGGGCATGTTATTCCCCGGACTGATGTTAACAAAAGACGGCGTAAAAGTTCTGGAGTTCAACTGCCGTTTTGGAGACCCAGAGACCCAGGTCCTCCTCTCTCGCCTGGACTCCGACCTACTCGATTTGTTGGACGCCACACTCGACGGCACCCTCGCCCTCCAGACGCCGCGCTGGAAGCCAGGTTCCGCCGTGTGCGTGATCGCCGCGTCCGGCGGATACCCGGAGGCTTACGAGTCCGGCAAAGTGATCACAGGCCTTGAGAAGGCCGCCGAACACGCCGTGGTCTTCCATGCCGGCACGCGTCTGGATGGCGACACTCTCAAGACCTCGGGAGGCCGCGTATTGGGCCTCACAGCCACGGGTGCCGACCTTCAGGAAGCCCGCGCCAAAGCCTACGCCGCGGCCGATGCCGTGCACTTTGAACGCGTGTTTTTCAGACGGGACATCGGCGCCAAAGGGCTGGCGAGTTAGAGCCGCCTCTCCACCCCATGAGCCTTCTCCACCCCTCCTCCGCGCTTCGCCCGTTCCTGGCCTGCCTTATCTTGGCGCTGCCGCTGCCCGGCCATGGAGATGAGGCCCTGACGGACTCCCAGGTGGAGCGGGCGCTGGAAGCTATCTGGCGCAAAACACCCGCCCCCGAAAACCGCTCTCCCGACTCCGCCAAACGCGCCGCGCTGGAAGCCTATCTCACCCGCCTCGGACCCGGGACCTCGATTCTCACAAAACCGACGGACGCTCCGGCGGACCCTCTTTTTCCGCCGCTCCAATTTCATTCCGAGGTGGTCGCGCCGGGCACCGGTTACATCCGGTTGGGAGCCTTCTCTGCAGAGCTTCCCTCGCTTCTGGATCCCGTGCTCCGGGACTTCGTTCAAATTGGAGTGCGCAGCGTCATTATTGACGCGAGGGCGACACCAGCACAGGGGACCCTTGCCCTTGCCGCCGAGGTATGCGCTAGTTTTCTGCCCGAGGGTACGGAGGCCTTCCGGGGCCGAAGCAGCGGCAGCACGTTGGAAGCGTTCCGTACCCAGAAGAAACCGGCGGCTGAATTCAGATTACTCATCCTCACGGGCGAGCGAACCGCAGGGCCGGTGGAGGCTTTTGTAGCGGCACTTCGCGTGCACGCGCGAGCGTTGGTACTTGGCGTTTCTACACAGGGCCAGGCCGCAGATTTCGAACTCGTCCCCCTAGGAAACGAGACCTACCTGCGCCTCACGGTGCGCGAGGCGATCGTGAGTCGTACGCCGCACCTCGTCCCCGAGGGTCTGCACCCGGACATCATTTGCAATGCCACACCCGAGGCCACCGACGCCGCTCTTTTAAAAGAAGCCCAGGACGGCCGCGTGGCCGGTCTCCTGAAAGAAACCGAACGCCCCAGACTGAACGAGGCCGCTCTTGTAGCCGGAAAAAACCCTGAAACCGAGGCTTGGATCCAGGCACAACTCACTCGGAACCAACCAAAACCGGCACCCCTTCCAAGAGATGCGGCCCTGACGATGGCCTTGGATTTTTTAATCGGCTGGGAAGCACTTTACGGGCGCTCGCTGGCGCTTCCCTGAGCCAACCGACAACAATCCTCAGCGGTCCTGCGGGACGAGGGCCGCATGGATGAGGCGGTGGTCGCTGGCCTTGCGCCACTGCGGCGAATTGTTGACTCTGGCGCTTCCCGGAACCATCTCCGGACGCAAAGCGCGGTTCACCATGAGGAAGTCGATTCTCGCGTAGACGTCTGTAAAAAAACGATAGTGCGTCCACCGGTCTCCACCCGGGTCCTCCGCAGGAAGGTCGGAGAGGCTGTTGGGTTGACCTCGCTGCCCGAGGATGCCGCGAATCGAGGACTCGTCCTTGGTGTCGTTAAAATCTCCATACAACAGCAGATTTGCCCGGGGATCTTCCAAAAGGATTCCATCTACCAGAGTGCGCAGGGCGCGGGCCTCCATGCGGCGTACGAGTGTTTCTCCCGCCGGCACAGGCAGTTTGCTCTTCAAGTGCACCCCCACCAGCCTCAGCGTATACTGGGGATTTACCTGCACGATGACATCAAGGAAACCGCGCCGCACCAACTCTGGGGCTCCGTTCAGTTCGTAAGGCACCCGAACACGGGACTGGCGGCTCGCCAGCGGAAAACGGCTTAACAACGCCAGATGCCGCTCAGGATCGGGTCCGTCGACATATTCTGTATAAGGCAGACTGGTGCCCTTCTTCTTCAGGCGTTCGCGTAGATCCTCGAGGGCGTCTGGAGAGCCCACTTCGCAGAGACCCAAAACGTCCGGCCGGACCTCCGCTATCACATCGGCCACGGCCTCCCGGGCGCCTACGGTCTTGATCCGGGTTCGGTCCGAGCCAGTCAGGGTGTAGTTCTCAACATTGTACGAGGCGACAATGATTTCAGCCACGCTGCCAGCGGGAGCGGCTGAAATGCCGCTAGAGAACAACCGCAGCGTCAGAACGCAGGCACAAAAAAACCCGCATTGTGGGGCGGGCTTTTTTCTACCGGCTAAACCGGAGTAACCGTTTGTGGACATTGCAGAACCCAGATTTACATCCCGAAAACAGGATATTGAGCCCGTTCGCTATTCCGTCGCGCCTCAGCGTAGGGCGTTATCGCCTCGGCGCAGGGCGTTCTCGCCTCGAAACAAGGCGTTATCGCCTAGGTGTAAAGCGTTCTCCCTTAAGCGTGGGGCGTTGGCGCCAAAGGGATGGCTCCAGTTGCGGCAGCTTGCGGCGCCGCTGCGGCATGGGCCACATCCGCGACAGGAGCGGATTGCACTGGCGCAGTGTCAACGACGGTTGCGGCTGGGGCCGGAACATAAGCAGGAGCGGGCGGGAGAGCCTGTTCGACTGGCGGGTGATAAGAAGGCACGTCGACGTGGGCAGCCCGGTTGAGTTCGCTGTTCATGTCCTCCTTAGCTTTGGAAAACTCGCGCACAGCCTGGCCAAGACCCTTGGCCAGTTCAGGCAACTTCTTAGCGCCGAACATGATGAGGACAATCAAAAAAATAATGAGCATGTCAGGGCCGGCTAGATTGGGGAGTAAGGCGAGAGAGTTCATAGGTTACTTGGCTTTAGATTACCACTACACAACCGGGGTTGCAAATCATGATCCAAGACACCCCCTCGATCTTAGTGGATATCTTAATTAAACAACCCACAAACTACCCTCAAACGCCTCCGCCCCCTCCACCTGTCCTGATCCCGCATCGCAAAAACCTTCTGCAGACAAAACAACCATACGACTCATGGGGTGTAAAGCCCGGGGGCCTCGCCGTTCAGCTTGCACACACAACTCCTTACGGTGAATCCCCCATGTGAATCCGCCGTCCAAGGATTTCACTGGATTGGAGACTCTCACTTTCCGCATCTGGAACCTAAAGCACAACGCTCTGGCGAAAGAACGCCATGGATTCACGGCCAAAGTGACGTGCGCCCGGAGTGTGTGACGATCAGCCCGGACGGCAGTACACTTGCAGTGAAACGGGCGGACGATCCTTCGGTTTTTTACGAGCCGGACTCGTTCAAGAGCAAAAACGGGCGGGAGAAATAAGGGCGGGGCTTGTTTTGGAAAACTTTATTCGAACATATTAGGCTAACGATGTGTCTTTTGTAGCTCGCACCTGCTTTCTTGAAGTTGGGGCGTCACCTTTACCGTAGATTTAAAATCCATGATCCAAGTCCGAAACTTGAAAAAAACATTCGGCCCGAAGGTCGCCGTCAGCGGCGTCTCTTTTAAGGTCGAGAAAGGCGAGGTGTTGGGCTTTCTTGGGCCGAACGGCGCAGGAAAAAGCACCACCATGCGTATGATCACCGGTTTTATCCCCCCCACAGATGGGGAGGCGATCATCGGTGGCTTTAACATCGTTGAGCATCCCATCGAAGCCAAACGGCTGATGGGCTACCTGCCCGAAAACGCGCCGTCTTACGCGGACATGACGGTTCTGGGGTTTCTCTCTTTCACGGCGGAACTGCGCGGCTTGTCTGGCGCGGCCCAAAAGAAGGCGGTGGAACGGGTTGTGGAGATGTGTTTTCTGGAAAACGTGCTCCATCAGAGTGTTGAAACCCTTTCTAAGGGCTACCGGCACCGGACCTGTTTTGCGCAGTCTATTATTCACGATCCCGAGGTTCTGATTCTGGATGAACCCACGGATGGCCTGGACCCCAACCAGAAACACGAAGTGCGGACGTTGATCCGCAAGATGGGGGAGACGAAGGCGATCATTTTCTCAACGCACATTTTGGAAGAGGTCGAGGCCGTCTGTTCGAGGGCGATCATCATCGACCGCGGAAGCATTGTGGCCAACGGAACTCCGGCCGAACTCAAACGCCGTTCCGCGCAAGCCGGTGCAATCACACTGCGCCTCGGGAGCGGAAGCGCCAAGGCGGTTGCCGCCAAATTGGACGCCCTGAGCGGCGTGGAGCACACGATGATCCTGAGCGAAACGCCACTGGCAGTCCGGGCGTTTCCTCGCAAACAAACGGCGAGTGACGATCTGGCCCGCGCCATTTCTGAGATCGCGATGAAGGAGCAGTGGTCCATTTTGGAATTGCACACTGAAGAAGGGCGCCTGGATGAAGTGTTCCGCACCATCACGCTTCCCGACACCAAAGTTTCTGGAAAGGAGACAAAATGAAATCTGTTATCACGATCGCAAAACGCGAATTGACCGGCTACTTCGCCTCCCCCGTAGCCTTTGTATTTATCGTCATCTTTTTGATGCTGTCCGGGTTCTTCAGCTTCATGGTTTCGGGCTTTTTCGAGAGGGGGCAGGCCAGTCTCGAATCCTTCTTTGCCTGGCATCCCTGGCTGTATCTGTTCCTTGTGCCGGCCGTAGGCATGCGTATGTGGAGCGAAGAGCGCCGCTTGGGCACTCTGGAGCTGCTGCTTACAATGCCTGTGACGCCTTGGCAGGCCATTCTGGGCAAGTTCATTGCCGCCTGGGCGGTGGTGGCGCTGGCCCTGGGCCTCACGTTTCCAATGTGGCTGACCGTCAATTATCTGGGTAACCCGGATCACGGGGTGATTCTGGCGGGTTACCTCGGTAGCTTCCTAATGGGCGGCGCCTATCTTGCGATTACGGCGATGACCTCCGCGATGACGCGTAACCAAGTAGTCGCCTTCATCGTCTCGGTGGTCCTGTCGCTCTTCCTAATTCTGGCGGGCTATCCTCCCGTCACCAACATGCTGGTGCACTGGGCGAGCCCGAGTCTGGTGGATGGAATCGCGGCCTTCAGCGTAATGACGCACTTTGAGAGCATCCAAAAAGGGGTGCTGGATTCGCGCGACATTCTTTATTTCCTCTCTGTCATCGTGTTCTCCCTCTTCACCACCGGGGTCATCGTCCGCACGCACCGCGCTGGCTAAGCGGGCTAAACAAGGCAACTCACTCTTTTTTCAACCATGAAAAACAAAGGTCTTCAAACCTGGCTCTATTCATCGCTCGGCGTCGCCGCGATGTTTGTGATTATCGTGATTATCAACGCGCTCGCCTCCGGGGTGAAAACGCGGATCGATCTCACGGCGGAACGCGCGTACACCCTCTCCGCAGGGACGCGCGCGATCCTCTCGAAATTGGACACCCCGATCCAAATCCGTTTCTACTGCACGCGGGGAGACACCCGGATGCCGGTGATGCTCAAAACCTACGCGCAGCGCGTGGAAGATCTGCTGGGAGAATACCGGCAGGCTTCCAAGGGACAAATCGAGATCCAAAAACTCGATCCCGTTCCTGATTCGGAAGCCGAGGATTCCGCCCGCCTTGATGGGATCGAGGGGCAGGCGCGCATGGACGGCGAACCGTTCTACCTGGGTGTGAGCATCAGCATGCTGGACCAAAAGCAGGCGGTTCCCTTCCTTTCTCCGGACCGTGAACGCCTTCTGGAGTATGACATTTCGCGCGCGATTTCGCGGGTGATGAGTCAGGAAAGGCCCGTGATCGGGGTGATGAGTCCGCTGCCCTATGGGGGACAGCCGACCAACCCCATGATGATGCGCATGGGACAGTCGGGCCAACAGCCCTGGGTCATGATTGGCGAGCTCAAGCGTGACTTTACCATCAAAGACGTCCCGATGAGCACGGAGGAAATCCCAGCGGATGTGAAGGTGCTTGTCCTGATTCATCCCAAGGAAATCTCCCCCGCCGCACAGTACGCAGTGGACCAGTTCATTCTGCGCGGAGGAAAATTGATCGCTTTCTTGGATCCCCAAGGGGTTCTGGACCGCAGTTCGGCCGGCAACCCGATGGGGATGAGCATGGGCAGTCGTTCGTCGATCGACAAACTTCTGGGAGCCTGGGGGCTCGCTTTTGACAGCTCCAAAGTGGTTGCCGATCTCGACTTCTTGGGCCGCACCCGCGAAGGCCGCCAGCCAGCCATTCTGGCGCTGAATGAGAAAGCGACCAACAAAGAGGACATCGTCAGCGCGGAGGCCAACAATCTGTTTCTGGTCTTTGCCGGAGCGTTCTCGGGAACCCCTGCGGAAGGCTTAAAGCAGACGGTGTTGATTCATTCGTCCAAAAACTCGCAGCTCATTGATCCGATGAGTGCGCAGCTTGGCGGGGAAAAAATCATCAAGGACTTCGCCTCCTCCAACACCGAGCACCCGTTGGCCCTGCGCCTAACCGGCAAGTTCAAGACCGCCTTTCCTGAGGGCAAACCGAAGGCACCCGCTGGTCCGGAAGACAAAAAAGACGAGAAGCCGACGGAGGGAGGGTTGAAAGAATCCAAACAGGAAACCTCGGTTTTGTTAATTGGCGACGCCGACTTCATTCAGGACCAAGTAGCCGTGCAAGAGATGGCCAACCCGTTCGGTGGGCAGCGTATGGTGATGCCGGCCAACGGCAACCTCGCGTTTGCGCAGAGCGCCATCGAACAGATGGCGGGCGACAGCAACCTCGTGGCAGTCCGAAGCCGCGCCTCGCGTGAACGGCAATTCACCGTTGTGAAGCAGATGCAGGCGAAGGCTGAAGCGGCGTTCCAGAGCAAAATCAAAACTCTGGAAACCAGCCTGGCCGAAGCGCAAAACAAACTAAACGACCTGCAACGCACCAAGGCTGACAAGAGCGGTCAACGCTTCATCCTTTCCCCGGAGCAGCAACAGGAAATCAACAACTTCCGCGTGAAAGAGCGGGAGGTAAAAGCCCAGCTCAAAGAGGAGCGGAAGAAACTACGCATCGGAATCGACTCCCTCGAGAACAGCATCAAGTGGCTCAACATCGCTCTGATGCCCCTTCTTGTGGCTGCCGCGGGCCTCGCCCTCGCAGCCCTCCGTCTCAAGCGCCGCGCCGCCCGTTAATCCAATACGACCATGAAAGGAAAACAACTCGTCCTTCTTCTACTACTGGGCATCGCACTGGGTGCCGCCTGGTTAAACCGCTCTAAAACCGACCAGGCCGCCTGGTCTGAAACCAGCCGCACTGGCCTCAAGGTTCTGGAGTTCCCCATCAACGAGGTCGCGCGTCTGACCCTTAAGAGCTCCACGACAGAACTCAACCTCGTCAAAAAGGAGGAGCAATGGACTGTCCAGGAGCGCGGGAATTACCCCGCCAATTTCGAGCAGGTCAGCTCCCTGTTGCGAAAACTTTGGGATCTCAAAACGGTGCAGGAAGTCAAAATCGGCGCTTCCCAACTCGCTCGGCTCGAATTGATTGAACCCGGCAATGGGGACAATGCAGGCACGTTGCTCCAATTCCAGTCCGCCGACGGCAAGGAACTGGGGTCGCTCTTGCTGGGGAAAAAACACCTCCGCAAAACCGAAGGCGCCGACATGGGGATGGGAGGTTCCTCCGAAGGGTTCCCCGCAGGCCGCTACTTGAAGTCGGGCTCTTCAGCAAAGGTTTCACTGGTTGCCGATACTCTGGATGAAATTGACCCTGCGGCGACACGCTGGATAGCGACGGACTTCATCAACGTCGAAGGACTAAAGTCGGTCTCCGTAAAGGGTGCCCAGGCCTGGTCCGTAAGCAAAGAATCGGCAGCCGCCGAATGGCAGCTCGCCGGGGCAAAGGAGGACGAAAAACTCGATTCCGCCAAGACTTCGCCGCTTTCGAACCTCCTCGGTTCGGCCACAATTTCGGACGTTCTAGCGGCGGACGCCAAATCCGAGCCCGCCGTGACGGCCGTCCTGAACACGTTCGACGGGTTCAAGTACGAGCTAAGTATCGGCAAGGAACAGGCAGAAAACTACCCGGTCTTTGTGAAGGTTTCAGCCGTATTTCCAAAAGAACGGCCGGCGGCGGCGGCGGATGAAAAGCCAGAGGACAAAACGCGTTTGGACGAAGAGTTCACCAAGAAGCAGGCCCAGTTAACCGAGAAATTGGCGAAGGAGAAGAAGCAGGAAGGCCGCGGCTATCTGGTCCCCAAATTCCGTTTGGATGTCTTGATGAAGGATCGAACGGCTTTCCTTGCCGAAAAAACAGCGCCTCCAGCAGGCCAGCCGGATCCCACAGGCGGCGCACCTTTGAACCCGGCAGGTGCCGTAAAAGCCCCCTTCGAGTTTAAACCTCCGGCTCCCACTCCAGCTCCGCCTTTAACTCCCGGGCCAGCTCCAGCTCCAGCTCCGGCTCCAGCTCCAGCCCCGGCTCCAGCTCCAGCCCCGGCTCCAGCCCCGGCTCCAGCCCCAGCCCCAGCCCCAGCCCCGGCTCCAGCCCCAGCCCCAGCTCCAGCTCCAGCCCCAGCCCCAGCCCCAGCCCCGGCTAAAGCTGAAGCGGCTCCGAAGTCTTCGGAAGCGCCGAAGGACGCGCCTGCGAAACCAGCCCAGAAATAAAAAGCGGCCCCGGTGTTTTTGTGACGCCGGGGCGCTGGTGGTGGAGAAGGCACCCCGCCAAGTCAAACTCGGTTTACGGCCTGCGCAGACCGTGGATTTGAGCGAATGAAAATGCAGTCGCGTTAAAACGTAAACAGAGGTTTGCCGCGACAAAACGCGCGGCACTCCTATTCTCCGGCACCCGAAGAGCCGGAGGGTGTGCTCACTTGGCGGGCGCTTCAAAATTCACCTGCTGTGTTTCCACAGGAGGCGATAGCGAAGGAGGAGCCGTGGCGGGCTGGCGGGCCATTGCGGGGCCGCCCGAACCGGGCTTCACCAAGAAAATAGCGGCCAGGCCAAGAGCGAATGCTGCCGCCAAGCCCAATGCGTAGGCCGGAGTGCTCAGGCTGTGTTCACTCAGGAAAGTTCCAAGGCGTTCTCCCGCAATTCGCCAAAGCGACCTTTGAAGCAAAACTGCCCGCTGGCGCTCGTGCAAAGCCTGGAGGAGTTTTTGAGAGTAATCCTCAGGGACTTCGACCTTAGCTCTGGACCTGAGGAGGGTTTGCAATTGTTCCTCGTTCATTTTTCAGTCATTTGGGTGTGAAAATCGCTCAAATAGCTCTGCAGTTGGCGGTGCGCGTAAAACAAGCGGGACCTGATTGTACCCTCCGAAACCCCCAGGATCTTGGAAATTTCGGCGTGAGGCATCCCTTGGATGTCGAACATCGTGACCACGGCGCGGTGGTCGGGGGTCAGTTGATCTAGTGCCTCGGTGAGGCGCTGCTGCAATTCCCCCAAACTTGCTTCCGTGCGTGGTGTGTGATGGCTTACAAGCAGCGTTTCAGCGGGACCAATCTCGCCATTTTCGCTGGGGTTGGCCTCTTCAAAACTCAACGCGCGCCGGCGGGCGCGGCGTTTGATGAAGTTGATGCTCATGTTCACCGCGATGGAGTGCAGCCACGTCGTGAAGCGGGAAGCCCCGCGGAAGCCGGCCAGCGAACGGTACACCTTGGTCCAGATGTCCTGGAGCAAATCATTGGTGTCATCGTGGTTGGAAGTCATGTGGAAAACCAGGCCGTAGAGCTTGCCTGTGTGCTTGAGCACTAGGGCATCGAAAGCCTTGGCATCCCCCGCCTGGGCGCGGCCCACCAGCTGAACATCTTCCGGATGCCCCTCGAGAAGAACATTTTCGGGATGTCCCTTATGAACATTTTCAAGATCTTCAACATCTTCGAGATCTTGAACATGCCCCTCCAATTCTTTAGTCCCCGTAGCCGTCTGGCGTTGTTTCTCTATCATGGCTTCGCTTTCACCGAGTCCCCCCTTAACAGGGTTCACGCCGGACGGAAACCGTGAATGCGGAGACTGCCCCCGCAAAAGCATATTCGGAAAAAAAGAAACGGCAGCTTGGCTCATGGGGTTTTGTTTACTTGCGACAGGTAGACATGCCAAATGTTCAACCAAATCCACACCTCCCTTCCGCATTCTTTCCACACCGCCTTTTCAAAATACCGGGCCCAGTCCTTTCCTTCGGATCGAGCCGAACGCATTCAAAGATTGTTTCCCCCTCCACTCCTGCGGAACATCCCCGAATGACACGTCATGACGGCCGCCTGGCCGACCAACTCCGCCCCATTTCCTTCACCCCGGGTATTGCGCCCCACGCGTCCGGCTCGGTTCTTGTCGCCTTTGGCAACACGCGAGTGATTTGCAGCGCCATGCTGGAGGAGGGAGTGCCGCGTTGGATGAAGGAACAAAACGTCACGGGCGGCTGGCTCACCGCAGAGTATTCCATGCTCCCTTATTCCACCCTCACACGCAAAGCGCGCGACGCTTCGCGCGGCAAGCAGGATGGCAGGAGCGTCGAAATCCAGCGCCTGATAGGCAGGGCGCTTCGGGCGGCAGTGGATCTTCCCGCCCTCGGCCAACGCACGCTCTGGGTGGACTGCGACGTGCTTCAGGCCGATGGCGGCACGCGCACCGCCTCCATCACGGGCGCTTGCGTCGCCTCTTTTTTGGCCTGCCGCCGTCTGGTCGAGGATCGCAAGCTGCCCAGGCTCCCGATCCGCCAGCTTGTCGCGGCCGTCAGTGCTGGCATCGTCGGAGGGGTCCCGCTCCTGGACCTCGACTACCCTGAAGATCGGGACGCCGAGGTGGACATGAACCTGGTTGTGACCGAGGGTGGCCAGTACGTGGAGGTACAAAGTTCCGGGGAAGAAGCGGTGTTTTCCCCGGAGCAGTTCGACGCGCTCCTCGCACTGGGCAGGCAGGGCGTCCAGCAACTCATCACCGCTCAACGCGCCGTTCTCGGGATTGAACTCGAGGGAGCCGGCACCATTTAAGCCCACCCGCAAACCCTCTTTTTTCTCACCCCATGCAGCTACTTCCAGGTTTCCGTGATTTTTATCCCGAGGATTGCGCCCGCCGAAACTACACCCTTTCCATCTGGCGCGAAGTCGCCGCGCGTTACGGGTTCCTCGAATACGACGGTCCCGTTCTAGAGCCGATCGAACTGTACAAAAAAAAGAGCGGCGGCGAGTTGGTCGGTCAGCTTTTTGACTTTGTGGACAAAGGTGAAAGGCACGTCGCCCTGAGGCCGGAAATGACTCCCACTCTTGCGCGCATGGTGGCGGCTCGGGAGCGAGATTACAAAAAGCCCCTCAAGTGGTTTTGCGCCCCCTCCTTTTTTCGGTATGAAAAACAGCAACGCGGACGCCTCAGAGAGTTTCTCCAGCTTAATTGCGACATTCTTGGGGATCCTTCGCCTGCGGCCGATGCCGAACTCCTGGCGCTGGTGATCGATATGTTGCGTGGCTTTGGCCTCGGCTCGCAGGATTTTGTCGTGCGCCTCAGCGACCGCGACGCATGGATGCAGTTTGCTTTGGGCAAAGGAGTCGCCCAGGAGCGACTGCTCGATTTTCTGGGAGTCGTCGACAAACTTGAGCGTCTGCCGGAAGCGGAAAGCCGCCGTAAATTGGCGGAGTTTGGCGTCGAACTCGAGGCGGTGCGGGCGTTTATTTCAGACCCCTCGGCGGAGGCGGCAAAACTGCAGGGGATCCTGGCTGACCTCAAAGCCCGCGGTCTCGCGGAATTTGTGAAGGTGGATCTGACCATCGTACGCGGTCTCGCCTACTACACGGGGCTCGTTTTCGAGGTGTTCGACCGCGGGGGCAAGGAACGCGCGCTCGCGGGAGGGGGCCGTTACGACGCATTGCTCGAAGTCATGAGCGATGGCAAGGTCAAGATGCCCGCTCTCGGGTTCGGGATGGGCGACGTGGTCCTTGCCAATATGCTTGAGGAAGTCCCGGCGGCGAAAGCCCGGCGTGACGCATGGCTGGCAGACCGGCGCGCTGCGGAAGTGTACGTGGTGGTGGCGGATGAGGCACGGCGGCTGGACGCTCTGGGCGTGGTCCAGGCGCTCCGGGAGGCGGGGTGGCGCACGGATTTTGCGCTCTCCCCGGCGAAGGTTGGAAAGCAGTTTCAGACAGCAGAGACTCTGGGCGCCCGTTTTGCCGTGGTGATCGGAGCCGAATGGCCTCAGGTGAAGGTCAAGGAACTTGCGACACGCGAGGAGGCGCTATTGTCCTCGGAAGGCCTGCCCGAGAGCCTGCGCGCCGGCCTCTTTCCCTCGACACCTCACCCCCCTCTGCCTTAGGCCTCCTCTTTCCCCCCATGAAAAACCTTCTGACGATCCCTCTCCTTTTCGGCTTTGCCTCGCTTTCCGCGCTCGCGGCTGAGGAGCCCCTGGACGCGAACATCCTCGAAACAAAAACCATTTCGCAAGAGCCATGGTTCTACCACGGCTGGCCGACGGTCACGCGCCGCGAAAACGGAGAACTCTGGGTGGCTTACTCGGGCGGGCGGGCCGGGCATCTTTGCCCATTTGGACAGGTTGTTTCCATGACGTCCAAGGACGATGGAAAATCTTGGTCGAAGGCCCGGGTTCTGCAGGACAGTCCCATGGACGATCGGGACTGCGGCATTTTAGAAACGGCCAAAGGAACACTCCTGGTGACGACCTTCACTTCCCTTGCGTACGAGCCTCTTCTTGAAAAGGCGGAAAAAAGCGGCACGTGGACCTCTGAAAAACTGGCCCTTTGGAAGGCCACGCGGGACCTGCTACCGCCCGAGGTGCGCCGCGCTCAATTGGGAGAGTGGGTGCTGCGTTCCGTCAACGGAGGGCTGACTTGGTCGAACCCGATTCCCTCTCTGGTGAACAGCCCCCACGGCCCCGTCCAACTCAAGGACGGCCGCCTTCTTTACGCCGGCAAAAGACTGTGGTCCGACAACAAGGAGATAGGCGTCTGCGAATCGTTGGACGATGGCCAGAGCTGGCAGTGGCTCGGAAGTATCCCGAAGCGGGAAGGAGACGATGCTTCGCGCGGCTACCATGAACTCCACATGGTGGAGGCTTCTGACGGCTCTCTAGTCGCCCACATCCGCAACCACAATGCCTCCAATGCCCTGGAGACTCTGCAGACGGAGTCCAGCGATGGGGGAAAAACGTGGACAGAACCCCATTCCATTGGCGTGTGGGGAATGCCTTCGCACCTGCTGCGCCTCCGCGATGGCCGTTTGCTGATGACCTACGGCCACCGGCGGGCGCCTTTCGGCAACCAGGCAAGGATCAGCGCTGACAGCGGCAAGACGTGGGGCGACGCCGTGGTCCTCTCCAAAGACGGAATCGGGGGGGACCTCGGCTACCCGAGCACGGTGGAGCTGGCGGACGGGACGCTGCTCACCGTCTGGTATGAAAGTATGAAGGAGCCCAAACTCGCGGTGCTCCGTCAAGCGCACTGGAAGCTGCCCTAGCGACGAGGGAAGCGCTCGCCTAGCCGATGCTGGAAGTTTGAGTTGATCAACGAAAAGGGATGCTTCCAATCCTTTGGATTTTAAGCGCGCAGAGAAGTGCTATCCGCATGGGATCGGCGCACCTTAAAAAGGGTAGTGTTTGGACTATAAAAACGGGCGCGGCATTAGTCGCCAGACAACCAGTCGGCTGAGTTAAAATCTACCATGGACTCTATCGCTCACTCCACATCCAACACCGTCAGACTTTCATACGGTGAGCAAGGTTACCTGCTACCCTTGGATATTGCGGGAATCGAACCCAAAGTGTTTCTTCCAGCGAATCCAGATGCGCTGATAGACGCTGAAAACGTCTTTAGAAAAGCGGTCAGAAATCCAGTCGGCGCCTTGCCACTGGTCGAGGTCGCCGCAAAAGCGCTCGAGATTCCGCGCCTCCAAGGGCGGCCGCCAAAGGTCGTCATAGTCGTCGCGGACCATACCCGTCCCGTTCCTGACCATCTTCTGCTCCCGTGGATCGCTGCGGAATTAGGACTGCCCGACGAGTGCGTCACCATACTGATAGGCACCGGAACCCACAGGGGTTCAACGCCGCAAGAGCTTCGCAAAATGTTGGGCGCCACCGTTGAACGCTTTAAAGTCATCAACCACAACTGCCAGGACACCGGGAGTCTTTCTTTTGTCGGCACTTCCTCGTGCGGCGGTCCGTGTTGGATCAATAAACTCTGGGTGGAAGCCGATCTCCGTCTGACAACCGGTTTTATCGAACCCCATTTTTACGCGGGGTTTTCCGGCGGTTCCAAAGCTTTGATCCCCGGAATTGCCGGCCTTGAAACCGTGCGTCATTTTCACCGGGCCTCCCTCATCGAGCATCCAAAGGCAACTTGGGCTAGAATTTTTGACAATCCGCTGCAAAAACTCACCCGAGAGATGGCGGCGCTCGCTCCGCCACATTTTATTGTCAACGTGACGCTCAATCACAGCAAAGCAATCTCAGGAATCTTTGCCGGCGATCTCACGGCGGCGCATAACGCGGGCTGTGAAGCCGCTCTCAAGGAAGCGACCGTTCAGGTTCCGAGACGGTATCCCATAGTGATCACCACCAATTCCGGATTCCCTTTGGATCAAAACTTTTACCAGACCGTTAAGGGAATCTCCGCGGCTGCGCGTATTGTTGAAAAGGGAGGATTAATCCTAGTCTTTAGCCGCTGTAATCAGGGGCTGCCCTTGGAAGGGAATTTTGCAGAAATTCTTTCGGAACCCATTAGCAATGCAGAGCTCCAGGCTAAGATTCTTGCAGCACAGGTAACCCGCCATGACCAATGGCAGGTCCAGACTCTCATGCAGTGCCTTGAAAAGGCCCGCGTCGTCCTCTTCTCAGAGCTTTCACCCGAGGACCAAGCTCGTACCCGGACAGAGCATACAAAGGACCCAATCCGGGTGATCCACGATTTTGTGGAAGCTCGGGGCGGCTCCCTCGTGAGCGTGGCGATTCTTCCAGAGGGGCCTCTGTCGATTGCCTGCCCTCCCGCGTAGCACTTTGCTCCTGGTGTCGAAATCGTGGGAACTTATCACGGCCGGGGCACCAGTCTTTTCACAATGTCCGAGTACTGCGAGGCCCGGCGTGAAACGAACCCCCTTGCGGGATTGACCTCTGGATTTGCGAGAATACTCACTGGTACTCACTCTCTCACTGGGGACAGACACTCTCTCTCACTGGGGACACTCTCTCTCACTGGGGACAGACACTTTCACTCTCTCACTGGGGACAGACACTTTGGTAACCATTCTTCCACTCTTCCACTCACTGGGGACAGACACTTTAGTAAGGCTTCACTGGGGACAGACACTTTAGTAAGGCTTTTGAATGCTGGCATCCGTAGCGGTAAGTATGAGACAGCCGAGGTTGAAAATTGAAGAGGGCGCCGCCGTCGCGTTTTACCATTGTGTGTCCAGGGTGGTAGATCGGAATTTCGTCTTGGGTGATTTGGAAAAAGAGCACTTTGTAAAACTCATGCGAGGCTATGAAGCCTACTGCGGCGTGCGCGTGCTCACGTTCTGTATTATGACCAATCATTTTCATATTCTTGTGGAAGTCCCACAGCGGCCACCACCCGAGCTGCTGCCCTCGGATTCGGACTTGGTGAAATTGGTAAAAATTGCTGAATGCTCTTATGGTGCAACAACTTTGGAACGAAAGCTCGAGCAGCTAAGATGCGATTTTCGGCATGAGGAGGCGGAGGTACTGCGCGAACATTTTTTTGCCACGATGTGGGACGTGAGCTATTTTATGCGCGTCCTCAAGCAGCGCTTTTCACAATGGTTTAATTCGGGTCACGCCAGAAAAGGCACGCTTTGGGAGGAGCGTTTTCGAAGTGTCCTCGTCGAGGGGGGAAACGCTTTGCGTACCGTAGCTTGGTATATCGACCTAAACCCGATAAGGGCGGGAATTGTGAGCGAGCCCGAAGCGTATCGCTGGTGCGGCTATGGCGAGGCAGTGGCAGGTGTTTCTCGGGCGCGCCAGGGGCTCGAATTATTGATGCAAAGTTTTTTTGCCGAAAAAAAACAGCCTCAGCAGCTTCGTGCGGCTTATCGGATTCAGCTTTACGTGGCTGGCGAAGAGAACCCTGGCGACGAGCAGGGGGAAGGAGGCCGGCGGGGATTTGGCAGGGAGCAAATACAGGCGGTGGAAGCCGCCGGGGGTGATCTTGGATTAAGAAAGGCCCTTGGATGCAAGGTGCGGCATTTTACGGAGGGAATCGTTTTAGGAAGTGAGGCATTCGTGGAGCGCCATTTCAAACGGCGGCGTGAAGAAGGCAGTGCTTTTCAACGTATGTGCCCACGAGAGATTCGGAGCCTGTTCGGGCGCGGGCTGTTCACTTGTGGAACGTCCAGCTAAGGACATGCACGAGAGGGGGATGCAGGTGGTCTGCCACGAATCCATTGATGGTTGGCCAACTCATTTCGCTCGCGACAGGGGTGCCTATAAGGCATTCATTTATCGTGCCTCTCAACTGGGATTCAGCGGAAAATGAGATTCTTACAATGTCCGATTCACTCGACGTCGTTATTGAGGCTCGCAGAATACATTGACGCCCACCAATCCCAATTTGGGAGAGGAGTAGTGTACTCTTTTACATGAAACTTAATAGATGGAGTGCGTTTTAGTCCTCATCGTTGAACCCGTCCGATGCGTTCCGCCGTTTCAAACGGAATTTTAACCGTTGAAGTGGTATGTTCCCTGTTCTTTTAAGCATGCTGAGTGGGGGCGTTGTTGAGAATGAACCCGGGCCCTATAGAAATCAGTCGTAAATTCGCCCTCGCCCTCGCTCTCGCCTACTCCCAACGCAAGCAATGGCGCTCTGCCACTTCGTGCGGCGAGGCCAACGCTTTGGGCATGGGCGCCAAAACAAACTCCAACGCTGGGTTTTTGGTGTTCAACCGGTACACCGCCTGAATGCCGGACCTTGTTCTGCGGCAGCCGGCCTGTTCAATCAGCCCCAGATGACGAAGCCTCAAGAATTGAGACTTAACCGCCTCCGGAGCCAACATCAGCAGATCCGCTGTCTCTTGCACCGTCAGGGCGTCCTCCTCGCGCAACATTTGGATGCAGCTCATTCTAAGGGCCGCATCCGTGCGAAGCACGTTGTTCATCGCCGGACTGAGCACAGAGTGGGGCAACGCCACGGGTTTTTGGGCCACCCCGCCGACGCTGGTGGCGGGATAATCGTCTTCAGCCCGGGAAGGCCAGGGGCCGTGAATGGAGGAAGCGATCATTTTGAGCAGTTGGCGGAGGTTGACGGGTTGAGTCTTGAGCATGGGAGGTTTCAATGAGTAATCGACAGCCGCTCCCTAGGCGGATGCCTGATTCTTTCGAAGAGTTGCCCCTAGGAAAATCGGCAGCCCCGCGCTACGTGTTGCCTCCAGGCTCCGGCTCTCGTAGAAACAACCTTCCCTCCCGCCTTTTCCCAATGAATCCAAAAAATCAAATGTCCGAACTGGAACGGATCCGCCATTCCGCCGCCCATGTGTTGGCAACCGCCATTTCCCAGATCTGGCCCGATGCCCAGTTTGCGGCCGGCCCTCCGGTGGACAACGGGTTTTATTATGATGTGGAGCTGAGCCACCGGATCGCTCCCGAGGATTTTGCGCGTATCGAAGAGGAAATGGGCAAGGAGATCAAAGCCAACCACGTGTTCGAGCGCCAGGTGGTGACCCGGTACGAGGCGATGGAGCTGGCGACGAAGGGGCGGCTGGCGGCGCTTGGGGAGAGGGAAGTCACCAGCAAGTTCAAGTTGGACATCCTCACGGGGATTCCCGAGCACGAAGAGATTTCGCTCTACACCAACGGGAACTTCATCGACTTGTGCGCGGGCCCGCACGTGATGCGAACGGGCAACATCGGCGCCTTCAAACTCACCCACGTGGCGAGCGCCTACTACAAAGGCGACGAACGGAACCCCCAGCTGCAACGGATCTACGGAACGGCCTTCAAGAAAAAGGCCGAGATGGAAGCCTACTTCACAATGTTGGAGGAGGCCAAACGGCGCGACCACCGCAAACTCGGTCGCGAGATGGAGCTCTTCACTTTTGACGAAGACGTAGGCCCCGGCCTCGCCCTCTGGCTGCCCAACGGGACCGTCCTCATCGAAGAGCTCGAACGGCTGGCAAAAGAAACGGAATTCGCCGCTGACTATCAACGCGTCCGGACCCCGCACCTAGCCCGTGAAAACATGTACCTGACCAGCGGGCACTTGCCTTACTACCAGGAAAGCATGTTCCCGCCCATGGAACTGGCCGAAAAAAACGCTGACGGCACGCCCGGCGCCGTCTCCGACAAATACTACCTCAAGGCGATGAACTGCCCCCATCACCACAAGATTTTCGGGGCCGTGCAGCGCAGCTACAGGGACCTGCCCCTGCGTCTGGCCGAATACGGGACTTGCTACCGGTACGAACAGTCGGGCGAATTGCTAGGTCTCATGCGCGTCCGTGCGATGCAGATGAACGACGCCCACATTTACTGCACGGCGGCGCAGTTCGAGGCGGAGTTCATGGCCGTGAACGAAATGTATTTGAAGTACTTCAAGATTTTCGGCCTGACCAACTACCTGATGCGTTTTTCCACCCACGACCCGGCCAGGCTCGGGGAGAAGTTTGTCAACGATCCGGAACTTTGGAAACAGACCGAAGACATGGTCCGCGCCGTCCTTCAAAAATCCGGCATCAACTACGTCGAAGTGCCCAACGAAGCCGCTTTTTACGGCCCGAAAATCGACGTCCAGGTCTGGAGCGCCATTGGACGCGAATTCACCATCGCCACCAACCAAGTCGACTTTGCGGTCCCCTCACGGTTCGGCCTAGTTTACAAAGACCGCGATAATACGGAGAAAACGCCGCTCTGCATCCACCGCGCGCCCCTGGGTACTCACGAGCGCTTCATCGGCTTTTTGATCGAACATTACGCCGGCAACTTCCCGCTCTGGCTCGCCCCCGAACAGGTGCGCATCCTGCCCATCGGCGACGAACCCGAACTAGTCGACGCCGCCAACACTCTCAGGGCCGAGCTTCGCGCCCACGGCGTCCGCGCGGAGGTGGATCCATCCTCTGCCAAGATCAACGGGAAGGTGCTGCGCGCCGAGGAATCCAAAGTCCATACGATGCTTGTCCTTGGAAAACGCGATCTGGATGCCGGAGTCCTCAGCGTGCGTGTGCACGGCAAGGGAAATCTGGGTGCGAAACCGCGCGCTGAAGTCATCGAAGACCTGCTCACCTCCATCCGCGAACGCCGCGGCAACGAGTAAGGTTCCCAGGCGGGACGCCGCTTTAAAACGTTCCCACCGCTCAACAAAACAGCTCCCCTCCAATCCTCTCTGCCTCACCCCCTATGAAACCCACCGATATCCGCATCCGTTCCGCCCGCTGGTATGCCGTGCCGATTCAGACCCGAGTCCCCCTCAAATTCGGGGCTGAAACCGTTACGGAGGTTGTGTGCGCCCGCGTCCACATGGAAGTCGAACGGGCCGACGGCACGGTAGCGGAAGGCTGGGGTGAAACGCCTCTGGGGGTCCAGTGGGTTTGGCCCTCCGCGCTCGCGTATCAAGACAGGCTTGAGGCTCTTATGCTGTTTTGTGACTGGCTCACCGCCGAGTATGCGAAGTGCCCGGCGACGGGGCATGCGCTGGAGATCGGCCACCATTTCCTGGAAGAGCAACTCCCCCAACTCCGCGAGCGCTGCAACGCCACGCTGCCTGAAGGCGTTGTCATCCCCACTCTGGCCGCCTTGGTGTGCGCCTCGCCCTTCGATATCGCACTGCACGATGCCTATGGCGTTGCAAACGGCGTCCCCACTTATACCACCTATTGCGCGCCGTGGCTGGCTTCCGATCTCGCCACCTTCCTCACGCCCGCCGAGGACGCACCGCACGTCCGCTTCGAGGGCCTCTTCCCAGCTGACTTTTTCCGCCCCACTCCCGAATCGCGGCTTCTCGCCTGGCACCTTGTGGGCGGCCTTGATCCGTTGACCGACGCCGATCCCGGCGCGGACTCCGTACAGGACGGTTATCCCGCCACACTGGTCGAGTGGATCGCCCGCGACGGCCTGCTGGCGCTCAAAGTCAAACTGCGTGGCAACGACGCTGCTTGGGACTTCGAGCGGCTTCAACGCGTCGGAGCGATTGGCCTCGCAGCGGGCGTGCGTCTGTTCACTGCCGACTTCAACTGCACCGTCACCGACCCAGCGTACGTCACCCAGATTTTGGACCGCGTCCGAGCGGAGGAACCTGCCCTCTGGAAACTCCTCGCCTACGTCGAACAACCTTTCCCCTACGACCTCGAGGCGCACCCGATTCCGGTGCAATCCGTGAGCGAAAGGGTGCCGCTTTTCCTCGATGAAAGCGCGCACGACTGGCGCATCGTCCGGCTGGGCCGCGAGCTCGGGTGGACTGGGGTGGCGCTGAAGACGTGCAAAACTCAAACAGGCGCTTTGTTGAGCCTGTGCTGGGCGAGTGCGCACAGAATGCAACTGATGGTGCAGGATTTAACAAACCCGATGCTGGCGCAGATCCCGCACGTCCTTCTGGCGGCGCACGCCCACACGCTGGCTGGGGTCGAAACGAACGCGATGCAGTTTTACCCGGACGCCTCGGCACAGGAAGCGGTGGTGCACCCCGGTCTGTACCGGCGCGTGGACGGCCACGTCGACCTCTCCACGATCAAAGGCCCCGGCTTCGGGTACCGGAATGCGGAGATTAGGCGTGTCCTGCCGTCTGCACACGCGCAAGCGTGAGGGTGCAAGGGCCGATATGAAACTGGTCAGATCCGGCCGCTTTGAAAGCGGCGGTTTTTTCGGTTTGCGGGCGGTTTTTCTTCACCCCTTCCACACAGATCTTTTTCTTTTTCTCTGTAACAAGGAAAAGATGCAGCGGCCTGAAACAAC
>CANJZW010000068.1 GCA_947479475.1 Chthoniobacteraceae bacterium
AATATCCAGAACCAGGGTGGTCTGGGCCGTCCCTCCCACGGTGAACGCGCTCAGAGTTGCGTTGAAAGTGCCGGACACCAGGGGTGAGCCGCTCAGGGAACCGCTGCTGGCATTGATTCCCAAGCCGGAGGGGAGCTCGGCGGCTGCATAGGAGGCGGGATTGCCGTCTGTGGCGATCTGGTAGGAAAACGGAACGTCCACCTGCCCACTGGCCGTAGTTGCGCTGCTGATTACCAATATCCGCGGAGTGGCGATCACCTTGATGGTCAACCTTTCGGAGGCATTCTGAGCGGTCACCGCGGACTGCTGGAGATAGAATGTCTCCTGGCTCTGGAACGCCCCCGGTTGGAGTTGCAGCGAGCCCGAAGCAGTCAAGGTCACCCAGGGGGGCAGAATCTGTCCAACCGCAGCACCCCAAAGGCGGCCTTTAGAAGACGATCCCAGAAAGGGAATCCCCTGCTGGGCGTTTAAATTCACCGAGAAAGGAAGCGCCAGCTCCCTCACGATCGACAACTCGAGGCTTCCTTCGGAAACCACGGTATTTAGAGCGAATTTGCCGTACGTCACAGACTGCCCCGAAACGCTCTTAACCAAATATTGTCCAAAACTGGGCTGTGTGTCCAGGGGAGGAGCCGCCGTGAGCAAGCCGTCGGAGGAAAGTGCGAGCCAAGTGGGAATCTGCTGGCCGTTGACAAAGGACCAGACCTTGCCATTGCCCAGAGGATTGGTCTGCACACCCTGCCGGAGAGCGACAACTCCGTTGGGCGCTGGCAGGAGCAGGTTGAGATCGTAAACAGGATTCGTCTCCGCCACGGCAGCGACCATAGGCCCCAGCACAAACTCGGGAGCGACCAAATCAAAGCGGATCCCACCCACCCGCCGCGTGCCAGAGCCGTTATTGACCTCCACATACAGCATTCTGCCCATCGCAGGGGACGCTTGCGGGCTGATTGAGAGGATTCCGGCTGCACTCAGCGTCAGCCCAGCCATCGCGGCTTCAGACTGACCGGCAGCGGGCGCCCAAATTTGGGTCCCAACGAACCCGGTCGCCAGCGGGCTGAGATCAAGTGAAAGCGGATTTTCGACAGAGATAAGCGAGAGATCCGCAAGAACGGTGTTAAGAAACTTCACTGGTTCGCAAATCACGCGAACGATGAGGGTTTGCATCGCTCCGTTCACACTGGCGGTCTGCTGGAAAATCAGCGGGATTTTTTCGTCATTGATCCCGGGCCGCAAAGACACCAGGCCGGCGGGAGTAAAAGTCACCCAACTTGGAAGACTGGAGACGTCGGGATGGAGGGACCACGAGCGCTGTGTGTCCGTGCCCAAAAGCGGCATTTCGGGAAATGAGTTTAAATCAAAACCGGAACCTTCCGGGGCAGTGACGTCGGCAAACAGCGTTGCTGTAAACGCGAGTGTATTCACCGTGACCAAGCCGTAGGAAACTATCCCGGGAAGTTCTCCGGAAATTTGCACTACAAAAGTACGGGAGGCAGAAGGCTCCGAAGCAGGAGGTTGCGCAGAAAGAGTGCCGTCTTGAGTGAGGGTAATCCAGTCTGGAACGGAGTGACCGGGGGCGAACGCCCAGATCCCGTTGGCCGCATTCTCCGCCCCGGGACGGAGGCTTTTCAAACTCATCGAACCACCCGGATTCTCGCCCGGGCTTACGCTGAGCATTCCGGTAAAGCTAGAGCTTACGCAGCGCGCCGTGAGAGCGCCCACGACGAGGTTCCCGTTGGAATCCGTGGCCGTCACTTCCATGACTTCCTCCCCGAGGGTTGCAACCGGTAGTGTCAGCAGCCCTGATGGGTCCAGCGTGGTGGAAAGCGGCTTGGCGGGATCGGTGCGGCTAAAGCGCTTCGCCCATATAAGCGGCGCGTTCGTCCCTGTCGGAGTTTGCAAAAGGCTGCTGAGATCAAAACTGCTGCCGCCGCGCAGGAGCAAGTCAGTGGTAAATTTGACATCGAAAGCAACTGGGGAAACGACCAGACGAAGCGTCAGGGGTTGGGTGGCGCCCGCAGCGGAGGAATCAGACTGGAAGTAAACGTTAAAACTTGGAGAAGCAGCTCCTGGCGTTGCCGTCAGCGTTCCGTTGGCGTTGAACGCCAGCCAGGAAGGCAGCACCTGACCTGGCACCAAAGACCAGGCGCGGGTCCCAATCCCATCAACCGTCTGTAGTTCAGGAAGCTGGCTGGGAGCAATGACCGTCGATCCGCTGGAGCCGATGAGCGCCGTCGCGCGGGCAGCCAAGTCGATAGGGAGAATCGTCACGTCGACGCGGCCTTTGTACGCGCTGCCGAGCGGGCCCGGCGCGAGCGCGTAGATTGACCTGCTCGTCGCAATCGTTTTCGGAAAAGTGAGGGCCCCTCCCGGGGTAATGAACATTCCTTCGGGGATCTGGCCTTCTTGGATGGCCAACAGCCAGCTTGAATTTTGGTTCGCTCCCGCCGCAGAGGCAAAGACCGTATTCAGGTCCCATTGGGGATCTGCCGCCATCGCGGTGTCTCCAAAAAGTGCCGTGCGAAAGGCCAGTACATCGACATCTACCGTACCCGTCTTGAGTGAAGAGGCCGTTTTGGCTTCGACGTAAACCCGGTAGATGCCCGGTTCTGCCACCAAAGGGGGCGCGGCGCTGAAGGATCCGGACGAGGAGATCCCCATCCAGGGGTAAACTCCAGAGAAAGAAGTATCGCCAGCAAGTCCGCCGGTTGGGTTCAGCGGCGCCCAGCGAGCGGAGAGCGCCTGATTGTCTGTGAACTTCCAAAGGGCGTCTTGGATCGAAGATCGGAGGTCGACGACCGCCGGTTGTCCCTGCCCCGCCACGACCTCCAGATTCCCCGAAAACTGGGTGTACACGACGGCGAAGGAAACCGCCCCATTGAACTCCTGCGAGGAAGCCGAGGCTTTCACCAGAAGAACCCCCTCTGTGGCGCCGTATTGCTGCGTCAATATCCCATCAGGAGTCAGATTCCACCCCGCCAGAGTGTCCGCATTTTGACCGTCCAAAAAGCTCCAGCTCAAAGAGCCCGTAGAAGCGGATCCCGCCGTCAGAAGCGTATTCAGGTTCAAAGGGACTTTTTTATTCGAATCCCAAACCACCGGAGAGGCAAAATTTACCACATCCCACAGAACTTTGAGCGTCTGGACATCGGGCGCCCCACCGCCCGGGGGAATTCCCGTGAAATCCACGTACAACGGACTCACCCCGGATGGCACCCCAGCCGTGGCGGTAGAGAAAACGAGGGAACCGGTATTCAAAAAGGAGACGGAGGCTGGCAGTGCGGGAAAACCAGGGGTCGGTGACCAGGCACGGGTCCAGCCCGGATACTCCAAATAGGGCAACGCGTTTAAGTCGAGCGTTTTGGAAATGGCACTCCCCTGGACCGAATAAAAAGGAACCAGCGTTGGGTAATCGGCACGAAGCTGGACACTTCCGACAACTGAAATTCCATCCCCGACATTTGCACGGATGAAAATATTTTTCCCAGCCATGTGGTTGATCGCAGCTTCCGTTACGAAGAGCGTGTCGTCGTACAAATCGACGCCCTGCGTCACCCATTCCTGCTGTCCTTCCACCAGAGACACCTCACTGAAGTCCGAAAACTGGGGCAACTGGGCCTGCAAGACTGAGAGCAAATCAAACTCCAATTCCGGAGAATTCGTCATCAGCGAACCATCCGCAAACACGGAAGAAACGAACTGCCTGGGACCCACGGTGAGCTTTGAAGTGGAGAGAGATGTGCCGCCGCTGGAGGTGACTTTCTGATCCAGAAACAGGGTGGTCACCGAGGACGTGGCGTCGGGAGTGAGGACGATTTGGCCCGTGGCGGCATTCAGCGAGACCCAGGAGGGGATCTGCTGGCCCGCGGTCCAAGCCCAGCTCCGCGTGGAGGCGGTGCCGTTCAACGCCATGTTCGGGAGTGTATTGGCGTCAAAAACCGTGCTGGATGTGCCGCTGGAAACAGCCAAGGGAGCACTCAAGGTGGCCCCCGGCCCCAACAGAAGGGAGTTGACCAGCACTTTACCAAGGACGATTTTTGTCCCGTCCGTTACCTTCACAAGCACTTCACCGCGGACCTGAGAGTACTGAGGGACCTGCAAAAGCCCCTGAGGCGTCAATGTGAGGTACCCCGGAAGGGACGTTCCCGGGAGATTGGCCAATGCCCATTGGGCATTGCCGCTTAAAGCGATGCTCTCTGGGACAAGTGTGCGCAGATCCAAGGCTGAACCTGCGGCCTGGCTGGCGTCGCCAAATAGAGTCGCACTGAATTCCAGCAGATTGACGCTCAACTTTCCGTAAGCCTTTGACGTGATTCCCTGCACGGTGCTGGAAACTTCCACCACGTAATCTTTGGAGACGGAGGTGAAGTCGGCTGGTGGAGTTCCGGAAATAATCCCGCTCTGCGCCAGCGCGAGCCAAGTGGTGGGGATGTCCTTGTCCTGTCCGGCGGTAAAGGCCCAGGTTCGCGTGGCTGGGGTTCCTGGCAGTGTGTTCTGCGCCGCATTGAGGTCCGAGACATTGAGAGCGGGATTTTCGGGAGTGCGCAGGGTGTTGAACGAGGCGGTAAAACTTGAGACCACTAGATTCAAAGAGATCACGCCGCTCAAACGATTTCCCGCGGGATCGGTGGCCGCCACCGGAACATCCCGTTGCAGCCAGCCATAGCGAGCGGGCACAGATAACACCCCAGCCGCCGTGATGGAAACGGGCCCGGCCGCCCCTGTCACCGTCCAGCTCGAAAGAGTCCCGCCCGAAGCGAGCTTGCTGTTCAAATCGACGACGTAGGGGGCCAGCGGATCCGGGCTCGCCACCAGAGTAATCTGAAAGGGAGAAGTGCTCACCTGCGCGTAGCCGCTGCGGGAAAGAGCCGCGAATACGCAGAGGAACGCCATCCCAAAAGCCAGTGCTTTAGACACCTGCTTTTGAATGACGCGCGAAACAAATTGGAATGAAAAAGGCTTTTCCATAGCGGTTTATAAACTTGGTGGCATCTCGAAACCTGAGATACCGGCCGAGTTTACTGACCCAAATTCACAACCGAATAATGATCTACGCTGCCGAGATTGAATCGACCCGTGTTTGCCCTCGTGATTTCAGCGGCCGTCACCGGGCGGTAGTTCGCGATTTTGTAGGCGAAGGCCCTCCCACGGTTTGTGGTGGAACCCCAGTTCGACCAATTGTTGTCCAAACCGCCCGTCCCTCCGGTGTGAAGCACCAAGCTGGTCTTATCGGCGTCGCTGGCGTCGGAAATATTCTGAGCATTCGCGAGGAAGGTCTGGCCGGCTGGGGTCAGAACAATCGTGTTTCCCGAGATCTGGATCCGCGGGTCTCTCTGGGCGAGCAGCCAGACCCAAAGGTCAGACAGGTCGGACTCATCCACAGGGCGGTTGCTGATCTTCAGATCCACCCCGCCAGTGCCGGCGGTAGAGTCGGCGGGGATCGTGACGAAATGCGCGCCAATTTCAGGCCGGTTGTCCTTGGCAAGGATCTCAAAGGATAGACTCGCAAAATTCATTCCCGGGAGATCCTTGGAGACATCCCAGCTGACGGTGCGAAGACTTCCCGTCTGAATGGCCGCCCCTAGGACCCCCTCGGTGGCGAGAATCCCCCCCTGGCTGGCCGCTGCAAGCGCGCCCTTGCGCACGATTCTCCCAAAACCATTGGTGGCACTGGTTTCCGCCACGTACAAACTGCCAACCGAATCTACGGCGACTTTTTTTGCCGATCCGATCGTCTGACCGACCGTCGTGACTTCCGCCGCCGGGGTGATTTTCCGGATCCGGTTATTTTCCTCAACCAGGTAAATATTGTCGTTTAAGTCAATGGAAAGGCCACGCGGACTGTTAAAACGAGCGGCGGTTCCTGTCCCGTCCAGATAGCTGTACTGGTCTGCAGCCCCCGCAAACACGGTGACGATGCCGGTTGAGTCTATTTTCAGAATTCTTCCATTCGTAGCCGCCGCAAAAATATTTCCTTTGCTGTCCACCGCAATTCCATCGAGGTACCCCAAATCCGAGGCGATCGTCGAAACCGTGTAGATTCCGTTGTTATCGGGGACGAGTTTTCTCACCCTCTGTCCGTGGTACTCACAAACGTACAAAATCCCGTTAGCGTCCACGGCGATGTGAGTGGGATAATAAAACCGGGCGGCGCTTCCGATTCCATCGGTTGAACCACCGCTCCAAACGTAGCCCGCAATGGTCGTCACCTGTCCTGAGGGCGTGATTTTCCGGACGATTTGCGCATCCCAATCCACCGAATAGAGATTCCCAAGTGCATCCACGCAGATCCCTCTCGGATTGTAAAACCGGGCCGTGGCTCCCACATCGTCAACAATGGCGTAGTAACCAGCCAACCCGGCTAACGTTGTCACATTCCCAGACGGACTGATTTTACGGATGCAACGGTCCGTGGTCACGTAAACATTGCCCGTGGCGTCCACGGCGGTCGAGTCGATGGTGTCCTGCAAAACGAAACGCCCGTCAATCAGGGTGGTAGGGTCGTACATATCCGACCAAAAATACGCTCCCGCCGCGGACGAAGTCCCGCCGCTCACACTGGGAATCACGAGGTGCGCCCAGTTTTTGATCCCGCCAAGCCATCCCACGATTGCCGTTGTGACCGTCCCAGAAACAGCCACACTGCCGCTGCTCGTCGCTGTGCCGCCGCTCGTGACCGAGCCGCCGGTCAAACTCGTCATGTCTACGCGATAAGTGACATCAACGGTCTGACTGCCAGGTTGCTGAACGGCGCTTACGACCGAAGGAAGAAGGATTCCCTTCGTCGGACTGTGGTTATCAAAACGCATCCGCCGTGAAAATTTTTCCAAGGACCAGAGGTTGGTCCCGCCTGCCGCGCTGTAACGAATCATCCAGACATTTCCATTCGGATCAAACGCGGCGCCCCGAACCGCGTCATCATTCGCCAGGGTTGCATTCAAGAAGTTTGCCTGCCCAGCCCGATACGAGTTCACATTATAAGCACGCCAAGTGTCCGAGGAAAGCGTGGCTATGTCCACAAGCACGGCACTGGTGACCTGCGGGCCGTAATACCAGTAGGGGCGCATGCCCACCATAAGCTGGCCATCAGGACTCGCACAGAATGTCTTATTCCACCACGTATAGTCGGTGTTGGTCATCCGACCCAAATACGCTCCACTGGCGGAAAACTTTGTTACCCTGGCGTCCCAGTCGATCACAAGAACCTCGTCATTCGGACCCACAGCCACATTTGCAATCTGGTTGTTAAACTGCCCAGGAAGGCTGCCGCTCGTCCCAAAGGCGCTATTGAAAGATCCATCCGAATTAAAAACCTGCACCCTGCGGGTGTAGCAATCCGTCACGTAAATCAGCCCAGCCGAATTAACCGCCACAGAGTTGTAAATTTCGCTCGTATTGGCGTTGAACTTGCCGTTCCCAGAACCCGTGCCGGCCCCAAACGTCCCAACCTGGACCCCGGCGTCACTGAAAATATATCCAAATCCCGTGTACGCATCAAAGCCGTACACATTGCCACTGGAACTCGCGGCAATTCCAGTCAGCGTAGCGAAGGAACGGGAGAACTTGGCAACAAATGCCCCATTGTTATCGTACTTTTCTATATAATACGTTCCAGAATAGTTAGCCCCGACATAGATCCCATCCTTAGAAACTGCCACACATCGCCTGTCCGAGGTGGAGGGAGAGGACGCAGGGAACGTGGCGGTGACCCCGACGTAGTTCCAGGCATCTTGGGCGCCAACTTGCCCGGAGAGTTGGGAATATCCGCTGCACGTCATCAAAGTCAGCGCTAGGACAAGAAATGCCGCGCGCTTGAGAAGAGAGGTTGGAGTAGTCATATGGGAACGGGTCGACGAAGGGCTTTCCTCCGTCAGTGTTTCTTAAAACAAACTCAATGTTGAGCAGATTCCATGCCTTACTCGCCGATACATTCGCCACAGAGCCCCTTTCGGGGCCAAAATGAGGCGGTAATGCGCTTGGTTCGAGAAAACCCCCGCGTGGGGCCATCCCCCCCCACAGGCCAGCATTGCATCGCAAGCATTACAACTGGAGCCGTCAGGCATTATGCTGCGCCCTGCCCGCGAAACACCAAAAAATGGCTGCGTCCAAATCAGCTGATGAAAACGCTGGTTGCCGAGCGGTCGTGGAGGTTTTATCCAAGCTCTCCGGTTCGCGCTCTCGACTCCCCAGGTGAATGACGACCGGCATTAGCCCATCAATCTATGTGGAAACGAATGCTTCTCATGCTGCTCTGCGTCGCGCTGGCCGTCGCGGGGATAGGTTATGCAAAGTTCAAACAAATACAGGGAGCCATTGCGATGGGGAAATCCTTCGCCCCGCCGCCCTCCGCTGTGACGACGCAGGTCCTTCAGGCCCAGGTTTGGGAGCCCTCCATTAAAGTGATCGGCACCCTGAAGGCGGTCCAAGGGGGCAATGTCAGTACGGACCTGGCGGGTATTGTGTCGGAAATCGCCTTTGATTCCGGAAAAACCGTGAGCAAGGGGGAACTGCTCGCCCTTTTGAATTCGGAGCAGGAAAAAGCTCAACTGGCGGCCGCGGAGGCCCGAAGGGATCTGGCAAAACTGGATGCAAAAAGGAAACGCGAGCTCCAGGCCCAAAACGCAGCTCCAGCCTCCGAACGGGACGCCGCCGAAGCGGAACTCCGCCGGACCGAGGCGGTCTGTGCAGAAATTGAGGCACTGCTTGCGAGGAAAAAAATCACGGCTCCCTTTGCCGGTGTTCTTGGAATCAGGCTGGTGAGCCTTGGCCAGTTCCTCAACCCTGGCGCCCCGATTGCCACCATGCACTCTTTGGACCCAATCCAAGTCCAGTTCAATCTGCCCCAGCAGCAGCTCGCCATCGCAACGCCCGGACGCCCTCTTCGAATTCTCAGTCAGGACCGGCCCGAGATCGTTCGCAACGGTTCCGTCACGGCCTTGGATTCCCAAGTGAACGAGACGTCGCGGGCGATTACCGTCGAGGGAAGCCTGCCCAACTCCGACAAACTTCTCCGGCCCGGAATGTTTGTGAACGTGGAAATTCCGCTTCCAAAAGAGGAAGGCGTGCTTGTTGTGCCGGCTTCTGCGATCAGCTACGCCCCCTATGGGGACTCGGTCTTTGTTGTGAAAGAAAGCAGTTCAGCCGAGGGCAAGCCGGCAAAGATAGTGGCGCAGCAGTTTGTAAAACTGGGTCAAAACCGAGGCGACCAAGTCCGCATTCTGAGCGGTTTGGCGGCTGGGGATGAGGTGGTGACTTCCGGAGTTTTCAAACTGCGACCGGGCGCATCCGTTCAGATCAACAACACCGTCCAACCCCCAAGCGAAGCCGCGCCGCACCCGCCCAACAGCTAACGGCATCGCTCTCGTGAATGGAATAAAAGCCCCCAGCACGCCGCATGTTTCAGTACGCTTCTTTGTCCTCCTCGTCTCCCGATTTTCCGCTACAGGACGTCTTCTTTTTAATCTCACGTGAAATTCACTGATCTCTTCATCCGCCGTCCTGTTGTCTCGACGGTAGTGAGCCTGATTCTTCTTTTGGCGGGCATCCAGGCGTATTTCACGCTCAACGTCCGGCAATTCCCGAAAAGCGATATCGCAGTCATCAATATCAAGACGCGTTATGTGGGCGCAAATCCCGATCTCGTGCGCGGCTTCGTCACGACCCCGCTGGAGCGTGCCATCGCGAGCGCTGACGGCATCGATTACATCGAGAGCCAGAGCGCGAATTCTCTGAGCATCATCACCGCCCACCTCAAACTCAACTTTGACACCAATGCGGCGCTCACCCAAGTCCAGGCGAAAATCGCCCAGATCCGCAATGAACTCCCCCCCGAGGCAGAGTCCCCTTCGATCGAACTGACCACTTCAGACAGCCAGTTCGCCCTCATGTATATTTCGTTCTACTCCGAAACCATGGAGTCGAATCAAATCACCGACTACCTGACACGCGCCGTTCAACCGCGCATCACGGCCATCAATGGCGTCCAGAAAGCGGACGTTCTTGGGGCACGTACTTTTGCCATGCGAATCTGGCTCAAGGCCGACCGCATGGCCGCACTGAACCTCACGCCGGCGGATGTGCGCAACGCACTTTCTGCGAACAACTATCTTTCCGCCCTTGGGGGCACCAAAGGCTCGCTGATCACGGTCAACCTGGTTGCCAACACCAACCTCAAATCCGCCGCTGAATTCCAGAACCTCGTCCTGCGTGAAAGCAAGGGCAGCATCATCCGCCTTCAGGACGTTGCCGACGTCGTCCTTGGCGCGGAAAACTACGATACGGACGTCCGTTTCTCCGGACAGAAGGCCATCTTCATGGGGGTCTGGGTATTGCCAACCTCCAACAGCCTTGACGTCATCAAGGCAGTGCGTGACGAAATTCCGCAGATTGAAAAACAGCTGCCAACGGGGATGCATGTCCACCTCTCCTACGATGCCACAGGCTATATTCGGGATGCCCTGCATGAAGTGCTCTACACACTTGCAGAAACGCTGCTCATCGTTATCTGCGTCATCTTTTTGTTCCTCGGAAACTGGCGGTCCATTCTCATTCCGGTCGTTGCCATTCCTCTTTCGCTCGCCGGGGCTTTATTCCTGATTCAAACGCTCGGGTTCACGCTGAACCTACTCACCCTTCTCGCCATCGTGCTATCCGTGGGACTGGTCGTGGACGACGCCATCGTGGTTGTTGAAAATGTCGAGCGCCACCTGCAAGAGGGGCTTTCGCCTTTTGACTCGGCCATTAAAGCCGCCCGCGAACTTGTCGGCCCACTCATTGCCATGACGGTCACGCTTGCGGCCGTATACGCTCCGATCGGGCTGCAAGGCGGGTTGACGGGAACGCTGTTCCGTGAATTTGCCTTCACACTCGCGGGTGCAGTGGTGGTCTCCGGCATTGTGGCCCTAACGCTCTCGCCGATGATGTCGTCCAAACTCTTGCGAGCGGAAGATTCACACACTGGGTTTGGCGGATGGGTGAACCGGCGCTTTGAGTTGCTGCGAAATTTTTACAAACGCGTTCTCACCTCCAGTTTGCGATGGAGACCCGTAACGGTGACGCTGGCCGTCATCATCATGCTTCTGGGTGTTCCCTTTTACATGATGTCGATGAAAGAACTCGCCCCCAAGGAAGATCAAGGCGTGATCCTCGGCGTCATTCAAGCCGCTCCAAACAATACGATCGACCAGACGACGCTCTACACGTCGCTCGTGAACGATGTGTACTTCACGCTCCCGGAAACGGCCACAAGCTTTCAAATCACCGAAGCTTTCGGTGGTTTTTCCGGCCTTGTCACCAAGCCGTGGAGCCAGCGTACTCGCTCCACGGAGAAGATGGTAGGCGAGGTTTTTGGAAAAACAGCCGCCATCCCGGGCGTGCGTGTGATCGCCTTCACGCCGGCGGCCCTTCCTGGCGGAGGCAACTACCCGGTGGAATTCATCATCGCTTCCACGGCGGAGCCTCGGGAACTGCTCGAGTTCGCCAACACGCTTGTAGCCAGGGCGTTTGAAAGCAAACTGTTCGTCTTCGCCGACACCGATCTCAAGTTTGACTTCCCGCAAACCGAGATTGTCTTCGACCGCGACAAGGTGGCGTCCATGGGCCTCAATCTTTCGCAGGTGGGCAACGACCTGAGCACGCTGCTAGGCGGCGGCTATGTGAACCGGTTCTCAATCGAAGGGCGCTCCTACAAGGTCATTCCCCAACTTGAGCGCACAAGCCGCCTCAACGCCGACCAACTCCAAGACCTGTATGTCAGTGGACCCGCCAACAAACTGGTCCAACTCTCAACCTTCGCCTCGCTCCAAACCACAACTCAACCGCGCACACTCAATCGCTTTCAGCAACTCAACAGCGCGCGTATTCAAGGAGTCATTCCTCCCAATGTCACGATCGACCAGGCCCTCAAGGCACTCGAAGCCGAGGCGGCCAAAATCCTGCCAAACGGCTATTCCATCGACTATGCAGGGGAGGCGCGCCAGTTGCGCGTTGAAGGCAATAAACTCCTGGTGACCCTTGCGTTCTCGGGAATCCTCATCTTCCTGGTGCTTGCCGCACAGTTTGAAAGCTTCCGCGATCCGCTGGTCATTCTCGCAGGCTCCGTTCCGCTGGCCCTCTCCGGGGCGCTTTTGTTTTCCTTTTTGGGGTTCACCACGTTGAACATCTACAGTCAGGTGGGTCTGATCACCCTCGTCGGCCTAGTCTCAAAAAATGGCATTCTGATTGTCGAATTTGCAAACACATTGCGCGCCTCCGGAATCCCGAAACTGCAGGCTGTCATTGACGCCTCCTCCACACGTTTACGCCCCATTCTCATGACCTCCGTGGCGACCGTGTTCGGTCACTTTCCCCTCGTCATCGCGAAGGGTCCGGGTGCGGGTGCGCGCAACAGTATTGGAATCGTACTGGTGACAGGAATGATCATCGGAACCATCCTGACCCTTTTTGTCGTACCGGCAGTCTACATGGTTTTTTCGCGTCGGGAAAAGGCATAGGAACGCTGCTTCTAGCTGAATTGCGGTCCGGCACTACTTCCCTGTTTCATACTGGCTCCGCAGGTGGGTCAGGGTCAGTTTGAAACATCGGTTGGTGCGAACTGAATCGCTGACTGATTTAGTAAATGCTCAAGTTATCGCGGCGTGTCTTTGAGATTGTCCGGCAAGAACTGACTGGGCTAGGCTTTACCTATGCCCTCCATCCCAATCCAGCGCCGTTCATTTCTCCAATCCGTTTTGGCCGCAGGTGTGGCACCACTTCTTCTTCCCTCCCGGATCTGGGCCGCCCCAGTCGGGCCCAACGACACGATTCGGCTGGGGTTCATCGGTTGCGGCATTCAATCGCGCGGACTGATGGGTGGCTTCCTCAAACTGCCAAACACCAAGGTCGTTGCGGTGTGCGACGTCGACACCACCCGCAGGGAGGATCACAAACGCATTGTGGAAGAGTTTTACACAAAGCAAAGTGGTTCTGAATTTAAAGGCTGTACCGTTCACAAAGACTTCCGTGAGCTTCTGGCGCGGCAGGACATCGACGCCGTTGTCATCGCCACTCCGGACCACTGGCATGCCATCATCGCCGTGGCGGCCGCGGCGGCGGGCAAAGACATTTACTGCGAAAAACCCCTGACCGACACCGTCTTCGAGGCGACCTCGCTAGTTGCCGCCATCAAAAAACACAGCCGCGTGTTTCAGACAGGTTCCATGCAACGTTCCAATCGGGAATTCAGGGTCGCGTGTGAACTGGTGCGCAACGGAGTGATTGGCAAGGTGTCGCGCGTGGAAGCGGGCTTCGGTGGACCGGCGAAACCCTGCGACCTCCCCGCCGAGGCCGTCGAGCCCGGACTGGACTGGGACATGTGGCTCGGGCCGGCGCCTGTGCGCGAATACAACGCCATCCTGAGCCCCCGCGGCGTCAACAAACACTTCCCCATGTGGCGGATGTACCGCGAGTACGGAGGCGGGATGATCACTGACTGGGGCGCCCACCATCTGGACATCACCCATTGGGGACTCGGGATGGATCGTAGCGGGCCGGCAGAAATCATCCCCCCGGCGGACTGGAGCAATGCCCAGCAAGGGGCTCGGTTGATCTATTCCAGCGGCGTTGAAGTCACCCACATTGCAAACAACGGTGTCACTTTTTTTGGCGCCGATGGCGAAGTGTACGTGAACCGCGGAAAGATCAAGGTCACGCTGCGAGGCAAGGTGGAAGCTTCGTTTATGGCCAAGGAGGACCAACCCTCCCTCGCCGAGCAGTTGGACAAAATTGAAAAAAACCACCTCGCCGACGCGAAGGTTAAACTCTACGCCAGCGCCGACCACAAGGCGGACTTCCTCAGCTCCATGGTTTCGCGCAAGCAGCCCATCGCCGATGTGGAAACAGGCGCCCGGACGGTCATCGGTTGCCACCTCTTGGGCTTTGCCTACTACCACGGTCAGCAGTTGAAATGGAACGCGGCCGCAAACGAATTCGTTGGGGGCACCGGCGACGCAAAGTGGCTCCACCGCGAATACCGCGGGGCATGGAAACTTGTCTAGGGAGCGCCCTTTGATGAACGGTCACGGCTCCACATCAGAGAAGGGAGCCGTGTCCCAGCCCGCCTTTTGGCAATCCTCAGAGCGCTTCTGCATCCTCGACACCGCCTTCCACCAAGGGGCGGATTTTCTCCGCTTGAGACGCTTGTGGGAAGCCGCTCCGGGCAAATGTGCGCGACTGCACTACATCGCCTTGTGCGGCGAAGAGCCTTCGCCACCTCCGGCGGAACTGCGCGAAATCTGGCCGCTTCACCTTCCGGGTCACCACCAAGTTCAACTCGACGGGGGCTCCCTGCGCCTGACCCTTGTTTTTGGCGAAGCGGCTTCCGAATTGCGCCGTCTTGTGGCGGTGTGCGACCTTGTTTTGCTCAAGGAACCGACGGCCCAAACTGCCCCACTCGCCCGTTTATCTAGCCACGGGACGGTGATCCAATGTCCCTTCCAGGACCCGGAAACCTTCAGGGCGCTTGAGGCTTCTGGATTCCTTATGGATGTGGCGGCCGCTCACATCCGCGGCGTTTACCGCGTCCGGGGCAAGCGAGCCCGTCTGTGCAACCCGTATCCAGGCGAGCGCCACGCGATCGTGGTCGGCGCCGGGCTCGCAGGCTCCGCCATTGCGGGCAGTCTTTCCCGACGCGGCTGGCGGGTGACGGTACTCGAAAAACGGATTCAGCCCGCACGCGCTGCCTCGGGAAATCTCGCCGGAGTGATCTCCCCGATGATCTCCAAGGACGACGGCCTGGCCGCGCGACTCTCCCGAGCCAGTTTTCTAAGTCTGCTCGCTGAGCTTCAACAGTTTGAATCGGAAAAGGTGCCCCTGCGGTGGGCGGCATGCGGAGTCCTTCAGATGGGGCGGGACGAAAAGGAGGAGGCGCTTTTAAGGGAAATCCTGCTGAAACAAGGTTACCCCTCAGAGTTTGCCCGTTTTATGACCAAGGACGAGGCAAGCCGGCACGTGGGGCATGCCGTGCCCGCAGGAGGCGTCTTTTTTCCCGGGGGAGGCTGGGTAAACCCGCCCTCTCTTTGCGCCGCGCGCCTTCAAGCTCCGAATATTGCGCTGCAGAATGAAACGGCCGTTTGGCGCTTTGAACGGGAAGAGGAAGGGTGGCGCGTTTATGGGCAGGAAGGCCAGAGGCTCGCGGAGGCTCCGGTCCTCATCCTTGCAAACGCTTTTGAAGGGTCTTTTTTCGCCCAGACCAAACCGCTTCACTTTAAAAAAGTTCGCGGCCAGGTCACCCATATTCCAGTCGCAGCCCTTCCCCCCGTTGGCTGTGTTCTAAGCCGGGACGGTTACCTGGCCCCTGCGCTGGATGGCGAATACAGCTTGGGCGCCACGTACGACTTCGGGTCACAGGAGGAATCTCTCAACGCCGACTGCCAGCGTCTTAATCTCGGACGGTTGCCGGGTCTTCTGCAAGGCGCCGGCATTGAACTGAGCGCCCTTTCCGGCCGCGTCGGATTCCGCTCCCTGACGGCAGACCGTCTGCCCGTTGTGGGAGCCGTGCCTGATTTTGGACGGGCGACGGCCCCCTCGGTGACGCTTGAAAATGTGGACCGATACCCCGGGCTTTACGCGCTGCTTGGACTGGGTTCCCGGGGCATTGTCTGGTCGGCGTTAGCGGGAGATACGCTCGCCTCGCTCATCGAAGGAGAAGCGCCACCGCTGCCCTTGGATTTACTGGAAGCCATTGATCCCGAGCGGTTTCTGCTGAGAGAGAGAAGCCTCTCAACAGCCAGAGGCCCGGGCTAGCAGCTGGCGCCCTACGCGCCTGCCCGCGGCTTGAAAAAGCCCCTTTGTTTTTCGGAGATCCCGTACCCGAGCCGCTCCATGACCTGAAGCAGGTCCTCCCAGACTTTCCGCTTCTCGGTGTTGCTCTGGTTTCTGATGAGATAACTCGGGTGAAACGTCGGCATCACGGGGATGCCTTGGAGGTCATGCCAGTGTGAGCGCAGTTTCCCGACTGTTTCCGTGGAGCCAAAAAGAGCCCGCATTGCCCCCGCCCCCATGGCGACGATCACCTTGGGTTTCACAATCGCGATTTGAGCCGCAAGATAGGGCGCGCACTTGGAAAGTTCATCGAAGGTGGGCGGCCTCGAACTGGGGTCGTCCGCAGGCATATCCGGACGGCATTTCAGAACGGAGGTTAGATAAACTTGCGGCCGGGAAAGCCCCATCGCGATAAGCATACGGTCCAGCAAGGCGCCTGCCTCCCCTGCAAAAGGGTGCCCGGCCCGGTCGTCCTCCAAACCGGGAGCCTCACCCAGAAGCATTAAATCGGCAGCGGCCGCACCTTCTCCAAAAACGGCGTGTATTCTTGTCGCCGCCAACTGAGGGCAAAGCGTGCAGGGCAATACCGCGTCCCTGATCGCGGCCAACCCTTGCTCCGAGGCTTCCTCCCCAGAACTTTCAGGGATCTGTGGGAAAATAAACCTGGGATTCTTTGGCGCCTTTGGAGGGCCGACCCTTTCTCGCGCGCTCACGGGCGCGCTCACGGGCGCGCTCGCGGGGGATGGCGGCGCAGGGTCTGGCGCAAGGCGGTGCGCCGTTGAAGGGACCTGTGACGGAACTGCCCGCCCGAGGGCTTTGCTTTGACACAAAGTGTCCAAAATTGAGGCGGGGGCCTTAAGGCTGCCACCTGAAATCAAGCGCGAGGAGAGGGCCTCTAAAACGACCTCCAAGCCGGCATTAAACGCTTCGGAACCTGCCATAAAAGAATTCAAATTTTTTTCTTAACGCACCCCTTGGGGGGACGCAGATACCTGGGCAGGGCTCATGGACTGAGCCAAGAGCGCGTCTATCTTGGCATCTGGCGCGCTGCCCAGATCGACAGAAAGATGGTAGTGCCTGCGCGCGAGCTCCATTGCAACAGGTTGGCGTTGAAGGTAAATCACAGCCAGATTGAAGTGGGCGCCGGGATCGTTTGGTTCGATCTCAAGAGATCGCCTCAGCTCTCCCTCAGCGGCCGAGTACCACTCCTTGCGACCCAATGTGAGTCCAAGCATTCGGTGGGCTCGGGCATTCGCAGGCTCCAAGGCGACTACCTGAGAAAACGCCGCAAGAGCAAAGTCCACCCTGTCTTGCTCCAGATAAACCACCCCCAACGCCAGCCAGATGGCAGCACTGTCGGGGGAAAGATGCCGAGCGCGTTTGAGATAATCTTCGGCCTCAACCCATGCTTTCGTTCTTTGGGCTATCCACCCCAAGTTGACCAAAGAACTCAAATGCTCCGGCCGCTTTTCCAAAATCGAAATAAACGTCTTTTTTGCCCCCGCCAACTCCCCTCGCGCCATCGCCACCGCACCCGCTCGGAAGGCAGCCTCCACCTTGGCGTCCAAATCCCCACCGACAACGGATGCACCCGGCCCTGAGGATCCAAGAGAAAGCACCACTTCCTCGGGCTCGGCGCCTCGGAAGGGGACCAGTTCAGCGCCACGAGGCGAAGTTCCCTCGAGCAATGCCAGCGCCATGGCACAGACAAACGGCAGGCGCAGACGGGATAAACCCTGCTTTCGAAACCGGTCAAGCTGCCACATCGTCTTTATTCTTTACCCATTTCCCTTGAGCGTTCGGCGGCCTTCCGGACGGCGCTGATCAAACCGGCGCGCACCCCGCTTGCCTCCAAGGCCTCGATTCCAGCAATCGTTGTCCCACCCGGGCTTGCCACCGCGTCTCTGAGTTTCCCGGGATGTTCTCCGGTTTGAAGCACCATCTCGGCAGCACCAGCCAAGGTCTGCGCGGCAAGTTTCACAGAAAGATCCCGGGACAGCCCCATCAACACTCCAGCATCGGCAAGAGCTTCAATCATCAAAAATGCATACGCAGGCCCGCTGCCACTCAGGCCGGTGACGGCATCCAAAAGCCCTTCTTTGACTTGAGCGGCAAACCCGACGGCACCGAACAAAGCCAGAACTACCTCTGCATCGGCAGGCGTCGCATGCGTTCCAAGAGCGTAAGCCGATGCCCCCTTATGAACCAGTGCGGGCGTGTTCGGCATGACGCGAATGATTCGCACTCCCGGCCCTGCGGCTCCTTCCAGCGCCGCTAAAGAGACCCCCGCAGCAATCGAGACCACCAGTTTCCCCTCCAAAGCCGCCCGAAGTTCCACGAGGGCAGAGAGGCTGTCCTGCGGCTTCACACACAGCAGCAGCGTTTGACTTGCCTCCGCCACCTCCAGATTGCTGCGCACCGCCTGCAGCCCAGTATCGCTTGCCAGTTTTTGCGCCAACTCAAAAAAACAATCACTCGCCCAAACTGCCTTAGGCTGGCAGACGCCTGCCTTAAGCACCCCGCGCACGAGGGCGGAGGCCATTTTGCCGCATCCAATTAATCCGAGTGTCATCCACCGCTTCTAAACGCAAAACTGGCAAAGTGAAACACTAGGGAACAAGAAAATGAACCTCCTAGACTTTCACCGGGGCCGCCGATTCCTTGATCTCGGCACCCTCTTTGGTTGCAGTTGCCCCCACTCCCTCTTTGGCCCGGCTGTCCGGCACCACCACCACCGGTACGTTGGAATGGCGGATCAGCCCTGCGGCGATACTCCCCACCAGCAGATTATACAAAGCGCCATGACCGTGAGAGCCCACCAGCACCAGGCCCGCATCCCATTTTTGGACCCTCTCCAAAATGCTGCTGACAACCTGACCCCACTGGTGTTCGACAAAAACCGTCAGTTGGCGCGCCTCAAAAAACTCCTTTGCGACGTTTAGCCTCCCCTCGATCATCTTCCTAATTTCATCATCCGCAATCGCATACGCCCCCGGCGCTGAGAGCCCCGCGTAATCCACCTGCGGCTCCGTCACATTCACCACGACGACCTTTGCGCGCAGTCGCTCTGCGAGAACGGCTGCGGTCTCATAAACCTGGGTTGTCACCTCTGAAAAATCCACCGCAACCAAAAGCATTTCCAGTTTCATCCCTTGTCCCTTTCTCTTTTTCCAAATTAGTTTCCCCACCTGCACTCGCCCAGGGTTCCTGAGTCTAACACACTCTGGCGCTTTGGCATTATCTCTTGCATCGTATCCCCAGCAATGACGGATTTATTCCACACGCCAAAAAACGAACCTCACTCCCAAATGAACAGCTCGGCGCCCCTTGCAGAACGGATGCGCCCAGCCACTTTGGAGGAGTACACCGGCCAGGAGCACATCCTCGCGCCCGGCAAATTACTGCGCCGCGCGGTGGAAGCGGGCCGGCTAAGTTCGATCCTTCTTTATGGCCCCCCGGGCACAGGCAAGACCACTCTGGCAAGAATCATCGCCAAGACAACCTCCGCCGCCTTCGAAGCCTTCAGCGGCGTGGAAAATTCTGTCGCGGACTTGCGCAAGGCGCTCCAGCGCGCAGGAGAGCGCCGGGACCTTGCTGGAACAAAAACGGTTCTATTCATCGACGAAATCCACCGCCTCAATAAGTCGCAGCAAGACGTGCTTCTCCCAGCCCTGGAGGACGGCACTGTCCAGTTCATTGGCGCCACAACACACAACCCCTATTTTGTTCTAACCTCAGCCCTAGTATCGCGCTCCCAGGTTTTTCAGCTAGAAGGGCTCAAGCCGGAGCATCTCGTGGCGCTCCAGCGCAGGGCCATCGCCGACACGGAACGCGGTCTCGGGCATCTGTTAATTCACGCCGAATTGGACGCCCTCGAACACCTTGCCGTGCAGTCCGAGGGGGACGCCCGCAAATGCCTCAACGCGCTTGAGCTTGCCGCCTTAACAACGCCCGCAAACGAACACGGCACCGTACACATCAGTCTAGCGGAGGCGCAGGACAGCATCCAGCGCAAAGCAGTTGTCTACGACAGAGACGGCGACCAGCACTACGACACCATTTCGGCACTCATCAAGAGCATCCGGGGTGGCGACCCCGACGCCTCCCTTTACTGGCTCGCGAGAATGCTTGTCGCAGGCGAGGATATCCGTTTTCTAGCGAGGCGCCTGGTCATTCTCGCAAGCGAGGACGTCGGGATGGCCGATCCCCAAGCGCTTCCCCTTGCGGTGGCGGCCCTGCAGGCGGTCGAGTTTGTTGGCCTCCCTGAAGCGCAGGTTCCCCTGGCCCACGCCACCGTGTACCTGGCCACGGCTCCGAAAAGCAATAGGGCCTACGCGGCCGTCCTCGCCGCACGCAAGGATGTGGAAGAGGGCCGCACACTCGCCGTTCCTCGGGCTCTCAGAGATACGCACTATAAGGCCGCGAAGGAACCCGGGCAACCGGAGTACATTTACCCCCATGATTTCGAGGGCTCCTACGTGCCCCAGGCTTATTTGGAGGAGGGCCGCCGCTATTATCATCCCACGGAAAACGGCTCAGAGCGCCGGGTCAGGGAGCGCCTGGAGTACTGGCGGAGCCTCTTCGACGCCGCCCAAGCCGCTCCAAAAAAAGCGCCGACTCAAGCCGGGCACTGAAGACGCCCGGAAACTTACCCGCCGCTTACCCGCCGTAAACAAGATCCGCCACCACCTCAATGTCCGCCGTTTGGGGAAACATATCCACCGGCGTCACGCACCGTAGGCTGTAGCCGCCTCGCGTCAGATTTCCAAGATCACGGGCAAGCGTTGCGGGATCGCAAGAGACATACACCACCTGCTGCACCGGAAACGCCGTCAACAGGTCTGTCACACGCGCGTCCACACCCGCCGCAGGGGGGTCGAGCAGCACAAGCGTCCGAGGCCGCTCGGCCGCCTCGAGGATCGCTCCCAGGTGGACAGCCACATCTCCGCAAATATATTGCTCGTTCTCAAACGCCTTCCGGCGAGCCTTTTCCACCGCAACCTCGTTAGATTCAATGCCGAACACCCGCTCGAAACGCGACGACAACCGATGCCCAAAAAAACCCGCTCCACAGTAGGCGTCTACAAGAGTCCCCCTCCCATCCCCGGCCCATTTCTCAACCACCTCCACGAGAACTTCTGCGGCACCATCGTTGGTCTGCTCAAAAAAACGCACCCCCCGCTTCACTGCCAGACTTGTTTCCCCCGCCGGCGGCCTGGTTGCGCGCAGTTTGGAGAGCTCTGCGTTAACCTCGGCGGAGGCAATGGCACAGCTTTTTACATCGATAATTTCATGGCCGTGTTTGGAGTAAAAGCCGGTTCGGCCGTCCTGCGAATGAACCCGGATTCGATTCCGAAACGCCCATGGCTTTGGGGAGGCCAAAGCGGGCGCCACAGGAGGCGCAGCGATCCTGCCGACTCTCTCCAGCAAATCCCTGACCTGACTGCTCTTCCATTCCAGCTGCGTGGCGTAATCCACATGCTGATAAGCGCATCCACCGCATGCGCCAAAAACGGGGCACTGGGGGGACTGCCTCCCGGAGGCAGCCTCTAGAACCTCCAGCAACTTCGCTTCCGCAAAGTTCTTTTTCTGGCGCACGATCTCCACCAACACCCGCTCGCCTGGAATCGTAAACGGCACAAAGACAACCTTGCCCTCAAGCCTCCCGATCCCCGCTCCGCCGTAGGACACACGCTCGATCAGGAGCTCACATTTAGTTTTCTGCATGAAATGGCTCCAGCTAATCGAGCAAGGGGGCGCCCCTATGCGAAAAAGAGCCGATATTGAGGAAACACGTAAGCACTAAGGCATTCTCGTCGAACCAGTTTGGGTCCGGCAATAGTCAAACCGCGTCTCAAATCCCAACTCGGGAGGAAACTCTTCGTACCCCCCATGAACCCACGGCGTGGGCAGCTTGAGCACTGGATCGTAAGAACTGCGGTTCGTCGGAAAGGGAAAGGTGACAACCTCGAAGACCCCCACTCCGAACCGGGTGAGCGTACGAGCGACCCCGCGAACCAATCCGTAAGTTAGAAATGCAGAGCTCCCTTCAGATTCAATAACCTGATCCATGGATGCGTAAACCTCCGTGAATCCTGAGCTGATATTCGCAATGCCCCGACCCAGCTTCCGAACCGGCCCCTGCCGGAGCATCGGGGGATCCTGAATATCAGCCTGAAGACTCTGAGTAGCCTCAAAAACCAGGCCGACTCCAACAACAGTCAGCGCCAGTATAATCAAGGAGAACCTGGGGGATTTCATGCGGCCGAATGTAATAACCCACAGCCCTGAGTGAAAGGGCAAAAGCAAAAATTACGGCATTTTCGTTCCGGAAAACCCTGCTAACTTCGCACAAGTTCACATTTTCATTTTCTGGCTCGGCTCCTCCACCGCGTCCGCCCCGGCATCCCATGGCCGCCTTAGCCAAACTGCTCGAAACATTCGCCACCTCGCCCGCTTTCCATACCGCCCTTCGAAAACGCGCGGGGCGCAAGGCTTCGGCCGCACCTCAGGCTTTCGAACATCTCATCGCTGCAGCCCATCCGCTGGTCGCCGCCTTGATTTCTCTTTCCCATCCCGGTCGCACCTGGATCGTGTGCCCCGATGTCCGGGCACAGGAGCGCCTTTTCCCAGTGCTCCAGCAGTGGCTGCCAGACGCCCTTTTTTTTCCCGATTCACCGCCTGCCACCGTCGAAGGCGCCTTGGCAGACCCCGAAACGGGGGCGGAACGGCTTTCCATTTTGGAGAAGCTTCGGCGAGACACCCGCAGCTCCGAATGCATTGTTCTCACCAATGCCGCTTTAAATTCGGAGGTGCCCAACCCTGAATCCCTTCGAAAGACGGAAATCCGACTTAAAAGGGGACAAACCATCGAACGCGAGCCCCTAATCAAGAGCCTTGAGGCCCAGGGATATGAAGTCGTCCCACGCGTCGCCGAACGCGGACAAATTGCCATTCGCGGAGGGATTTTGGACCTTTTCGGGTTCCAGCATTTGAGACCCGTACGAGTGGAGCTTTTCGGCGACGAAATCGAATCCATCCGTGCCTTTGATCTGGATGCTCAGACATCGGTGGAAACGCTCGAAGAATGCTCCTTACTCGGAGCGGAGGCGAGCGATTCGAACCTGATGCCGCTCCTCAATCTGATTGCTAAAACAGATAGACTGGCCTGGAGCGACGCCTTTTCCCAACCCAATGAAATGGGTGAGACCCCGGCGCTTCCCTCGAATCTCGCTGCAGAAACCTTTCTTCTCCTTACCGACAATGCCCCAGAGTCAACCGTCGGACCTGAAAACCATGGGACAGCGTGTTTCGAAACTCCTTTGGGAAGTTTTGACGCGGGCGATTTCATCGTGGACGAAAAAAAGCGGGAGAATTTTTTCAACCAACTTTCCGAGTGGCGAAAAGAAGCCTGGAACGTTTTTTTGTTTTACCGCAACGAGGGCGAGCAGGAGCGCCTGCATGAACTCATCCCAACCGTCGAAGCGGACGCCATCCATTGGATTGCGGGAGATGTTCTAGGAGGCTTTGTTTGCCCAGCTGCGAAGGCCGTAGTCCTAAGCGACGCAGATCTGCTGGGGCGTTCCTCGCGCAGTGTCAGGCAGCGAAGAAGGCCTGTTGCGGAAGTCCTGCGCAAGGGCATGCCAGACTTCACGGAACTGGAGGAGGGCGAACTTGTGGTGCATCTGGAACACGGGATCGGACGCTTTGAAGGCCTCCGGGACATTCCCAGGGAGGGCGTTCCAGAACAGGTTCTTGTACTGTCCTTCGCCAACCAGTCCCGCCTTTACCTGCCGCTGGAACAAAGCGGCTTGGTGAGCCGCTATGTGGGCATTGGAAAGCGCAATCCCCCTCTCAGCGAACTCGGTGATGGAAAATGGGCCAAGGCCCGTAAAAGCGCCGAACACGCCATCTTTCAATATGCCGGCAAACTCCTTGCCCTTCAGGCCGAGCGGGAGATTTGTTCGGGCTTCTGCTTCCCGCCAGACAACCGTTGGGTCGAGGAATTTGAAGACGCTTTTCCTTATACCGAAACCCCAGACCAGCTCACCGCAGTCGCCGAAGCAAAGTCGGACATGGAATCGTCAAGGCCTATGGACAGGCTCATCTGCGGCGACGTGGGTTTTGGTAAAACGGAAATCGCCATTAGAACGGCGTTCAAGGCGGTCATGGGAGGCAAACAGGTCGCCATGCTTGTGCCGACAACCGTCCTCGCTGAGCAGCATTACAGGAACTTCCGGGAACGCATGAGCGCCTTTCCCGTACGCATTGAAATGTTGTCACGTTTTCGGACTGCGGCTCAGCAGAAGGAAACGATGATTGGGCTCAAAGATGGTTCTGTAGATATTGTCATCGGCACGCACCGGATTCTTTCGGGGAAGCTGGAATTTAAAGATCTCGGGTTAGTGATTATTGACGAAGAGCAGCGCTTTGGAGTTCTCCACAAAGAAAAGCTCAAAGAACGCTTCCGGCGTGTCGACCAACTCACTCTCTCTGCCACGCCCATACCACGCACGCTCTACCTTTCCCTCATGGGAGCGAAGGATATGAGCACGCTGGAGACACCTCCGGCAAACCGTATTCCAGTGGAGACTTTCATCTGCCCCTACGATGAACGCACCATCCGGGAAGCGATCAAACGCGAAATTGCCCGAGGCGGCCAAGTGTATTTCCTTCACAATCGAATCGAATCGATTTACCGGGTCCGCGATCGTCTGCAAACGCTTCTGCCAAAGGCCCGACTTCTTGTTGGACACGGACAGATGGATGAAACCGAACTGGAAGACGTCATGCATCAGTTTGTCTCGGGTCAGGCGGATGTGTTGATTTCCACAACCATTATTGAAAGCGGTCTCGATATCCCGAATGCAAATACGATCCTCATCGATAGGGCAGACCGGTTCGGTCTCGCAGATCTCTACCAATTACGAGGCCGCGTTGGGCGCAGCGACCACCAAGCCTACGCCTATCTTCTGCTGCCACGAGCCCTGTTGACCGTGGGTGAAGCGCGTAAACGCATCAATGCGATCAAACAGTATTCCTCCCTCGGGGCGGGCTTCAAAATCGCGCTTCGGGACCTCGAGATTCGTGGTGCAGGGAACGTGTTGGGCACACAGCAGAGCGGCCACATATGCGCCATTGGTTTTGAGTTATATTGCAGCCTGCTTAAACAGGCGATGGCCAAACACAAGGGGCAATGGAAACAGGCCCCAGACCAAGCTTCCGTCTACATCGATTTTGTTGCGTCACGCGAACCCGATTTTACAGCTACAACCGGCGAAAAGGCCCCTGCTTTTTTGCCCCTTCAATACCTCTCGGATTCCCAACCCAGAATTGAGGCTTACCGACACCTTTCGACAATCCAAGACCTCAAAGCCCTTGAGGCGCTGGCGACTAGCTGGAAGGACCGTTTTGGCCTGCGTTTTCCTGAGGCGGTTGAGAACCTGCTCACGCTGGCTTCCATCCGAATAGAAGCTGGCGCAAAAGGCATTTCTGCAGTGGAGGTCAAAGAACACAAGGTGATGCTCCGCCGTGGCCTCGATTACGTGCTGATTGGAAACAAGTTTCCTCGGCTACCAGCGTCTCAACCTCCCACCCAGCGGCTAGGGAGCCTCCTCAATTTGATCCGCCAACTTTAGAAGCGGCTCTTTCTTCGGAATAGAACCAGGGCTCCAACGCGCAGCTCTATCGAGCAGTGACCTGCATTTATTCGCCCCTGATATCCGCAAATTCGCGAAGCAGGTTTTCCTTCAACGCGGCTTCTACATCGGCCTGATTGTCCATGGCTCCCAACAGCATCGTCTGCTCGGCATCCCAGCTCAAATCCGTCTCGAAGTCTTCGCTCGAAGAGCCG
>CANJZW010000069.1 GCA_947479475.1 Chthoniobacteraceae bacterium
AAATGCCTGCCTCCAGTCGATTCCCAACATGTCGTAAACCCGCTGCTGCTCTGCATCGGGCAGGCTCGGTTTGCGAATCTGAATGATTCGCCCACAGCTTAGTTTAAGCCGTGTGGTCACAATGCTGTGGGTTCGCAGCAACCGCAACGGTGCTCCATTCCCGCGAATCACCCCGCACGTGGAAGTGCTCGCGCACCCAACTCAACAAGTGATAGGCCAGTACACTGATGAATATATGCCCGGCGGCAATCATTTCTTTTTTGAGCTACGCGGCCGGAAGCAGGCGGTCGATCGTGAGCACCGACACCATTCGGCCGTCGAGGGGCACGACGTGGGAGATCGGCAGCTTTGAGCCGTCCTTGACGGGTTCGAAGCGGTCGGCCGGCACGTCTCGGATGCTCAAGACTTGGTCCACGAGAATTCCCGCCATGGATCCTTCCAACATCGCGAGGATGCAGGGGGGCTGGCTGGAGCGCTCTTCCTCGCCGCCCTGCACCTGTTTGCGCAGGTCAATCACCGGAATGACCCCGTCGCCCACGTCCGCCATGCCGTCAAAATGCTCGACGGTGGAGGGCAGGGGAGTCAGGCGCACTGAGGCAAGGATGCGGTCGATTCGTTCCAGCGTGAGTCCGAACAATTCCTCGCCCACGCGCACCGTCAGCAATTGGTGGTGCTGGGCCACGGCGGGAGCCTGGGGCTTTTCCCCGGCCGACCAGGGATCCGCCGGAATGGCATCTGTGAGCTGTTGGCGGACCTGTTCGACGAGTTTTTGTGGGCTGATGATCCCCACAATTTTATCCTCCCCGATCACAAAATAACTGCGCACTCCGGCCATGGCCTGGGACATGGGGTAGACCATGTCGGGGGAAAAACGCTCGAGGCCGAGGGCTCGGTCTACAAACAGGGCGATCTCCATGCCTCCTTCGAGTTGGGTGACAAGACACACCTCGCGCGCGTTGGTCTGCGGGCGTCCGAGGAGCATCCCGGCTGAGAGCGCCAGGACGGGTTTGCCCCGGAGGTCGATCAATCCGAGCAGCCACTCGGGTGCGCCCGGCATCTGGCGGATCGGCCCCGAGACGTGCAATTCTTCGACTTCCGCGGATTCGAAGGCGTAGGTTTCCTCGCCGATTTCAACAAGGAGGTACGGGATGTGGGACTCGACGATGAGCTCCTCCGGCGCAGCCGGCGGGAGGGCCTCTGCGAGCATGACTTCACCGTCGGGGGCGAGGACGCGCAGGGAATCGGCGGCGGCGAGGCGGTCGACGTCGAGGAGGTAGAAGGTCTCGCCGTTGTGTTCGAAGTCGGCCATGAACAGCTCGCAGCGCTCGCGGGCGCGGCCTGCGTTTGCGAGGACTTGTTCTCCTTCGAGGGTGAGCATGGAGGTGACCTGCTGGACGCGCAGGGCGAGGGAACCGCCCTTGTCCATGACGACGACCAAGATGCCGCCCTCGGATTGGGAGATGCCGAGCATTTGGGCGAGGTTGACCCTGGGCATGACCTGGCCGATGGCCTCCACCAGGCCCTCGAAGGCGTCGCCCGAGTACGGCAGCGGCGTGAGCAGCCCGCTTTCGACGACGCCGATCACACGATCCAGCTGCACGGCGAGGGTGAGGTCACCGGTTTTGCAGCAAAGTAGGTTCATTTGAGCCATGGAAAAATGGGGGCTGAAGCGGCGGGCGGATTTGAGGGCGGGTTAGCCTGATTTTGACTCCATGGACCAGACGCCGTCCCAGTCGGGCTGGGGGCGTTCGAGGAGGATGGCGCAGCGGGAAAGGAGGATTTTGGAGGCCTTGTCGAGGGGGTTAAAGACGAGGGACTTTTCAAGAAAAGCAATGGCGTCCTTGAAGTTGCCCGTCTCGTAGGCGCCCAGTCCGGAGGCGTAGGCGCCCAGCCATTCCTCCTCTTTTTCGGGAGAATGTGCGTAGAGAATTTCGTACAGTGAGGCCGGCGTGCTCTGGCCTTTGACCCGGATTTTGTCGATCAAACGGGAGCGGTAGGACGTCTTGAGGGCGCGGTAGGTTTCGCTGCACACGAGTAATTGGGCGCCGTAATGGCTGGTGAGGCTCTCGATGCGGGCGGAGAGGTTCACGGAGTTGCCCATGACGGTGTAGTTCATGCGTTCGGGCGAGCCCAGGAGGCCGGCGACGACGTGTCCGGTGGCGAGGCCGATGCCGATTTTGAAAGGAGTTCTCCCTTCTTTTTCGCGGTCGCCATTGAGGAGGTCGAGGGCCTGGAGCATGGCGAAGCCGGCTTGGACGGCGTTTTGGGCGTCCTGTCCGGTGGATTTCGGCACGCCGAAAAGAGCCATGATCGCGTCACCGATGTATTTATCGATGACGCCGTAGTTGCCGCGGATGACGTCCGCCATGAAGGCGAAGTATTCGTTCATCATGTGGACGACGGCTTCTGCGCCAAGGCCCTCGCAAAGTTTGGTGAAGCTGCGCACGTCGCTGAAGAGGACGGTGGCCTCGGCGAGTTTGCCCCCGAGGGCGAGGTCTTCCCCGCCCACCACAGCGTCGGTGACGGCGCTGGACATGACCTTGTCGAGAACCCTGCGCAGGTTTTGCTCGGCGGAGGTGTCCTCGATGGTGACCAAAACGGAGGCGAACTCCTTGAGGTGCGGCGGGGCTGGCGTGACGGAGGCGAGGAAGGGGAGCCATTCGCCGCTGTCGGTGGAGTAATCGACGGTGAAGGCGTCCTTGGCGACCCCGGAGTCGATGACGCTGCGGATGTCGTCGGCGAACATGGAGTTGTAGTCTCCAAAGAGTTCGTCGAGGTTGATTTTTCCGGCTTCAAGCTCCTTGCGTTCGAGGAGCTTCAGTGCGCTTTTGTTGGCGAAGGAAAGAGTGCCTTGGGCGTCGAAGGCGAGCATTGCCGTCTTTACGGAGTTGAGCATCACGCTTAGGGCCGCGGTTTGCAGCGGGGACTGCGTTGCCAATGCCGGGTCGGGCCCGTCGCCGGCGGCCTCGGTGGGCGAGGCTTCATCGTCCAGAGGCAGGCCGGTCACGCGGCGCAGGGCGCGCATGACGGCGGAACCGCGGCTGGACTTGATGTCCATGCTCACGGAGCCGGAGGGTTTGTCGAGGACTTCGGCGGCACCGAGGCGGAGGGCTTCGGCGCGTTCCGGGGTGCCTTCGCCGCCGAGGGAGGAGAGGATGACGACCTTGGAGGGGCTGCGGAGGCCGAGGCGGCGAAGGGTTTCGAGGCCCGAGAGTTCGGGCATTTCGATGTCGAGAAGGATGACGTCGGGTTTGAGGAGGCGGACTTTTTGGAGCGCGATTTTGCCGTTCTCGGCGGTGTCGAGCACCTTGAAATCGGGGTCCATGCCGACGATTTCGCTCACCAGACGGCGCATGATGTTGCTGTCGTCGACGACCAGAACGGTTTTTGGTCCTGCGGCCGGGGTTGGGGGCGTCGGGTCCATTAGGAAAGCGGGTTCACAAGCGGGTTGAAGTCTTCAGACCCCGGTTCGCCAGGGGCGACGAGTGTGACGATGGACTGGCGCCACAGCCTGCGTTCGCTCCAGGGATGCATGGGCCAGACGACGTCGAGGCGCACGCTCATGCGGTAGGTGCCGTCGGGATCGTGGAGGACGCCGTCGCAGAGTTGCAGGAGCCTGAGGGGGAGCAGCGGGAGGCGCTCCAAATGGCCGTGGGGGGAGTTCACGATTTCGTCGACGGTATCAACGAGGAGGATGGCGCGGCGTTCGGTGTCGCTGGAAATCCAGTCCAGGCGGATGCGGGCGGTTTGCGGCGGGGCTGCGGGCGCACCGAGAAGGCGGCGGAGGTCGATTGCGAGCGGCGCCTGTGCGCGGCGGTGCGGACCCTGGAGGGGGGTGATGCGCTCCGAGGGGCTCAAGGGCACGATGGCCTCGATGTTGCGCGTGGGCAAAAGCAGCCGGAAGCGTTCGCAGCGCGCAGAGACGTGGTCGATCATTAGAGCTGGCCCTCCTCGACCCGGAAGTCGTGGTTGCGCAGTCCGAAGACGGTGTGGCGTTTTGCGAGTTCGAAGAGGCCTTCGGGGTCGATGACGACGACGATGCGGTCTGTGCCAAGCGTGGAGATGCCGCCGATGCCCGGGAGGTGGGCGATGCGGGGGTGCATTTCCTGGATCAACATGTCGTTTCGGCGCAGAATTTTGTGCACCTCCACGCCGATGCGCCGGCCGTTGAACTCGCAGACTACAATGGAGAGCTGTTCGTCCGCGGCGGGAGGCGGCGGGGGCAGGCGCAGGAGGTCGACCAGTTTGAAGACGGGCAAAAATCGGCCGTGCAAAAGGATGGAACGCTGTCCGTTGACGTTTTGAAGTTCCTCCGTGGAAACGACCGTGCCCTCCACCACCATCCGGTCCGGAAGGGCCACGGTTTGGACTCCTGTTTCGGCCAGAAGCATGGGCTGGATGGCCTTGGAAAGGGGCATGTCGATCCGGAATACCGTGCCTTTGCCGGGCCGGGTCTGGATGTCGATTTTGCCGCCTAGCTTGGTGACGTTCACCAGCGCGACGTCCATTCCGACGCCGCGGCCGGAGGTGTCGGTGATTTTGTCCGCGGTTGAAAAGCCGGGGGTGAAGATGAACCGTGCGATTTGGTCCTGGCTGAGTTTGCGGCTTTCCTCCTCGGTGACGAGGTCGGCGGCAACGGCCTTGGCGCGCACTTTTTCGAGGTTGATGCCGCGGCCGTCGTCGTTGATTTCGACGACGATGCGGTTGCCGCGTTGTTCGGCGGAAAGGATGAGTGCGGCGGTGCGGGGCTTGCCCTCGGCGATGCGGTCGTCTGGGGTTTCGATGCCGTGGTCCACGCTGTTGCGGAGCATGTGCATGAGAGGGTCGGCGAGCAGTTCGACCATGCCGTTGTCGACGCGGATGCCTTTGGAACGGGCGTCAAAACGGACGAGCTTTTTCTGCTTCTGCGCGAGGTCGCGCACCATGCGGGGGAAGCGGCTGAAGAGGGTTTCGAGGGGGATGACGCGCAGGCCCAGCGTGGTTTCGTGGATGAGGGAGATGAGCCGGTGGGCCTCGGCCTCGAGGGTGGCGAAGTCGTTTTGCTGGCGGATAAGCCAGTCGATTTTTGGCAGCAACTGGGGCGCGTGCAGGACGCTGTAGTCGGACATTTCCCTTAAAATATCGGGAGCCTGGCTGTCGTGGACCATGGCGTTGAAGCGGGCCGCCACACTGAAGAACTGCCCGATCCGGCCGAACATGGAGTCCATGAGCTCAACGGGGACGCGCACTTGGACGCCGCCGCCCGAGGAGGCTGTGGCCGCCGGTTTGGCTTTGACGCCGTAGTGGGCGGAAGCCTGGCGACCGTCGAGTTTGCGGAGGATGAGGAGGTCTGGATTGGCGAAACACGCGGTGACTTTGGCGCGCAGTTGATCCTCGTTGGTCTGATCAAAGAGGAGGATCGCCAGGCACTGCATCCCTTCGATGGAGGCTTTTTCGGTGAAGATCGGCTCCAGGGCCAGGGCCGCCTTGGAGGCGAAATCCAGGAAGGCCGTCTTCGGGGAGGGCAGCTCAATGAGCACCTCGAAGAAGTCCGCGTTTTTGTTTTGATGCATCTGCGCCAACCGTTCGACGAGGGCGGCTGGGACGCGTGCGAAAAGTTCGATGTCCAACTTGCGGGACTCCAAAAAGCGGAGCGCCACCGCCTGGGAGCGGTAGGAGCGCTGCAAGCGGTCGCGCATCCGTTCGGCGACCATGCCGCTGAGGGCGGAGGTCGTGGAGCCTTCGGCGTCCAGATCGCTCAGGAGCGCTTCGGAAGCGAGGCGGGTGAAATCGGCTTTTTCCTCCGGATCCAAGTCGGACGCCTCCAACTGCGCGAGCAGAACACTGAAGGGGTTGGCGGGCATCAGGATGCTCAGGTAGTCGAGGCCGTCCTGTGCTTTGTTTTCTGAGAGGAGAGACCGGAGGGCGTCTGTAAACCAAGGGCGCAGGGTGAGGATGACTTCCGCGTAGCCGCAGGACTGGCTCAGGAGGCTGCGGAACCCTTCCAGAAGGCGTAGAAAGCGGGCGAAGTGCGGCGGGTCGGTTTTCTGGGAGACTGCGCGGAGGGCGTCGGCGAGGGCTTGGATGCGGATTTTATCGAGCGCGAAGAGAAGCGTTTCGAAGTCCTCCTGGATGGTTTCGGCAGGGGAGGAGGAGGGGTCGAGAACGTAGCGGGCGATGCCTGGAAGCAATTCCTCAAACAGCTCGGACTGGGCGACGAGGGTGTCCTGGTCGAAATAAAGGTCGCCGTGGAGGAAAGAGGGTGCGGAATCCTCGCCCTCGGCGGAGGCTGCTGCGTCGTGGCCTGAAGCGGGGGCGCCGCCTTTGGTGGCGGCTTTGAGGGCGGCGACGAGTTTGTCGTTGGCCTTGAATTCGCGGCCCTCCATGAGGTCGGTGCGAGCCTGTTTGACAGCGTCCAGGGACTGGAGGAGCAGGTTGGCGGCGCTCTCGGAAAGGGGCTGCGCACCGCTGCGCACGGTGGCCAGGAGCGACTCTGCCTCGTGGGCGATGCCTTCGAGCGCCCCGAAGCCGATGACGCGCGAAAGCCCCTTGATGGAGTGGAAGCTGCGAAAAAGGAGGTTGATGTCGCCGGGCGCTGGCGGTTCGACACTGGCTCCGACAAGGATTTGCTCGGAGGCTTCGATGTGTTCGGCCACTTCGGTGGCGAACTCCTGAACCATTCCCGGATCCACGCTCATACCGTCCTCCTTTTACGCAAGGGATCGAGCAGGGCGAGGATTTGGTGAAGGTAGGTTTTCCCGGCTTCCCCGGAGAGGCAAAGACTGGTTTTGCCTTCGGGTTTGACGAGGGCTCCGTGTGCTCCGGCTTGGAAGAGGGCGTCCAAGGCCAGCGTTCCTGGAATGGCCGTGGCGCCGGTTAAAAACACAAAGGCGCGGCTCACCAGCGCCAGTTTGAGGAGGAGCCGGGAGGCCTCCACTGCGTCGACGCTGTCCAAGTCGATCAGGACGAATTCCGGGGCGTTGGAGCGCACGGTTTCGAGGGTGATGGAGGGGCCCGCCGTGGTGAGGAGCTGCAGCGGGGAGTCCTGGCAAAGGTGTTCCACCAGCCCCGAAAAGGAGGGGTCCTTGGAAGTCAGGACGAAGGGAGTCCGCGTGGTGGAGGCGGGGTTCATGGCGTTCCTCCCGGCGTGGTGGCGGGTTTTGCGGCGGCGAACCAGCGGTTGATGGATTCGACGATCTGTTCAGGCCCCTGGACCTGTTGTGCGGCTCCGTTTTGGATCGCCGACGTGGGCATTCCGGCCACGGCGCAGGTTTCGGGGCGCTGTGCGATGACGGGGAATCCGCGGCGCATAAGAGCCAGCGCGCCGGCGGCGCCGTCCTGTCCCATTCCGGTGAGGATGACGGTGTGGACGGCGATATCGGCTTCGGCGGCCGTGAGCAAAAGGTGGTCGATGCTTGGATGGAAGGGATTGTGCGGAACAATGGCTTCCTTGAGGCGGAATTTGCCATTGGGGTTGCGCAGGATTTGGAAATCCCGGCCGCCTTGGACGATGCCGATCCGCCCGATTTCAGGCAAAGGCCCGGCACCGGTTTCGACGATGGACTGGCCGATTTCCTCCGAAAGGCGCAGCGCAAATCCCGCCGTCTCGCTCGCGGGCATGTGCTGGGCGATGAGCATCGGGATGGTGGGTTTGACGAGGTCCTTGAACATTTTCACCAGGAGGGTCGGCCCCCCGGTGGAGACGCCGATGACGATCAATTCGGCGGCGCCCCGTCTTGCGGGGGGCGGGGTGGAGGCTGTGGCGGAGGCACCGAAAGTGGAGACGGGGACGCCGGTAGTGCGAGAGGCGGGGCCGGCCTGGACCCAGGCCTCGCGCGCAGCGCGCAGCGCGGGGATGAGCAGTTCCTGGAGGTGGCCGATATCCAGTTCTCCGGGGCGGCGGCTGGTGAGCTCGCGGATGGCGGGTTTGTTCAGGAGCGAGTGAGGGAGGGGCGTGCCTCGGGCGTTGATGAGAATGGTTGGTTCGCGGCGCTGGGCAAGGAGGGCGAGGAGGCCTGCTGAATCAGGGTCGGCGAGGAGGTCGACATCGACGACGGCAAGGCCGGAAGGCTGGCTGAGGAGCAGTTTTTCGGCGGCTGGGCAGGTGCGTTCCTCCCCGAGAAGCTGGGCATTGGGATAATCCGCAAGGCTCTTACGGAGAGCGATGGCCGTGAAGGTCGATTTGACAGCGAGGCAGACGCGGAGCTTCATCTTGGGATGGAGAGGGCGGTGGCTGCGGGTTTTCTCCAGAACATGGCTTTTTGGTTGGTGAGCAGTTCCCAACCTTGAGTGTGTTTGAGCATGTCGGCGGGTCCGAGGACGAGGACGCCGCCGGGCCTGAGGGCGCCGTGCATGGAGGTGATGGCGCGGCTTACGCTGGGTTCGTCCAAATAAATGAGGACGTTGCGGCACAGGATCAGGTCGGCGTCTGAAACGGGCGCGGGATCGCTCACGATGTTGCGCTGCTGGAACTGGACGGTGCGTTTGAGCGCTTCGTCGGGGTGCCAGGTTTTTTCCTCACGCTGAAAGATGCCGGTGAAGTGGTGCCTGGCGAAGGAGGGAACGTCTCTGAAACTGTGGAGGCCGGCGCTCGTGTGGTATTCGCCGAGGCGTGCTTTGGCGAGTACCTCGGCGCTGAGGTCGGTGCCGGTTACGCTCAGGCGCCAGTCCTTCTTTGCGGCTTCCCTGGAGTTTTGAATGGCATCGCGCAACAGAAGGGCTGCGGTGTAGGCCTCCTCCCCGGAGGAGCAGGCGGCGCACCAGATGCGGAATTCGAAGCGGCCCGATTTGAGCCTTTCAGCAACGAGGTCGGGGAGGACCTTGGAGGCGAGAAACTCCAACTGGTTTTCGTGCCGGAAGAAGTAGGTTTCGTGAATGAGGAACGGCTCAATGAACTCCTGCCATTCGGGGCTGTGGGGCGGCGAATTGACGATGTGCGTCACCCAGTTGTCGCGTTCAGATTGAGGCACCTTTTCGAGCTGGGCCTGGATTTTGGAGGCCGTGATGTCCGCTCGCATCCCCACCCGCTGGAGGAGAGCGGCGGTTAGTTGGTCTGCGAGAGGCATAGTCGGCAGGCAGGGAAGAGGGCGGACTGCGGAGACGCGGCACCCGGCGCCGTAGTGGCGCGAGAGCCCGCATGGGTGGGCCTAGAGCGACTTGTATTCAGCAAGAAGGCGGGTGTCGTTGGAGAGTTTGGAGAGCTGGATCATGGTCGCCGTGATTTCCTCGGAGGAGGCGGAGTTGGCCATGGCGATGTTGCGTAGTTCGGTGATGTTGCCGCTGATCTGGGAGAGGGTGGCCTGCTGCTCGTCCATGGCGACGGCGATAGAGCGCACCATTTCGGTGGTGTCCTTGGTGCCGGTGGCGATGGAGGCCATGGCGTCGCTGACGGTTTCCGTGGCGACTTTGCCTCGCTGAGAGTCCGTGGACGCCTGCTCGACGATGTCGGCGATCTGCTTGGCGTTTTGGGCGGAACTTTCCGCTAGTTTACCCACTTCCTGAGCCACCACGACGAAGCCCTTGCCATGCTCTCCGGCGCGGGCCGCTTCAATGGCAGCGTTCAGGGAGAGAATGTGGGTGCGGTTGGCGATCTGTGCGATGACCTGCGTGATCTGGGTGATTTTGCGGCTGTTTTGGGCAATCGCTTCCACAATGGGGACCAGTTGGCCCACGGCGGTCTGGCCGCTTTCGACCGCGTGGCTGGCGCCTTCCGCGCGCTCCCGCGCACGCACGGCGTTGCTCGTGACCAGTTTGATGGCGCTGAAGGATTCACTCAGGGCCGTCGAGACCAGGTTGAGCTGGGAGGTCTGGGTGCGCGCGCCGTCGGAAATCTGGCCGACGGCGGTTCCCGCTTCGTCCACGGACAGGGCGGTGTGGCCGGTCATGGTGCGGATTTTGTCCGAGGTTTGGCGGAAAATTTCCAGGGCGCGCGCCAGGGCGCCGAGTTCGTCGGTGCGCTTGACCTCGTTGAGATCAAAGGCGGCGTCCCCTTCGGAGAGGCGCTTGGTTTTGTTGGTGAGGCCTCCCAGGGGGCGGACCAGGAAGAAGCCGACGGTCTGGTGCGTGGCCAGGCAAATGCCGACGATGGAGCCGGCGATCAGGAACAGAAAGAGGTCCCGGAGGGCCTTGGGCTCCTTCATCGCCGCCTCGAGGGGATTGTGTAAAACGAGGCGCCAGCCCTGCCCTTTGTACGAGAGAAAGCCGGGAAAGGGGGCGTGGGCCACCAGTTCGAGAGCGCCGGTTTCGGTGGAGCCGCTGAAAAAGCCGCTTTTGCCCGTGAGCTGGGGGACAGTCACCGTCGGCGCACCCCCCGGTGTTCCCACCGCAGATTTCGGATATTCCTCCAAAACCTGCATTTTTTGGGAGAGCACTTCGATGGACGAACGGCCCTCGTCGCCTTTGACGGAAGCGTTGAAAATCTTGTCCAAGCCCGAAAGGACCTCCCGCACCGAGCGCTCCCAAGAAACGCGGTTGCTCCAGACGCGGATCGGTTTGCCTTCGGCGTTGAGCACGGGGGCGGAGAAGTTCAGGGAAAGGCCCTGGGATTTGTAGACCTGCGCTACGAAGGGGTCTGCGGCAAGGTCGCCGGTGTAGCTTTCGGCTTCTTTGAGCTTTCCACTGATGCAATCCTCGAACCAGGGCTCTCCCTTAACGCTTTTGCCAATGAGGGGGGCGGAATCGATGGGTTTGCCATCGGCATCGACGGTGTTGACCGCGATGATTTTGCCGTCGGCGTCGGCAATCAGCATGAGGTCGTAGAAGCCGTACATTTTGGTGAATGTATCGGCTGTTTGAGCGACGGTTTGGGGTTCTGCAGCGGCGCCGGGATGGAAAACGAACGCCTGGACATCGCCGTAGCGTTCGAAAAGAAGGCGGTCGATTTTGTCCGCCACCTGTTCCACGGCGCCCTGGCAGTTGACGCCCTGGGAAGTTTCCCGATCCCGGTATGCTTTGCGGATCGCGATATAACTCGTGATCAGGAGGGGAGTGAGGGCAATGAGCAATCCGCTGATGACGATTTTAGCGCCGATGCCGCGGATGCCATAGGAAGGAGAGGTGGACATAACGGCCGCCAAGAGCAGCACGAAGAGTGCCACGAACGGCCTTTTCGGGGAGCTTTGACCGCCTTTATTGCAGTGCGCGCATCTTCCTGCGCCGTCTTCTCGCTAACTAAAAAGGGCCCGCACCGGTTCGCCTTTGCCGTCCACCGTCGCATAAAAAGGGCGGCTTTCGATATCAAAGACGGTTTTTGGGCTGATGCCCATGGCGTGGAAGATGGTCGCGTGCAGGTCGGTGACGCTGACCGGGTTTTCCACGGCCACACAGGGGCGTTCGGGGGCGGTTTTGCCATAGAGGAACCCCTTTTTGACGCCGCCCCCGAACAGGGCGATGGAGGAACCGCCCGTGAAATGTCTGTGGAGGCCGTAGTGTTTGGGATCCTCCATGGTATCGCCCTTGTGGGCGGCCTGGTCGCCGGCGGAGGAGCCGACGGTGCCTTCGACCATGGCGTCGCGGCTGAATTCCGTGGCGATGATCACCAGGGTGCGGTCCAGAAGGCCGCGCTGTTCCAGATCCCGGATGAGGGTGGCGATGGGCAGGTCGATTTCCTTGTGCATCCGTTCCAGGGTTTCATGGCCGTTGCCGTGAGTGTCCCAGTGGAGGAAGGGGACGTATTCGGTGGTGACCTCGACAAAACGCGCTCCGTTTTCAACCAGGCGTCTGGCAAGCAGACAGCCCCGTCCGAAGTGGCCGGTGTCGTATTTTTGGAAGGATTCCTTCGGTTCCAAGGTGAGGTCGAAGGCGTCCTTTTCTTTGGAGCCCAGAAGGCGCTGCGCGTTTTCAAAGGAGCGCAGCATGGATTCGCGCTGGTAGTCGCTGAGGAAATCGCGGTTCGGGCTTTGATCCACCAGTTTGCGGTAGAGCTTGTAGCGGTTCTCAAAGCGGCCCGGCTCCATCCCCGCGGGCGGGCGAACCGACTGGGCGGCCTCCTCGGGAAAGGGGAGGTTCATGGGGCCGAACTCGGTTCCGAAGAATCCGGCGGTGGTGAAGGCTTTGATTTCTTCGGATTCACCGATGCCTTCGATGCGCTGGCCGATGTTGATAAAGGCGGGCATCACCGGGTTGCGGGGTCCGAGCACCTTGGACATCCAGGCGCCGATGTGCGGGCAGGCGACGGTTTGGGGCGGTACGTAGCCGGTGTGCCAGTGGTACTGGTGGCGGGAATGGAGGATGCTGCCCAGGTCGGGCTGGACGTGGGAACGCACAAGGGTGCCGCGGTCCAAAACGGAGGCGATGTTTTCGAGGCCCTGGGCGATTTTGATGGAGTCCACCGCGGTGTCGATGGCGGGGAAGGTGGACAGGATGTCCTTCATCGGGCGGCCTTTTTCGTAAGGGAGATACCGCTTGGGGTCGAAGTTGTCGGGGGCCGCCATGCCGCCGCCCATCCAGAGGAGAATGCAGGAGTCCGCGGTCGCCTTGGGGTGGATGACGGCTTCCACCGCTCCGAAGGCCCGGGGTTGGCGGCTCATCAACGCGGCGACGGAGGCTGCGGAGAGTTTCTTGAGAAAGTCCCGGCGTGTATTTTGAGGATCCAAGGGAAGCGTGTTCATGTTGGAAAAAAGCGGTCGTTGTGGCGGGCGTGGGGCGAAAGGGAGCTTAGCGGATAAGCTGGAACTCGGGGAGCATGCAGACGGTCCAGAGGAGGTCTTCGATTTTCTGTACGGAGGGCGAACTGCCGAGGAGTTCGAGCGCCGCTTCGCGTTCCAGAGGCTGGGGCGGGCGCGAGAGCGCGTACAGGAAGAGCCAGTCGGTGAGGGCTTCCGGCGAGAGCTTTTGGCGCTGGGCGATGGTTTTGGCGCCGAGCGCGACCAGATCCGAGAGCCGTTTTCCCGCGGAGAGGTCGAGTGCTTCGAGGGTGCTCAGATCGTTCGGGCGGGCGGTGACGATTTGATCCCGGTTGGGGCGACCCAGGGTGCGCATGAGCAGGTCGGACTTGAGCAACGCGGCCCTGGCAGGCAGGCGGGGTTGAATCGCCCAGACGAAGTCGGAGAGAAGGGCGTTCTTGGGCGCCGCATCATTTACAGAGGTGCTCAGGGCGACGGGGGTCCAGGCCGCGTTGGCGAACTCTGGAGTTTTCTGGGTGAACTTGTTGCCCTTTACAAACTCTTCGGGAAAACCACCCGCGCTTTGCCAGGAACCGTCGGAAGCGAGCCGCTGCTTGGTGCCGTCGGCGAAGGAGAATCCGAGCTCCAGCAGGGCGTGGGATTTTGCGGGGTCCGGGGTGTTTTGAAGCAGGACGACGACGTTTTCACCCTTGGCAAAAGCATCGCTCATTTGGAGTTCGGTCACGCTCCCGTGCGGAATAGCGCGCGGCGCCTGCTGTAGGGCGCCGTTCACAAGCAGGCGCGTGCCGGGGGAGGCCGCGAAAATGCCGGAGGCGCGCACGGGTTTGGAGGGAAGGTCGACGGTGGTGCGCAGGGCGACGAGGCTGGGCTTGGGTTTGGCGGGGGCGGTTTTGCCCGGGGGTGTTTCGGGGACTGTCGGCGGCGGGGCGGGAGAGTGCTGGATGGGCTGGGCCGTCAAGGTGGAGGAAGAGAGCAACGCGGGGGAGGGTTCGCCACGGCGCACGGGAGCGTCCTGGGTGAGGGGGGCGGAATCGGTCAACTGCCAGAGGAGGTCGAGGAATTGCTCCGCGGTGAGTCGTTTTGCGCGGGGGCCTTTGAAGACGAAGGTGCCGGTATCGTCGTCTTTGACGCGACCGATGGCCTGGGACTGGTAGGCGCGGGAGGTGGTGATTTGCAGCAGGGTGGACTTGAGATCGTAGTGGTTCTGGGCGAGATCCCAGCCCAGATAATCCAGCAGCTCTTCGCTCCAGGGTTGGGAACCCATGGCGTCCACGGGGTGGACCAGGCCGCGGCCCAGAAGGCGCGCCCAGAGCCGGTTGGCAATGGTGCGGGCGAACCAGCCATTGTCCGGGTGGGTCATGAGGTCGGCGAGTTGTTTGAGACGGGTTTCGCGGGGAGCCTCCGGGTCGATCTGGCCGATTTCAGGGAAGGGCCAGGCGGGGACGGCTGTTTTGCCGGTGAGCTTTTCGCAGCGGGCGATTTCCACGGGTTTTTCGGCGAACACGGCGGCGAGGCCGTAGGCGTCGGTGAGTTTCCATTTATCGATGAAACTGTCGTGGCAGGAGGCGCACTTGAGGTTGAGTCCGAGGAAGGCTTGGGAGATGGACTGGGCGAACTGGACTTCGCGCGTCTGGCTGGCGCTGACGGTGCCGCGCCAGGTGATGCCCTGGGCGAAGCCTTCGGTTTCTGCGCCAGGGTTGACCAGTTCCCGGACCATGGCGTCGTAGGGTTTGTTGGTGAAGAGGGCCGTGTAGAGCCAGTTGGAAATTTGTTTGCGCCCGCCGGTGATGAAGCCCGTGCCGCCGTAGTCGTTGCGGAGAAGGTCGTTCCAAAAGCTCAGCCAGTGTTCGGTGTAGGCGGTTTTGCGCTTGAGCAATTCCTTGGCGAGGAGGGTGCGTTTATCCGGGGCCGTGGAGTTTAGGAAACTCTTGAGGGCTTCCGGTTCGGGGAGGACTCCCAGAAGGTCGAGATGCAAGCGTCGGGCAAAGGCGGCATCGTCGGCGAGGGGCGGGAGCGGCAGATTGTTTTTGGCGAGGTAGGCGTCGAAGAGGCGGTCCAGGGGGTGGGTGCGGCCGGCGACTGGGGCGGGCAACGCTGGCAGACGGGGTTTGAAGGGGGCGTTGTAGGCGGGCTTGGTGAAGGCGTAGCCGCTTTCCCAGTCGGCGCCGCTCAGAACCCAGGATTGCAAAAGGGCGAGCTGCGCCTTCGTGGGCCGGGGACGGTCTTTTTTTGGAGGGGGCATCTGGACCTCCGGGTCGTCGCTGAAAATGACTTCCAGGACTTTGCTCTTGGCGGGCGTTTTGGCGTTAAAGACCGCGCCGTTTTCGCTTCCCGCGAGCCAGTCCGGGTGCGCGTTTAGGGAAAAGCCGCCCTTTTTTTTGTCTCCGGTGTGACAGTCCGCGCAGTGCTGTTTAAAAATGGGGGCGATCTCGTGGACGAAATCCGGCGCCTTGGTTTGCTGAGCGATCAGCGGGAGGCCGGCGGCGAGGAACAGGGAGAGCGAGAGCAGGCGGGCCATAGGTGGGGACGAGGGGTGAAGAGGGAGAAACAGGGGGGGGTGTTTCGGCGGAACGCCCCCTAACAGGACCCGCACTCGGGGAGTTTCTTAGCGCTGATCCCGCCTTCGCAGACGCTATTCCAAGCAGTTCTCCTGCCCAGGGCTACCGCTTTTAGGGGGATTACCTTCCTCCAGCGGGGGATGCTGTCCGCCCCAAAGGCGGAGGGGCTAGTGCTAGTCGAGGTCGTCGTCTTGACTGGAACCGCGTTTGGCCGTGAGGCCGCGCAGTTTGCCTTCGATGAAGGCGTCGATATCGCCGTCCATGACGCCCTGGATGTCGCTGGTTTGGACGCCTGTGCGCAGATCCTTGACCATCTGGTAGGGCTGGAAAACGTAGGATCGGATCTGGGAGCCGAAGGCCACCTCGGCTTTTTCTCCGTACTGGCGTTCCAATTCGGCGCTGCGCTTGTCCGCTTCGAGTTGGTGCAGTTTTGCGGAGAGCATCCGCATGGCGAGATGCTTGTTCTGGATCTGCGAGCGCTCGCTTTGGCAGGCTGCGATGAGGCCCGAGGGTTTGTGGCGGATGCGCACGGCCGTCTCGACTTTGTTGACGTTCTGCCCGCCCTTGCCTCCGGCGCGGTAGGTGTCGACCTCAATGTCGGCCTCGTTGACCTCGATGGGAGCGCTTTCTGGGAGTTCGGGAACGACGTCGACTCCGGCGAAGGAGGTGTGGCGCCTTTTGTTGGAATCGAAGGGGGAAATCCGCACCAACCGATGCACGCCGCGCTCGGTCGCGAGATAACCAAAAGCGTATTCGCCCGAAACCCGGATGGTGGCGGATTTGATGCCAACTTCGTCGCCGGCCTGAATGTCGATGATGGAAGTCTGGTAGCCTCGGCGCTCACACCAGCGCTGGTACATGCGCAGGAGCATATCCGCCCAGTCACAAGCTTCCGTGCCGCCGGCTCCGGACTGCACGGAAAGAAAGGCGTGGTTGCGGTCGGTGGGCCCGGAGAGGAGCATTTTGAGCTCAAACTGTTCGAGGGCCTTAGTAAAGGCGTTGAGCTCGGCTTCCACTTCGCGGGCCGCCTGATTTTGGTCTTCTTCTAGGGTAGCCAGTTCGATCAGGACGCCGAGATCTGCGGCCTGGCGTTGCAGGGCGAGGAGGGGGTTGATTTTGGACCGCAGCGAGGAGACTTCTTCCACCATTTGCTGGGCCCGGTCTTTGTGGTTCCAGAAATCGGGGGCGCTCATGGCCTCCTCGACTTCCCCTAAGCGGGCTTGGAGTTGGGCGAGGTCAAAGGTACCTCCGGAGCTCGTCGACGCGGCCAGTCAGGTTGGAAAGGTCGAGAGAAGAGAGGTCTATGGCCATGAGAATAGGGGAAAAAGGAAGGAAATTGGGTGGGAATTGAGAGACAGCAAGACGGCCAAGGAATTCGTTTGGGAAACCATCCAGACGTGTGTGCTTCGAAACTCGAAGGAGATTCTCAACCCAGAAAGGGCGCTGGGGATCAGAAAAACAACGGTTTCCGGGCGGTTCAACCGTGAGGCACGGCCGGGATTCAGCGAAACCGAGCCTCCGAAACCCAGCGGATCAAGGAATCAGCAGATCAACGAATCAACGCTTGGACAGGGGGTCGAAGCGGAAAAGGGTTTCGCCTTCCTGCATGAGGTCGAGTCTTTCGCGGGCGACCAGGCTCAGGTATTCGGAGTTGGTGCGCAGCAGGCGTTCTTCGCGTTCGTGGCGTTTGAGGAGGGCCCGTTTTTCGGCGACTTTTGCCTCTAGAACCTGGATGTCCGACTGGATTTGATTCAGTTTGGAAGTCTCAGGCAAGTAACGGACTGCGAGCGTTCCGATGACCAGTAGTACAATAGCCGACGCGAGCGCACGGTTTAGGGAAACCCAAACCGGGGGCACAGCAGGCGCTTGGTTCTCGAAGAAGCGGTCGCTCACAATCTGTTGTTACATTAACTTAACGCAGTTTACCGCCATAAACGGCGTTGTCACCTAATTGTTCCTCGATTCGCAGCAACTGGTTGTATTTCGCCACGCGGTCGGTACGGCAAAGCGAACCCGTCTTGATCTGGCCCGCGTTGGTTGCCACGGCGATGTCGGCGATTGTGGTGTCTTCGGTTTCGCCCGAACGGTGCGAGATCACCGCCGTATAGCGGTTTTCCTTCGCCAGTTCGATGGAGTCGAGCGTTTCTGTGAGCGTCCCGATCTGGTTGACTTTTACGAGGATCGAGTTAGCCACGCCGCGCTCGATGCCCTTGCGCAGGAAGCTGACATTGGTCACGAATAAATCGTCCCCGACGAGCTGCGTGTTGTGGCCCATGGCGACGGTGAGGGCTTTCCAGCCGTCCCAGTCGTTTTCGGCGCAACCGTCTTCGATGGAAATGATCGGATAGTTTTTCTGAAGCTCCTGATAGTAGGCCACCAGTTCAGCCGCGGAGCGGCGGGACTGGTCGCTCTTTTTGAATACATACTGCTGGGTTGCGGCGTCGTAAAACTCGGAGGAGGCGACGTCCAAGGCGATGAAGATCTCTTCGCCCAGCTTGTAGCCGGCCTTTTTGCAGGCTTCTGCGATGGTTTCGAGCGCGTCTGCGGCGCTCTTGAGGTTGGGCGCAAACCCGCCTTCGTCGCCGATGGCTGTCGAGAGGCCGCGGCCCTTGAGCACGCCCTTAAGCGCGTGAAAGATTTCCGTCCCGGCGCGAAGCGCTTCTGAAAAGCGTTCGAACTTTTTAGGCACGATCATGAACTCCTGGAAGTCAATCGGGGCGTCGGAATGAGCGCCTCCGTTGAGGATGTTCATCATCGGGACCGGAAGCACCTTGGCGTTGGGGCCTCCGATGTACTTGAAGAGGGGCTGTTCGAGCTGGTTTGCGGCAGCGTGCGCGGTGGCAAGGGAGACGGCCAGAAGCGCGTTTGCTCCCAGATTGCCCTTGTTGTGGGTGCCGTCCAGAGCGAGGAGGGCGCGGTCGATGCCAACCTGGTCGAGGGCGTCGTAGCCTTCGATTTCGGGAGCGATGATTTCTTCAACGTTGTGCACCGCCTTGGTCACTCCTTTGCCCAAATAACGGGCCTTGTCGCCGTCGCGCAGTTCGACCGCTTCGTGCTCGCCCGTGCTCGCACCGCTCGGGACGGCGGCCCGGCCGACGGCTCCGCCGGTGAGCTCGACGTCCACTTCGACCGTCGGATTGCCGCGCGAGTCAATAATTTGGCGGGCTAGGATGTGGGAGATTGCTGTGAGTGACATAAAAAGTGAGCGGTGTATTCCTTGAAACGGCTAAAAAGGGATGAAAAACGCGGAGGAGGCTGCCTTTCCCGGCGAAAGGCAGCAATCTATTTCCGCAATTTAATCTAGTTCTTGTGCCAGGCGTCGATGGAGAGGATTTCCACAGGTCTTTCTCCCGTTTCCGAGGCGAGAGACACGGAAGTCCCGATCTTGTGACCGATGAGAGCCTGTGCAACCGCCGTTTTGTAAGAGATAATTCCTTTTTCCAGATCGGAATCCCAGGCTCCCAGAATATGATAGGTCTCGGAGTGCTTGGAGGTGGTGTCGCGCACGGTGACCGTGGTGCCGATGGACACCTGAGCGGTGTCCGGGTTGGCGAAGTCCGTGCCTCGGGCGATCATGATTTCGCGTTCCAGATCAGAGCGGCGGCGTCCGAGCATGCGCTGCATTTCCTTGGCGGCCTTGAACTCGGCGTTTTCCTTGAGGTCGCCGTGGCTGGCGGCTTCGTTGATGTCGCGGGAGTTTTCCGGGATCTTTTTGTTGATCAGTTCTTCGTATTCTTCCTGGCGCTTTTGAAGGCTTTCCCAAGAAACGATCAGGCCTTCCTGCTTTTCTTCCCGCTCCCCAGAGGAGGAGTCGGTGCGTTCCCCGGAGATGAGGGCTTCTAGTTCCGGGAAAACCCGCACGAAGCGGCCCAGGAGAGAGCGTTTGTTAAGATCTTCGAAGACGGGGGTCAGCAACAGCTTGCGCATGGCTTCCCGCACTTCTTCCAATTCCGCTCCGGAAAGCAGATCGGGCATCAACTCCATGTCGTTGATGATCAGGTCGTGGAGTTTGCGGTCGCGGTTTTCGTTGAACTGGTCGCGCTCCAAGGCGGAGAGCATCGCACTCATCACGCGCGGGTGGAGCAGTTCGCGGAAGGCGCTGTCCTTGCGGGAGCGTTCCTTTTTGTCACACAGCCAGGTGAGGGCGGCGGAGGAAATCGAATGGTTGCGGATGGCGCGGTCCAAGGCGGCCCGGAGGTCCTCGGTGCGCTGGTGTTCTTGCAGCAGGCGGGCGGACTCGGCCACGAGACGGGAACTGCCCCGCTCGATCAGCGTCAGGGCCTTGGCGGACCAGTCTTCTCCGAAGGCTTCCTGAAGAGCACCCAAGGCGCGCTTGACCTTGGCCGCGGGAATTTCTTCCAAGAGCGCGGTCAGGTTGCGCTGTTCTTCCAGAAGGATGGCCGGAAGGGTGAGGGCATCGGTGCCTGCCTGGAGGTTTTTGCCGCGTTCGACGATTTCGTCGCGCAGGCTGATCAAGGTAAGGCACTCTGCAGTGCGGAGCTTGAGGTTGCGGCGGGCGGAGTCTTCCAGGTCGGAGAGGACGGGCTGGATCTGGGCGGGATGGTCGGCGATTTCGTCGAGAGAGCGCAGGATCTTTTCCAGGGCGGAGATCTGGTCCTTGACTTGTCTGGCCTGTTGGAAGGCCGCCAGATGCTGTTCAGAGTGGGAGACGGCCTCGGAACGGTAGAGAATCGGGTCGGTTTTCTTGGTGGGGATCGCGAAGTGGCCGTCTTTTTTGAGCAGCTTTTTGGTGTCGTCCCACCATTTTTTGAATTCCGGCTCCTTAAACGCCGCGGGAACGAGGAGTTTGGTGAACTCGTCCTGGGTGATGCGGTTGTTGTTTTGCGTTAGAATCCCTGCGGTGAACTTTACAGGATCAGCCGAGGCTTCCGCGCGTACTTTGTCCGCGCCTTCGGCGATTCGGGCAAGAATATGGTTAGGAGCGAGTGGTTTGAGGGATTCTGCAGCATATTGAAACTGCATCGAATGGCCCGGCTTTGCGGTGAAGTTGATGACGATTTGATTGAAATCAAAATCGTGCTTCGCAATTTTGCCGAACCCCCAGCTTTTGTGGACGATACAGGTGCCTTCGGAAAGGTGTTCCAAGGCGGCTGCGGTGACTTCTGAAATTTTACCGGCCTCGACGGCCTTCTGAATCTCGGGGTTCATAGAATGTGTTAGCATAGGGGCAGGAGTCGCGATGGGAAAGGGGGAATGGCAAAACTCGTCATTAGATGTAGATTTAATTCATTCAAGAGGCATGAACAAATCCAACCAAGGCTCGGAGGAGTGGCTCGTCAAGGGCATGCATTGCGCCGGATGTGCCGGAAGGCTGGAGGCCGCCCTTCGCGGGGTGCCCGGCGTGGGGGACGCCTCGGTGAACTTCGCCACGGGCAGCGCGCACGTTGTTTGGAAAGAAACTCATAATCAGGAATTTGCGTTGAATGGCTCCGCGCCTTCCAGCCGTTCGGAGCAGATCACAAGGGCGATTACAGGCGCGGGCTTCTCCGTAGCCTCCCCGCCGGAATCTGCCCGTGAGGAATCCCTCGCCAGGGCCGCCGAATTGTCCGCTGCGGCCCGTCGCTGGAAATGGGCGGCCCTGGGGTTTGTCCCGCTCGCTTTTTTGACGATGGCGGCCCATTTTTGGCCCGATTCCCCGGCCGCAGCTCCTTTTTTCGGTCGGGTTTTGCTGGAAATGTTGGTTTCCGGCGCCGTGGTTTTCGGGGCTGCCCGCGATATTTTGCGCTCAGCCTGGCGGGCTGCGCGCCGCGGTGAGCCGGATATGAACGTCCTGATTGGCTCAGGGGCGGTTTTGGCATGGGGCGGAAGTGTGCTGGCGTGGCTCGCGGGGGTGCCCGCGCACGAAGGGTCTTATGTGGAAGCGGCGGCTGGAATTGTGTCGTTCGCGCTTTTTGGGCGCTGGTTGGAGTTGCGCAACCGCTTTAAGGCGGGCGAGTCGATTTTGGCGCTGGCGGAGCTCCAGCCTGGGGTTGCCTGTGTGGCGGTGGGAGGGGAGGTTCGGGAGATTCCTCTTTCGAGCGTTCTGGCTGGAATGCAGGTGTGCGTGGCTCCCGGGGAGAGGATCCCTGTGGACGGCGAGGTGGAGGAGGGGCGGACCACGGTTGACGAGAGTTGGGTGACGGGAGAGTCCCTCCCGGTGGTGCGTGGGCCGGGGCAAAAAGTGATCGGCGGCACTCTGAACGGGGACGGGGCGTTGCGTATTCGGGTGGAGGCGGCAGGCCGGGAGGCGTTTTTGCAACAGGTGCTGGGGATTGTGAGGGAAGCCCAGTCTGGCAAGCCTCCGGTGCAGCGGATGGCCGACCGTGTGTCGGTGCATTTTGCGTTTTGGGTGGTGCTTGCCGCGGTTGGGACGGTTGGGGCGTGGCTTCTGGTGGGGCCGGAGGTGAACCGCGTCCAGACCGCCCTTTGGCATGGGCTGGCTGTGTTGGTGGTGGCCTGCCCCTGCGCTCTGGGGTTGGCGACGTCGGTGGCGGTTTTGGCGGGTACGGGCCGGGGGGCGCAGTTGGGGATTCTTTTTCGAAACGGGGCGGTCCTGGAGACGTTTTCGAAGGTCAAGGTGGTGGCTTTTGACAAAACTGGAACGCTGACGCGCGGGCAGTTGGAGGTGGTCGAGTGGTGGGAGCGGAAGTCTTTTGGGGGCGGTCTGCTAGGGATTGTGGCGGCGGCTGAAAAACAGAGCGCCCATCCGGCGGCTCTGGCTGTGGTGCGGGCGGCGCGTGCACGGGGGTTGACGGTCGGGGAGGCCGCTGGGATCGAAGCGGTGCCGGGGCGGGGCTTGAAGGCGAAAGTGGGCTCCGAAGTCCTTTTGGTGGGTACTGCGGACTGGCTGGAGGAGGCCGGCGTGTTTTTGCCCGAGGCCAGCGCCTTGGAAAAGGACGAGCGCCTTTGGGTCGCGGTGGACGGGGAGTTCGCCGGATGGTTCCGGGTGGCGGATCAAATCCGGCCGGAGGCGGCGGCGGTGGTTGCGGATCTGCGCCGCCGGGGCGTTCAGCCTGTGCTGATCAGCGGGGACAACGCCCTTGTGGCGGGACGCATCGCGGAGTTGGCGGGTATCGACCGCGTGTTTGCAGGGGTCAGACCGGAGGGGAAGCGCGAGATCGTGCGCGAATTACAGAGAGAGGGTCTTACTGCAATGGTTGGGGACGGGGTCAACGACACGCCCGCGTTGGCGCAGGCGGACGTTGGCGTTGCCATGGGGGGCGGCACGGCGGCCGCGAGGCAGACGGCGGATGTGACGTTGATCCGGGACGATCTTCGGGCGCTACTCGAAGCGCTGGACTTGTCCAGAAAAACGCTTCGTGTCATCCGAGGGAACTTGTTCCTGGCCTTCGGGTACAATGCGCTGGCGGTGCCTCTGGCTGCGGGTGTTTTGGAAGCCTGGTACGGCGGCTGGGCGCCGGGCCCCGTGGCCGCCTCCGCCGCCATGGCGGCGTCTTCCGTGAGCGTGGTTCTCAACGCTTTGCGGCTGCGCTCTTTCGCGCGTAAGCGCTGATCCATTTCCCCTTTCGGGTGACGCGTTCCACGGTTAGCTTTTGGGCGCTGAAAGCCGCGAGCACCTCCGCTTCCTGTTCCCGAAGAACGCCCGAAAGAAGCAAGTGCCCGCCCTTGGCCACGGCGCGCGCAATCACGGGCGCGGCCTCAATGAGCACCCCACTGAAAAGGTTGGCGGCCACGACTTCCCAAGTCCGGTCGGGTTCCCATTTGAGGACATCGGAGCGCACCAGCTTGATCAGGCTCAATGCGTTGTTTTGGACGTTTTCTTTGGCCGTCCGCAGGGCGAGGGCGTCGAAATCGGTGCCCAGGACTTTGCTGGCTCCGAGGACACGCGCCGCCATCGCCAAGATGGCCGAGCCGGTGCCAAGATCCAGAAACTCCCAGGTCTGGGGTTCAAGGGTGTCGGCGATATCCGCCAAGTGTCTGAGGCACATCGCGGTTGTGGCGTGTTCCCCGGTGCCGAAGGCCAGGCCGGCGGGAATCCAGAGCACTGGTTTGCCGTCTTTTTTGAGGGAGGCTGTTTTTTCCGCTTCGGTGCTCACCACCGAAAACCGGCCGCGGACGCGGATGGGGGCGCGTTGCGGAGGGTTGGACTTGGTCAGCCAGGTAGCCTCGCTGATTTTCCCGCCGTGTTCGGCCGCGAGGGCGCTGGCCTCGGACTGGGTGAGGCCGTGGGCTTGCACCTGTGCCGAGCTCGATCCCGCGTTCTGGGTGAGCATCACCCGCATGGGGCCCAGATGCGCGAGTGTTTCAAACCAACCCTCGGCGGTGGTGGCGGTGGTCCGGCGACTCCAGGTGAAGCGGTGTGCGGCAAGTTGGGGCATAAAACGAGGGTCAGTTTTTCCGAAAGATGATGATGTGCTGTTGGGGGAGCGGTGTCAGCGTCCTTTCCCAGCGCAATTCCGGGAAGAGGGTGAACTCCGCTTTGGCCTGAGCCTCGCTCATGGTGTGGACCCGCTTGATCTGGACTTTGGGATCCTCCCTCCGGTACTCCACAAGAACGATACGGCCTCCTTTTTTGAGAGCGTCCACCATGGCTTTGGCCATTTCGTAGGGTTGGTCAAACTCATGGTAAACATCCACCATGAGGATCGTGTCTACACTGCCTGCGGGCAGTTTGGGATCCGAGGTTGTTCCCAGCACGGAAACGACGTTGGAGACGCCGCGGCGGCTCATGTTTCTCTGAAGCAGCTCCAGCATTTCCGGCTGGATATCGACGCCAAAGACTTTTCCCTCTGGGGCGACCTCTTTGGCCATGCGCCAGGAAAAGTAACCCGACCCCGCTCCGATGTCGGCTACGACCTCACCCGGCTTGAGCTGCATGGCTTCCACGAGGAGGTCGGTGCGCTCTTCGGACTCCCGTTCGGGACGCTCCAGCCATCCGGCGGCTTGGTGTCCCATAACCTGGGCGATCTCACGGCCAAGGTAAAACTTTCCGATGCCGTTGGGATCGTGCTCCGTTCGTGTTTCGTAAGGCGGCGGTGCCGCGTGGGTCAGAGGGGAGAGAAGGAGGGCGGCAGGAGCCAGGAGAAGGAGAGCCAGGGATCGCATCCCTGCGGTTGAAAGAGAGAATGCCTGCGGTGTCGAGCACGGACTCATCTGATCGATGATTCGTTGGGAAGTAAGTGAGGTTGTCCGAGGGTGGGATTTGATAGGGAATGGGTTTTTCTAGGATTTTAAGGCCGGTGAAGGCGAAGGTGTTTTTATGTGATTAATCTTATCTGAGAAACTAATGAAACATTGAGGGATGCGAAGAGCGGTCGTTTTGATCGCCTCCTTTCGGGTTTGTATTGGGAAAAAAGCGGGGCGTGTTTGCGTTGAATTATTGAAGAACAGAGGCGCTTCCTCAACATGCTGGTCTTAATTAGATTGCAGGACGCAAAAAATCTTCTAAGGTTTTGTTTGTTTCATTTCAGTCTGAGTCAACCCCTCTTGGAAAAAAGATGAGCCTATCAAAGATATCTCTGGATGCGGGTGCAGGAGTAATCGCCCAGCAGGCAAACGCACTGCAGTTCAATAATCATTTTGCGGCGCTTGAATCCTCGATCGCGGCGGGCGATTCGAAGGGGGCGCAGAATGCAATGAGCGACTACCTCCGGTCTTACGCGCTCTCGACGCTGAGTGGATTCAGTCCCATGCCGCATTCTTTGGGGATGAAGGAGAGCCTTGATGCCCTGAAGTATCAGGTGCGGGCAGGGAACATGGACGGAGCGAAGGCGGTTCTGGAAAGCTTGCGTCAGACCTTTAACTCGCCTTCGAACTCTGTGGCCGGGACCGACCTTCATGAGATGCGAACCGCTTCTGGGACCGTTGCTGGAACGGATTTGCGGGCGATCAAAATGGGCGTGGGGGCCGTCGCTGGGACGGATCTTCGGAATGTAACGGTGGCCAGTGCTGCTGGCTCAGGGATTGATTTGAGAGCGATGCAAATGGGCCGCAGTGGTGCCGTCGCTGGGACGGATCTTCGGGAATTGACGGTGGCGAGCTCGGTTGGATCGCCATCGGATTTGCGGGCGATTCAGATGGGAAGCGGCGGCTCTGTTGCGGGGACGGATCTTCGGGAATTGACGGTGGCGAGCTCGGTCGGATCGCCATCGGATTTGCGGGCGATTCAGATGGGAAGCGGCGGCTCTGTTGC
>CANJZW010000070.1 GCA_947479475.1 Chthoniobacteraceae bacterium
CGGATCCAGACCCACCCTCTCAACGCTAAAACCATGACACTAGCAGACAGACTCGTTCAAATGGGCCGCGAAGAAGGCCGCTCCGAGGGACTTTCTCAAGGACTCAGCCAGGGCGAAACCGTGGCTATGCGTAGGGCCGTGATTCGGGCCTTGGAGGCGAAGTTTCAAACAGTCCCTCCCGGCCTAGTGGAGGCCGTCGAGCGGCTCGATGACATTGCTCGGCTTGGAGAACTTCACACCTTGGCGGTCCGCGCCCAGACGCTGGAGGATTTCGCCCAGAATCTTTAGCCAGCGCACCGAATTCTCTGACCTCGTTGTGAGGCGACTGGAGTACCGCTGAACCCGCAAGGAAGGTCGCGGACATCCAAAGCCGCCACCCTATACAGTCTCATCGCAGGGCCGCGCCTGGTCTTGGTGCAGGGGAGGCGGCCATGGAAAACCTCCACCAAGCTTGAGGACATTCTGGAAATGCCTCCGCAGTTTGCAAAGCTTATGGCGCCCTGACAGCCGACCCTCATGGTCCACATCATGGAACTGGTGCGTACACCCTACGCGGGCTTCAGGCACAGTTACGTTGAAAGGCGCCACCGCCGTGGCAACGGCGCTCTGACATTTGTTCCAGAAGCATTCTTAGATGCCGAAGGCTAAGCGTCCCTCGGATTGTCGATGAACCGTTCAAAAGCGCCTTGAAATCTGACTGATTATCAGACAGATTGCAGGCATGGAAACGACCATTACTGAGCTTTTAAGGGAATTCCCCAAAGTCCGAAGGGCCGTGCTTTCCGGAGAAACGGTCATTATCCGAAGTCGGGAGGGTGTCATGCGCCTCACTCTTGATCCGCCGGAATCTCAGGCTCTTGTCGGAGCGCTTCGCGGCCTCGTCCTTACTCGCGAGGATCTCACCACTCCAACCACCGCGCCCTCCGACTGGAATCCGTCCTTATGAAGTATCTTCTCGATACCCACGCTGCCATCTGGGCCGCCGAAGACGATCCGCGACTCGGACCCTGTGCAAAAAACGCCCTCCTTTCGGCGTCTCAGGGGGATGTTTTGATTTCAGACATCACACTCCTCGAGATTTCGATGCTCGCAAAAAAGGGCCGAATCCAAATCCAAATTTCCTCCACCGACTATCTGAAGCGCCTGCAAACCCTTTACCCGCCGATTCGGATCACTCCAAACATAGCCACCCTTGCCATGGACCTGTTGCTTCCAAACGGTGACCCGTTTGATCGAGTCATTGTCGCAACGGTCAGGGAGAACAATTTGACCCTCATCACTCGCGATCAGCACATCACCGAAAGCAAACTCGTACCCATCCTGTGGTAGCGTGTTGAGTTCGAAAACAAACTTCCCCGAAGGAGACCGGATTCCTCTCCCTCCCCCAACCGGCGTCTACTCACTTTTGCGCGCAGGCGCCTGAGCCGCCACCACCTGCGCCGCGGCCAGGTACTGCACAATCACATTCTGCTGCGCCTCGTCAATTTTGGCGCGCCGGGCCATCCCGGAAACTTCCGTCTTCCAAGCCCCTGCACTGCGGGAATCGAGCATTTCCAGATCATGACACTGGGTGCACCGGGTCATGTACAGCCTGCGCCCTTCCTCCAAGGTGGCCACCGGGGTTGCGGTCTTTGCCGTGCTCAGGAAAACGGGCGTCACGGGCGGGGCCGTTTTTTCCTCCAGGGCGCCGCTCAACTCTTCTCGAAGTTTTTGAAGTTGGGGCAGGTCCGCACAGGTTTTGAGGCCGCGTTCAAGCGCGAGCAGAGCCTGCGGCAAATTGCGCTTTTGATTACTGAGCGCGGCGTTGTAGCGGTCCTCGGCGTCGGCAATTTCTGCGAGAACCTTCTTCTGCATCGTCTTTAACTCGGGCCGCGCCGGTTCGGCGCCCAGTCCCTCTTCGATATAACTCTTGGCCTCCACCATGCGCCGCACCGCCATGGCCTGCCGACACCGCACCACCGCAAACGCAGCCTGCCTGACTTTCGCCGCCATTTCCTCCCGCGCCAGACGCGACGCGGGAACCACCACCGGGGCCGCCGCTGCATCCTTCTTCGCACACACCCGGGCGCTGAGTTTGTCGATCCCCTCGTCCACTGCCAGGGCGAGGCTGGAGTAACCCCGGTTTGAAAGGTCGGCGGCCAGTTCCCGGCCTCCACCCACCCATTCCAAAAACCGGCCCTGCACTGCCGCAAGTCTCGCGGCGTAAGCCTCCGGCGCCCCCTTCAATGTGGCGTCTGCCTCCACCTGTAAAACCTGCCGTCCCGCCGCCGTGAGCGCTTCTACTCGCGCCAGAATCGCGGTGGCAAGCGCCTTGTAGCCGGCGTCCTGACCCGCATTCGCCAGGAGTTTCCCGGCGTCCTCAAACCGCTGGTCCCGGAACGCCTGCGCGCCCCGCAGCAAATACATCCACCCGTCGGGAGCCACCAATTCAAGGGCATCCTCGGGCAGCGTGACGGCGATCATCCCGCCCTCCTTCTGCACAAAGGCAAGGTACACAACCCCCTTCCCCGGTTCGTGCTTGAACACCGTAAACTCCTGCCCCTTGGGCGCCGCAAGAAACGGCTCCTTGTTGAACTGCAGCGTCTCCTTGCGCGCCAACCGCACCAAATCGCCACTGGCATACGCAACGACTGGCGCCTGAACCTTGCCCGGCACCGCCGCTTCCGCTCCAAGTGGAACGACATACGCGCTCAGACAAAGCACAAAATTCAGGAAGGGATGCAGGAAGGGATGCAGGACAGGGGAGCGCACGCCAATAGCCTTTCCTCTGAAATCCACCAGATCGCAAACCGCAATTCCACGTTGAGTCCATTTATTTTAAAATCCGGGACCTCCGGCGGCGGTTTGAGCGCACCCAAAATGCAATTTTACGCATGGAGCAATAAGCTGAAAATGACGAAAGTCGCCCGTTCCTTTGCCCCCTGCCCTTCCCTCTCATTTTTAAACCTCCTTTTTGTTTTTTATTTTCAGCATGAAACCCGCAATGCCGCCCTTCAAACACTCTGAAAAAGGCCTGTAGAGGGGCTTGGCGCGCCTCCCCTCTTTTTGAGGGTCCGGAACTGTCAATTGGAACCGTTTCGCAAACGATTTTTTTGTTTACTTGGACCGCATTTCTCCCCCAAAATATTAATAAGTAAGAACCCTCGATTCTCCGCTTTCCTTGGACCCCCTGTTTTCTGGATTCGGAATCGTTCCTTCTCCCCCCTTTTCACACCCCTTTTTCAGAGCCAACGGCACCCTGCATTGTGTCAATTTCAAGAACGCGTTTCTTGATTTTGCCCTTCTCGCCTCCCCCGCCATGCCTCCCCAGCAAATGTTCCGCGTTTTTCCGTGGGTGACCCGCTTGGTCACCCTCTGGACGATGCTGGCTTTTTTGGCCACGGGCTGCCCCCTCTGGGCGGTTGATCTCGCTATTTCGGGAGAGACGACGAAAACCGAGGCGTTTGGAACGATGGAATCGTTTGATCAGATCACTGGCTCTGGCACGCTGATTGAAACCGGCGAGGGGCAAATTCGCCTGACGGGCGCTGGACTGAGCAGCTTCACGGGCGGGATCGTCATTAACGGCGGTGCCCTGGTGGTGTCCGGCAGCGGCCAGCTGGGAGTCGCCTCCAACACAGTCAATGTGAACGGGACAACGACCAGCGGATTCAATGGCGGCATGCTGGTGGTGGACGGCGGGACCGCGGCATTGACCCTTCAGCAAAACCTAAACTTGAGCGGGTACGGCCCGACCGCGATGAGCCAGGACGTCTCGCTCTTGTCCGTAGGCAGCAACACCTTCAGCGGCTCCCTACAAATCGGCGGCGCCGGCTTGGGGTTTGCCTACGGAAACACGACCTTAAGCGGCGCCGTGAACCTGGGGAGCACTTCCTCTTACGTGGCTGGCAATGGAAACTTGATCATTTCCGGACTGCTTAGCGGCAACTCAGCCGGCGTGCTGAGAACATTTTATTGTCAGTACAACTACGCAGTCCCCACCACCCTGCCCACTAGCATCTGGCTCCAAAACAGCAGCAACAACTTCACCGGCGTTCTTCTGCCGTACGGGAACAACATCCGCGTCTCGGACGGGGGCGCTCTGGGAAAAGCCTCGCCTTTTCAGGTTCAACCCTACAACGGCACGCTTGAGGTCCGGGCGGATGCGAACACGGTCCCTTCTTTTTCTTCGGTTCAATTGAGGGCTTACTCGACTGGAGTGTTTTTTCTCGACCGGGCGGTGGGCGGCAACAGTCTGGCGCAGAACATTACCTTCGGTGGATTAAGTTACACCACGGTGGGCTACACCCTCACCGTCAACGGTCGCAACGGCTACGCGGCCACGTTTGGCACTTTGGGTACTTCCCTCGGAGTTTTGACGTACACCTTGGGCCAGGTCCCGGCTTTCACGAACAACTCCAACGGCACCAATACCATCAACGGCACCCTAACCTACGGGATCGTCGCGCCGACGACTGCTTCCACCATGTCCTTCGCCGGCAATGGAGACACCATCTGGAATGGAGATCTGCTCACCGTAACCGCTGGCAGCACGGGCTTCCTGGACACCTTTAACAAATCTGGTTCGGGGCTTCTTGCCTTCAACGCGACAGCCTCGAACTACGCCGGTTCCACATCCATCACAGGGGGCGTTCTTCAGGTCGGCAGCCTGGGGGCCGTCAGCAATGCAGCGGGCTCCACAGGCTCCATCGCACTCGATAACGGTGGCGGGTTTAGCTTCGCGGGCAACACCAGCGAAAGCACCACCAAACTAATCAACCTTTCAGGAACTGGGAACGGCCTTCTCCTTGCCAACGGTTCGGGAGCGGCTGCCGTCACGTTTGACGGGGGCGTCACCTCTGGCGGAGCAAACGCAAAGTCGCTGGTTTTGGGTGGGACCAACACTGCGGCCAACACCTTCTCAAAAATGATCTCCAACGGGACAAACGCCGTGGTCTCCTTGTTCAAAGTCGACAAAGGCACCTGGGTGTATGCCCCCACGGCGACCGCCACTCTCCCCGGCCCCTCGGCTGTCACGGGCGCAGGCGCTTCCGGTTCCGGCACCCTCCAGGTCAGCTCCAGCGCGGGGGTCAGTGTTGGCATGCTTGTTAGTGGAGGCGCCGCCTTGCCCTCGGCGGTTGTCACCGCAATCAGCGGCAACACGCTCTGGCTTTCCAGCAATCTGTCCTCCGTGATGAGCGGTACGCTGCTCAGTTTCGGCTCCCTCGCCGCCTTTACCGGCCCCATTTCTATTTCAGCCGGCACGCTGCAAATCAAGAACGCCGGCGTCACTCCAATGGACGTCGTTTCAGACCAAACCTCAGTCACGTTCACCTCCGATAGTGCCTCGCCCGGCCTGGGCCGCCAGACTGCGGGTGGCCGTTTTGAATACTCCGGTTACAGCGGTTCCACAGAAAACGTCGGAACCCTCAGCGCGCTGGCCGGCCAGGGCGTGGTTTCCATCGGCAAGTGGGGCGGCGCCTCCTACCCTGTGATCGCGTTCGGCAGCCTTGGCTCGCGTTCCGCAGGAGCCACCGTCGATTTTTTCCCCGTCAACGGCACCATTAATATTCTAAGCGGCGGCACCAACGTCAACGGCCTCCTCGGCGCCGGCACCGCCAGTTGGGCCGCCACACTCAAAGGGGTGGATTTTGCAGCCCTCGCTGGCCAGTCGGTAGACGTCGCCAGTTACACCACCTTTGGTGGCACAGCCATGGCCGGCACTCTCAACTACCTTCTGAGCTCTGGATCCAGCACCAGCAGCGCCCAAACCCTCAACTCCCTGAAACTCACGGGCGCCGGCACACTCACCTTGGGAGGCACCTTGTCCCTCAACTCCGGGGCCGTCCTTTTTGATAACTCCACCGGGTCCAAAACAATCGCCAACAACGGCACGCTCGCCAATACATTGGGGGCCGCCAACAAGGAGTTGGTCGTCATCACCAACGGAACGGTTCCCACAAATGCGCTCACCATCTCAGCGCGTCTAGGCTCTGGCTCCGCTTCTTTGACCAAGACTGGAAATGGCATTTTAGTGCTCAGTGGCTCCAACACTTACACCGGCAATACCGTCCTCAACGGCGGCACGCTCCGTTTGAGCGGAGGCAGCGCAAGCATCGGCCTCCCAGGCTCCACCAACTCCCTCACCATTCGGCAGGACGCCACCTTTGATATCAACGGCGCCGGCCTTTCCACCTCCCTTTACACAGGTGGCACGTTCGCCTTGAACACGGTTGGCATCCTTGTGGGCGCAGGTTTCCTGGATAACACGGCGGCGGGGACGGTTGCCCTTTCGCTGGGTGGGACCGGGAACACTTCCACAGGCGTTTTCACCGGAGTCATCTCCAACACAGGGGGCGGCCCCCTCGTCCTCGTACGCAACAGCCCGTCCGGCATACAGTATCTCACCGGTCTTAACACCTACACCGGGGCCACCATTTTGGCTGGCAGCGCCATTCTGGCTGTCACCAACCTCGCAAATGGCGGGATCGCTAGCGGGATCGGAGCCTCCTCCAATGCGGCGTCCAACCTCGTCTTCAACGGTGGCACCCTCCAGTACACAGGCGCCAACGCGCTTTTCACCCAATTCACCCAAACCCAAACAGCAGCCATCGACCGCCTCTTCACCCTCGCCGGCAACGGCTTTATCGATTCCTCGGGCGCCTACGGCAACGATACCCTCGCCACAGGCGCCCAAAACAACGCGGCCCTGGCCTTCGTCAACACGGGTTCCCTGGCCTTCGCGGGCACGGGCTCACGCACCCTGACCCTCACTGGCAACTCCACCGGGGATAACGAAATCAAGCTGGCCATGGGGACCTTCGCCGGGGGGTCGCTTTCCGTGACAAAGACAGGAGCCGGTCAGTGGCTTCTGGGGGGCAGTAACACCTACACGGGCGCCACCACGGTCTCCGCAGGGGTCCTTCAGGCTCAGGAGGGCGTCGGCCTCTCCTCCAACAGTAACCTCACGCTCAATGGGGGCGTCTTCCAAAGCAGCGGCGCGTTTACGCGCACTCTTGGTACCGGCGCAGGACAGGTGCAGTTCGGGAGCTCGGGTGGAGGATTTGCCGCCTCCGGCACGGGCCTCAAAGTCAACTTGGGCGGCACACTCACCTTGGGAACAGCCCCGGCGGCGGGCAGCACGCTAATCCTCAATGCCGCCCAAGCCACCGGCGATGTGGATTTTCAAAGCAATATCGCCCTCGGGACATCCGGTTCCCGCACCCTGCAAGTCGACGACAACAGCAACACCACCTTCGATTTCGCCACTGTCAGCGGCGTCATCAGTGGAGGCAGCACTGCGTTAAACCTCACTAAGGGAGGCTACGGCACCCTGATTCTCAGCGGCTCTAACACCTACACCTCAAACACAGTTCTGCCATACGGCGCCTTGATTGTGCGTTCGATCGGTGCTGCCGGCGCTACGGCGACTAGCCTGGGGACTAATGTCGGCGGAGGATCGTTAGTATTTGGGGTTGGTGGAGCCACCACCTCCTTATTGTATGTCGGACCGGGCGAAACGGTCACGCGCCCCATCCTCCTCAATGGCGGCGCCACTTCGAATCTGACCATCGACGCCTCCGGCTCTGGAGCCCTCTCCATAGGCACTTTGCTCAACACCGTGGCGGGCGCCAAAATCCTCGCCCTGCGCGGGATGAACATGGGAATGAACGTCATCACCGGAACACTGGCTGACAATGGTGGGACAGCGCTAGCTGTCACCAAGTCCGATGGCGGCATCTGGGCGCTGGCACCCTCAGCGCCTAACACGTTCACCGGCCTCCTCATAGCCGGTGGCGGGCTCTTGGGTTTAACGGCCAATGGGATCGGTACGGCGGGCGTGACCTTGAACGCCGGCGGAATTTTCGCCTACGGCGGCTCCCTCTTGACCAGTGCAAACTTCGCTCTGAACCAAACGTTGGCAGCTCTCACCGCCTCGTTCGCTGGCACCCAGTCCATCGTCACATCCGGAAGCCTGATCGGCAATAACGGGGGTTACAACAGTTGGAACCTCAACAACTACCTTGAGAACGGGGCAACCCTCACGGTGGGCTCCTTCCAGTCCCGCTCTACCTCCATCCCTAACACACTAAACATTCGCGGCTTTGGGTCCACCCTGATTTCCGGAACCATCACGGATTCGACGGTCAACCCCACCTCGCTTACCCAGCTCAACATTACCCTCGCCAACGCCGCCTCCCTCACCTTGAGCGGTTCGAGCCCCTTCACAGGAGGCGTCCAGCTTAACCAGGGCACCCTGCTCCTGAACAACTCCAGTGTCACCGCCACCAATAGCGTCTTGGGCGCAGCCTCCTCCACCCTCACCCTAGGCGGCGGCGAACTGCGCTCCAAGATTGTGATGACAGGCTCCAGCGCCCTGCTCAACCCAGTCACTCTGAGCGGGGAGCCCGCCGTGATCTCCGGAACCCGGAGCATTCAGTTTGCCGGAACTCTTACAACTGGCGGTAACAAGCTTCAAAACGAACTCACCAGCGGCTCGCTCATCCTTTCCGGTTCGCTCAACACCGCCTCCGGTGCCACTTTTCAAGGCGGTGGCTACACTTTACTGAGCGGTTCCTTTGCCGGCGCGGGGAACGTGACCTATCAGGGCACCGGCACCCTGGCCCTCACGGGAGTCAACAGCGGCTCGGGGGCTCTCACCGTCTACAGCGGCCTCGTCGTCTTGAGCGGCGTGTCCGGCGGCTCGGCGAACGCTCTGAGCGGGGTCAACCTTTTTGCGGGCGGCACGCTGCGTCTCAATGATAGCGGCGGAGTCAATGCCGCCGGGCGTCTGGGTTCCGGGACGCTTTTGACCCTCACCGGCGGTTTGCTGGATCTCACTTCCAACAGCGGCACCGTTTCGCTTGGCAGCCTCACGGCTAATCAAGCTCCTGCGCTGTTGAAAATGACCGGCTCAGGGAGCCTTGTTCTGGCGGGAGTGAACCTCGCAACCAATCCGGGTTCTTCGCTGGATTTGAGCGCGGTCAGCGGGCTGGGCTCCACCAAAAAGGTGCTGCTTTCCACCGGTTCGGCAAGTCTTACTGTCGTCAACAACGTGGTCAACCGGGTCATTATCCCCGGTGCGCTGGCCACCTACGACCCCACAAACGGGTTTACAGCCTTCACCGCGTATTCGTCCAATTCCCTGAACCAGCTTTCCTCGATCGACTCCGGCAGCCTCACCTCTGGCACCTTGCTGAGCGCCTCCCGCGCGGTGAATGCGTTAAGCCTTTCAGCCTCAACCCTCAGCGGGGCAAGCAGCAGTCTTTCGCTCACCAGCGGCGCCCTGCTGGCGGTGGGCGGCAGCAGCACGCTCAGTTTCGCCCAACTCTCCTCCCCCACCCTGCCTCTGTATCTCAACGTGGCCGCGGGCTCGACCCTCAACCTCAACGCCGCGCTCACCGGCAACACCGGGTTGGTAAAAACCCAGAATGGCACCCTGAAATTGAAGTCCCAAAACTTCAATGGAAGTGAAACCGTCATCGCCGGTGGGACCCTCACCCTCAATGGAGGCCTCAACACCCTCCTGCCAAGCCAGACACTCCGCATCGGTCTCGGCGCAACTCTGGACCTTGCGGGCAACACGCAGTACGTCGCAACCCTGGCTTCCCCGGGGCTCCTGCCAGGCACGGGAGGAAGCGTTCTTTCCAGTTCTGGCGCCGGGCTGCTCGTCTCGGGAGCCGGGGGAACCTTCGCAGGACAACTCTCAGGCCCCCTCAGCTTTGCCTTGATCGGAGGCAATGCCGCAACCCTTGGAAGCGTTCAGACCTACACCGGCGCCACCGTGCGTTCAGGCGCAACCCTCACCCTCCGAGACGATGCCACACTGCTCAACACCTCCGCTATCGAGCTCAATTCCGGCGGTCTCACTCTGGATAACAACGCCTCCCTTCAAACCCAAATCAACAACCGCGTCAGCGACACCGCTCCGATTACCCTGCGTTCCGGCGCGATCACCCTCACCGGCCGCGCCAAAGCCGCCGCCACCGAAACCCTGGGACCAGTCACTCTGGCCATGGGCGCAAACACCTTCACCGTCACCGCAAACGCCGGAGTAGGGGCGACCGCCATGTACGATTCGGCCGAACTCACGCTCGCAAGCCTGACCCGCAATGCAGGGGCGACCGTCAATTTTGCGGCAACCGGCCTCGGACTGGTGGGCAACTACAGCCGGCTTTTCCTCACCCAGGATCCCTCGCTGCCGGCCGCCGGAGTTCTTGGTGCTTGGGCAATCGTCAACTCCACCGATTACGCGGCCTACGACCCCGTCGCTGGGATCGGCGCGATGGGCCAGTCGGGTTTTGTCGGATACGACAGCGTCTTCGGCTCGGGCAGGATCACCAATTTAATAACCACCTCCGCCGGCCTTGCCTCCGGAACAAACACCCTGGTGGCCGGCGGCACCGTGGCAGCCATGCTGCGTATTGGCGGGGTCTTCCAGAGCGATATCGCCTTCACCAACGCCTCGGATGTGCTCAACCTCGAACTGGGCGGGTTGCTGCGTGACAACAGCGGCTATAACACAAATATCGGCACCCTGACCCTGCCTGGAACACTCACCTCCGGAGGAACTTCAGCCTCCGGCGTAAAGGAACTGGTGGTCTTCAATGGATACAGTTTAAGCACCGTCACCATTAATTCCCTGATCAAAGACCTCAGTCAGGTGACCGGCACCGGTAGCGCCTCGCTCGCTTTGGTGAAGTCCGGCCCCGGTTATCTCACCCTGACCGCCGCCAACACCTATACCGGCGGAACAACCGTCTCCCAGGGCGTGTTAACCCTCGGAGGCACCGCCGGGGCCGTCGTCATTCCTGGCGGCGGGCTGACCATCACCAACGCCACGGTCACCCTGCTTGCCAACGCGGGTCAGATCGCCGCGTCCAATGTCGTGACCCTCAACAACACCGCCACTCTGACTCTGGTGGGCTCCAACACGTTGGACAGCATCGCCATCAACAACTACGGCAGCACCTCCGCCGCTTCTGTGACCAGCGCCTCCGGCACCCTCACCCTCACCAACCCCACCGCCATCTCGGTGTCGTCACAGGACGCCGTCTTTCTCCCTGTGATTTCCGGCACCCTGGCGTTTCTGCCAGGAACAAGCACCCTCGACATCGGAGCCATTCAAATCAACGGCAGCACCTACACCCAGACGGCCGCCGCGTTGCAAATCTCATCCACAATCTACGGAGCCGGCGTTTCCCTCCTTAAAACAGGCGCTGGCGTGCTGGCGCTCAGCAGCTCCACAAGTAACTTTGACGGCGGCCTCACCGTCAGCTCCGGCGGCCTGGCCATTGCCAATAGCAGCTCCAACCAATACGGCGCCGGCTTGGGGTTACTGGGTTTCACCGGCCCGCTCGGCACGGGCACGCTCACCATGGGCAGCGGCGCGCAATTGCTGGGGGAGGACAACGCGACCCGCTCACTCGCAAACGCTGTGGTGCTCCAAAGTGCCGTTCCCGTGTTTGACAAACTCACCGGGATCTCCCTCTCCACCCTCAACTTGAACGGCTCGCTCACTCCAACGCTCTCCTCCGGCTCGCTTCAGCTCAACGTGCTCAACCCTTCGCTCACCGTGAACTACGTGGGCGTCCTCACGAACCCCGCCTCCATCACCTCGATTACCAAAACCGGCCTCGGCAACTTCGGACTGAACGTTGCCGGCATCGCCCCCAGCGTGCCAATCACGATCAATGGCGGTACCAATTTCAATTTGTACGCCGATGGCGACGCCTCCGGCAATCTCATCACACTGAACAACGTCACCTTCAACTCCACCGGCACGCTTCCCTCCCTCGTGATCGGTCGCAACGGCCAGACACAGACCTTCAATCAGATGGTCAACAAAACCATCGCCCTCACAAACTTTACCTCCCCCGGCCTGCAATACGGACTGAACCTCACTAACAACAACGCCTACGGACTGATCCTCTCCCCGGACATCCCGCTCGGAACGCAGATTTCGCCCTTGGGCAGCACCTTCACCGTGAGCGCGGCCTCGGCCTCCGATCTCGTCCAGGGACTCACCCTCAGTGGCGTCCTCTCCGGAGGCCCCACCACGGCAGGGACCGTGGCCCTCACCAAGGCGGGCCCCGGCGCCCTCGTGCTCTCCGGCACAAACAACACCTTCGGGGGAACAAACACCCTCATCGACATTACGGCAGGGATTTTGCAGGTTGGCACCCTGGCCGCGCTGGGCCAGTCCGGGACGCTCCGCCTCTCAGCCAACAGCTTCACACAAGGGTTGAGGGCCACAGGAACCTTCACCCTGGGCAAAACGGTCTATCTCAACGCAGCCGCATCGGGCCTGGACGTCACGGGGGGCAACACTCTGACTCTCAGCAGCGCGTTTGGGTTGAGCGCCGTCACAAACGCCCTGCAGAAAAACGATAACGGAACCCTCGCCCTCGCCGCCGACAACACGGGCTGGACCGGGCCGTTAACGATCAACGCCGGCGCGGTTCTCGTCTCCCACAACAACGCCCTGGGGGCCACACTGGGAGCCACAACAGTCAGCGCCAACATTGGTGCAGCCCTGCAACTCGGCGGAGTCACCCTCGCCGAACCCATCAGCATCAGCAATTCCGCCGGCATCAACAATGCAGGTGCGATCGAGGCCTTCAGCGGAACCAACGTCCTAACCGGCACACTCACGCTCACCGGTGCATCCACGATAGGAGCCGATGCAGGGGCCTCCCTCACCCTGTCAGGCTCCCTCGTGGGAGGGGTTGCATTGAGTTTGTCCGGAGACGGCGCGATTTTCCTCAACGGGACCATGGCCACCGGGGCTGTGCCCAGCAGCATTACAAAGTACGGCACCGGCATGACCACGGTGCAGAAACCATACACGAACTTCACCAACAACATCACCGTTTATACGGGCACCTTTTCACTGGCGGGTTCCGGGTCGATTGGCAGCAGCTCACAAGTTCTCTACGTCTACCCCGGCGCCACCCTGGCGGTGAACGACTCCGGCACCCTCGCCCAGGCAAACCGCCTCGGCGGCCGATATCTTTACCTGTATGGCGGCACCTTTTCCTACACCGCCAGCGGCACCTCCGCCTCAAACGAAACACTCAACTTTTTGTACCCGCTTTTTGGGAACAATGTCGTCAATTACTCCAACGCGGGCGCCGCCGCAGGAACCCTTTCGTTCTCCTCTTTGATCGCGCCAAGCACCGGCGCCACAATCACCTTTAATAGCGGTACGCTCCTGAGCACGGCGCAGTCCATTCGTTTTGTTTCACAGCCCACCCTCTCAGGCAGTATTTTGTCCAGGGGCGTCGTTATCGACCCCAGCGGCACAAACTTCGCGGGCACGCTGTCTGTTTCCGGCGGCACCGCCATCGTGCCCTTTGCCTACCCGGCAACCCCGGGCAGCACCACCCTAAGCCTTGGCTCGCTTCTCTCGGTCGCAGGCACTTCGGGAAGCACCGGCTTCAACGCCCTCGATACCACCTCCACCAACTACAACCTCAAACTCACCGGCCTCTCCACGGACTTCGCCAGCACAGGTCTCCCCGGCAAATCCCTGAACTCCCTTCTGCTCGCAGGCACGGGAACGGCGGTCGGCCTCAACTTTGCGGCTTCAGGCGGGATGGCCTTGAATGTGGTTTCGGGCAACATCCTCGTCACCGGCGGCACCGAGGCCACTTTGGGAAATGCCGCCCTAACCCTCGCCGGCAGCGCGCCACTCATCACTGCGGGGGCCGCGGAAATGGCGCTGCTGGTGGATTCAGGCGCCACCCTCTCGCTCAACGCTTCCATTACGGGCAACGGAGGTTTCACCAAGGGCCTCGCGGGAACGCTCAACCTCAATACCAAGCAATACTTTAACACAAGTACGTCGTATTTGACGATTGCAGCCGGCACCGTGGTCCTCAATGGCGGCACCAACACCCTTTGGCAGGGTGTGCAGGGTGGAGCCGCGGGGCAATACCTAGACGTAGCCCCCGGCGCGACTCTGGATTTGAACGGCAACAGCCAGATGGTCGGCATGCTGCGCAGCCCCAACAATACCGGAATCCAGGGCGCGGGAGGCCTCATCACCTCCGCCTCACCTGCCACCTTCGTTTATGCCGGGGTCTCGACGGACTCCTGGGGTGGGACGTTGGCAGGCAGCCTCTCATTCAACAAAACAGGAGGGTATACGGCCACCTTCTACGCGCCCAACCCCTATACCGGTTCCACGCTGGTCAACAATGGTGCGCTGACACTCACCGATTTCGCGTCTCTGCCCAACACCTCGTCTCTCGACATCAACTACGCCACGCTGAATCTCGCCAACACCAGCGGCCAGGCCGCCCTCAACAACCGCATCAACGACGCCGCGCCCGTGACCATGCGCGGGGCGACCCTGTATGCCTATGGGCGCGACAATACGGCCGTCGTAGAGACGTTAGGCAATCTCACCCTGGCAGAGGGCATGAACGTGATTTATCTAAACAACGGATCCACCGGCATCCGTTCCATAGAGGTCCAGACAGGGAGCCTGACCTTGCAAAATGACGCCACACTGTACCCCGTCGCAACGGGCGCCATAGGTTCCTCCTCCCGCCTCAAATTTACCAATGGCCAGTCCCTGCTCGTGAACGGGATCCTGCCCTTCGCTACAAACTTTATTGAGCTGATGTCGTACGATTCCCAGTTGGGAGTGGCCTCGCTGAACACCGCCGGTTTCAAAGGCTACGATGCGACTTTTCTCTCGGCCGCCGGGGGATCGACACAAAACATCAAACTCACCGGCGCCGGTTTATTCGTCCCTGACATGGGAGGGCTCGGAACGGCGGGCACCTACGCCATCAACGCGCTGTCGTATACAAACACGGCTGTACAGACCCTCGGTTTTGCGGACAACGCCGACACCTTGAACCTCACTTCGGGCGCCGCCACCTTTTATTCAGGTTCCTACAGCCGTTCCCTCGGTTCAACCGTGGGGAATGGACGCCTCACGGCGGGAGGCACGCAGGCATTTGGGAATGCCAGCCTCTACCTGACCTCCACCTACTACACCACCACGATCAACAGTTCCATCGTCGACAACGGCTACGGCGCCAGGACCCGTCTCGTCTTCACCCCCTATTCGAGCATTCTGCTGCTGGCAAATGCCAACAGTTACACTGGCGGCACCGTTTTAAATGGAAATAACAGTTACACCGGCTCCATCCAACTTGCCGTCCAGAACGCCGATGGCAACGCCACCGTTGCCATCCCCGCAGGCGACCTCATCCTCAACTACGCCACCGTTACCGCCCTTGGCCCCAACCAAATCTCCACCGCCGTCACTCCCACCCTCAATGGCGGCGCCACCCTCAATCTCAACACCTACGACACCACACTCGCCGGCCTTACCTTCAACAACAACGGCGGCACCGGCCCCGCCGTCAATTTGGGCAGCGGGCTTTCCTCCGTCACCGGCGCCCTCACCAGCGGCTCTTCCACGGTCACCTTGAGCTCCACCGCGGGGCTCGTCGCTGGCATGCCTTTTGTAAACCCCAACCTCCCCGCCGGCACCACCATCACCCGGGTCGTAGACGCCACCACCGTCTTCCTCTCCGGCACCGCCACCGCCACGGCGGCCGGCCAGACTTTCACCCCCTATACCGGCACGATCGGCTCCAGCGGCACCACCATCACCATGGGCACCGTCGCAGGTCTTTCCGTCGGGATGCCCATTTCCTTATCCGGCATCCTTCCCGCTGGAACCCTCACTTTTATCACATCCATCGGCGGGGACGGGTTCTCCGTCGGGATTTCTCAACCCGCCGTCGCCAACCAGCTCACTCCGGCCACATTCACAACGTGGAGCACGCTCAAACTCAACGGGGATGTCACCGCCTCCTCCTCCAACGCCTCAACCGTCTCCACCCTGGCCTCGACGGGCTCGGTCCTTGAGCTCAATGGGGCAAACCGCACCTTCAACGTGGCGCCCGTCACCGTGAACGGTAATACCGCCATCGCCAGCGTGACCCCGACGCTCAATGTCAGCGCCGCCATCACCGACCAGTGGACCGGCGCGACCTTTAACGGCGCAAGCGGTGGCTACGGCATCGTCAAGACGGGCAATGGACTGCTGCAGCTCTCCTCCACGGCGAGCACCTTCTCGGGCGGCGTGGGTGTCTTGGCCGGCGGGTTGGTCATCGGCGGAAACAGTGTGGGCAACGCGGTCGGTGCCACTGTCACCTCCGGCCCCGTGGGCACGGGATTGCTGGCGATGGAAGACAACACGACGCTGCTGTCCTCAGGCGCCTACACCCTGGCCAACAACTACACCCTGGCCGGCACTCTCAATGTAAAAGGACTCAACGCCCTCACCTTGAACGGAGCCGGCTTACTTCTGAACAGCGGTCTGGCGACCTTCAACATCGAAGCCCCACAGGCCACGCTCACCCTCGGAGGCGTCCTGTCTGAAACATCCCTCGATGCAGGCGGTGGCGCCGCCACTCTCCTCAAAACGGGCTTGGGTACGCTCTCCCTGCTCAACTCCAACACCTTCACCGGCGGCATCCAATTAAACGCAGGAACCCTCCTCTACGGTGGGCTGGCGGGAAGCATCGCCACTCCCATGCCCGGCATCAGCAACACTCCCTCCAGTCTGATCACCTTTAATTCGGGGCTTCTGCAACTCCTCAACAACGGACTTTCCAGCAACAGCCTCATTTCTTACGCCGACACGGCCATTGTCTCGGGCACCATGGCTACAGCGCTCAACCTGCAGATCGGTCCCTACACCGCAAACACAGGCAACACCATTGAAGTAGGCTCCTTGAGCATGAGCGGTGGTCAGATTTTAAACGTCACCAGTGGAAGCAACTACACCCTGCGCATCGACAACCTGGCCTCCTCCGGCTCTTCCGCCGTGCAGTTTAACCCTGCCGCCGGCACCACAGTCGCCGTCTACAGCTACACCGGCGCCAAACCCGTCAACATCGGCCTCGGAAGATTGGTCCTCCCGGACCTCGTGACCATCGGCACCTCTGCGGCCCTTCTGAGCGCGACCGGCAGCACGATTACGATGGGCGCGGGGAGCATGCTCCCAACCTTGGTTATCCCCAGCACCGCCTACCTCGCCGCCGGGACATCTTCGGGCGCCTTTACGGTCGGAGGCCTCAACGCCTCCTTTGCCTCGGCTTCCACAGCCATCAACACGCTTTCGCAGTCTGCCTCTGGCTTGGGTTTCTCCGGACAAAAGGTGGCCTCCCAGATCTCCGAGGGCGGCTTCCTCAACCGGCCGGCCTCCACCGCCTCAAACTTTGTCACCTCGCTGAGCGCATACACCGGCCTTTTGAACATCACCAAGGGGGGCCTCTACACCTTCTCAGCCGCCGCAGACGACCAGATCACCCTCTACATTGACGGTAACATTGTCCTTTCGTCCAATGCGACCAGCGGGACGAACACGGGCCTGGCCGACACCGCCAGCCAGAGCATCAACCTCACCTCCGGCCTGCATAGCATCGCCTACAAGGCAACCAACGCCGCCGCAACCGTCGCAGGTGGGCAGCGCCTGCTCTACTCCGGTTCTGACACCGCCGGCGCCGCCACCCTCACCCCCGGCGCCTTCCAGGCGATCGCCGCCAGTAACCTCTATTACGCAAACGCCCTTCCCACAGCCGCAAACAACTACAACCTCGCCGCCCTCATCACGACTAACTACCTGCTGCCCGCAGGCAGCACCGACACCATTGACAATTACGGCTCCCTCTTCGGTGCGGTTTCCACCGGAACGCTCACCCTTGGCGATGCCTCCACCCTCAACGTGGTGAATGGCAACCTGGGTTCGCTCTCCGGCGGCTGGATGGGGTTTGGAGGTAACATCAGCATCGGGAACGGCGTCACCCTCAACACCGGTTCCCAAAGCCTCGCCCAGTCCGCTAGCACGCTCATGCTACTTGGAAACATCGCGGCAATCGGCACCGGCACCAGCGCCCTCACCAAACGCGGGGACGGCATTCTGGTTTTGGGCGGAAACAATGCAGGCTCCTTCACCGGGGAACTCAACGTTTCCGGCGGCGTGCTCATGCTGGCGGGCAGCAGCGCCCTTTCCTCCGGCACCACAACCATCGGCAAGGCGCAAACCTTGTCGACAGGCGCCGTCACACTCACCGCCGGCAGTTCCCTCGTGACCCTTTCCGGTGCGGAGACGGTATCCAGTCTGGGGCTGCTGGTGGGCGGTTCCGTTTACGCTGGAACCGCCGGTTTTTTACCCGCGGGCCTCACCATCAGCAGCATCATTGACAACACCTCCTTCACGGTTTCGGGCACGGCATCGGCAGGCACCCTCGGGGTGGTCAATCTGACGGCCCCGGCGGCCTATGCCACGCTGGATTTAAACGGGCAAAACGTGGTCTCCGGTAACGTTCTCCTATCGGGGACGGGGGCTTCCATTTTCGCCACCAACTCCACCGCCGCCTTGTGGAACAGTGCATCCTCCACCGCCAGTTATGCAGGGGCCTTGAGCCTCGGGACCCTCTCGAGCATCGGCGGCTTTGGGGACATCACCCTCAGTGGCGTACTCGCAGGCGCCGTGAGTTCCGGCACGCTCCTCTTCAAGGTGGCACCCGATATTCTCACGCTTTCGGGCGCCAACACTATTTCCGGCAGCCTCTACGTGGGTGCAGGCGTTCTCCGCCTGGGATCGGCCTCCGCGCTTGGGGCGGCGCCCATGACCACCGTCGCCAGCGGCGCCGTGCTGGACCTCAACGGGCAGACCACCACCCGCCCCATCACGCTAAACGGCGTCGGCTACACGGGCACCGGCACCGGCGTGCTTAACTCAGGCACGGCCAGTGCGTTGGGGGCGTTGATCAACACGTCTGCAAGCAGCGCGACTTTGGGCGGTTCGTTGCTTCTGGGAGCGGCGTCCAGTATCGGCAGCAATTACGTCAACAGCCTCAGCGGCGTCTCCCGGGGCGGCAGCCTGATCGTCTCCGGCACCATCAGCGGCGCCTTCCTGCTCACGAAGGTAGGAGCGGGCACCCTGGTGTTGAGCGGCACCAACACACAGAGCGGCCTCACCATCAACGAAGGACTCGTAATCGTCAGCGGCTCGGGTCAGACCGGTTCAACCGGCACTACCATCCTCAATATGGGCACCGTCACGGGCCTGGCCATGGGCAATGTCCTGCGCCTGGATAACAGCAGTACCGTCTTCGGAACAAGGATCGGCACTGGCAAATCGCTGAGCCTGAACGCCTCCGGCTTTGAGCTGATTGGCAACGCCGCCCCGATGTCCGAAAGTCTCGGGGGAGCAAACCTGATCTTCTCCAGCGGGTTCAACTTGGTGACGCTCACGACGGTGGGCGGCGGGTCATTGCTGTTCACCCCAAACAGCGTTACGAGAACCGCCCCGGCCACCGGGCTTGTGCGCGGCGTGGCAACCACGGGCGGCACCTGGTCAGGGTTGACGCTGTCAGCCGTCGCCACGCAACTGGGTCAGGTTGGCGGGAACGGAACAACCAACCGCGGCATCGTTCCCTGGCTGCTGGTGGACGGTTCATCCTCAGGCTCCGGCACCAGTTTCGCGGTCTCTGAAACGACCGCTTATCTCGGCGTGCGTCCCATGAATCTGGCCACCGAAGGCACGCTCACCCTGACCGCCAACGCCAACGTCTGGCTGACCAACAATTCCAGTCTCACCCCTGGGGCGCCCACCGCGACGCTCAGCAACACGGTGGTCAACTCGCTGACCTTCGGCGGTTCGTCGGCCACGGGTGGAACCCTCACCTTAGACCTCAACCGGGTGCTCAATTTGGACAGCGGCGGCGTTCTCGCCACGCTGAGCAGCAGCATTAATGCCGGCACCAGTGGCGCAGGGGTGCTCAACGCCTACAACGGCGGCAACCGCGAGTTCATCTTCCAAACCGTCGGCGCCACCACCACGCTGACCCTCAACGTGCCGCTCGGGGGCGCGCTAAGCCCAACCAACAACAACTTCACCAAGGGCGGCGAAGGCACGTTGGTCCTGAATGGCGGCTACAACTCCTTCACCGGCTTAACAGCCCTCAACCTTGGCACCCTCCAGTTCGGTGCCAACGCCCCCTCCCAGAACGCCATATTCTTCAAGTTCTCCACCGCTCCCGGAAGCGTAGGCGCCATAGCCACCGCGATCCCTGCTGACCTTCTGAACGTCAACCCTGGCGCCACGCTGGATCTCAACGGCAGTTCGCTAGCCACCGGCGGTCTTTTTGCTTCGGGCGCCACCTCTACCCTGCCCAATACCGCCGGCACCGTCCTCAACTCCTCGGGCACGACCTCAGACCTCATGCTGGTCCAAACCCTCGCCCGCGACTTCACCGGCCAGATCAACGGGAACATCAACCTGTACAAGACCTCTTCCACGAGTCAGAGCCTCAACCTGCGCTACACCAACGCCTACACCGGTTCCACCACCGTGATGGGCGGCGCCCTCACCCTCCTCGACCAGGGCGCCCTCACCAACACCTCCGGCATCACCGTTCGCAACGCCGCCTTGGTGTGGGACGATTCCGGCATCCAGGCGCTCCCCAACCGCATCAGCTCCACCACTCCGCTCACCCTTGATGGCGGCGCCTTCGCCTACAACAGCCGCAGTGGCACGGAGGGCGCCATCAGCATCGGACCGGTTTCCCTCGCAGGCGGCGCCAGCGTGATCCGCCAATCCGTGGGCAATGGCGGCTTCGGCTCCAGCGTATTGACTCTAGCCAGTCTCACCCGCTCCACCGGGTCCGCCCTCAATTTCCTCGCGGCAAACGGTTCCCCCGGAGACAACCCCAACTTCAAGTTCGCGACGCCGCCTACGTTAGTCGGCGGCATCCTTGGCGGCTGGGCCACGGCGGCAGGGAACGGCGACGGTTATGTCACGGGTTACACAGCCACCCAATACGAGTTCGCCACCTACGACCCCGCCACGGGGATCCGCATGCTCACCACTCCGATGTTCGTCACCTCCTTCGCCGGGCTGGCCACCAGCACCGTGGGCCGCAACCTGGCCATCGGCGGAACAGACACCGTTCCCTCCGGCGGCACCAATATCAATTCGCTGACCCTCACCAAAGGCACGCCCGTCGTCAACTTTGCCTCTGCCAGCGACCTCCTGACGATCACCACCGGCGGGATTCTGGGCGCAAATCCCAATAGTAAAACCATTGGCGGGCAGCTGCTCACCGGTTCGCTCACCTCCGGCGGTCCGGAACTCTTTGTCCACAATTCTTCCGCCGGGCTTACGATCAATTCCCAGATCATCAACAACCCAGCCGGCGGCGGGGCGCTCTCCCTCGTGTTGGATAATATGAGTAATGGGGCTAATGGGGCTATTGGCCTCGGCGGCGGGGGGATCGCCGTGGTTGGCACCGTTTCCAGCGTGCTGACCTCGGGCAATTTCCTCACCGTGAACCTCGCCAACGCGGCCGCCTACTACAACATCAAGGTGGGAATGCCCGTTTCCGGCCCTCTCATCCCGGCTGGAACCACCGTTTCCAGTTTCTCCGGCTCGACCCTGACGCTCTCCGCCAGCGCCACCGCCGCCGGTACCTACGCCATTGCAGGCGGTTCCCTCACCAATGGGTCCGCCATCTTGACGGTCCCCTCCACCGCCGGCCTTGCGCCCGGGATGCTGCTCTCCGGGACGTCTTTTGTCAGTGGCAGTATCTCCTCCATCCTCAGCGCAACGCAGATCTTGATGTCCGCGGCCGCCACCGGCACCGCCACGGTCCCCGGCCTTTACGGCTACGTCCCGCTCTCCCTGCTGATCGGCCCCGGCAACACCTTCTCCGGGACCACTTACGTTAACGGTGTTTCGACTTCACTCAATGCCCCCCTCAACGCCATTCCCGGCGACCTCATCGTCACCAGCGGCAACAATGTAGGCACGGATACGATGGGAAACGTGGCGGCCTCGAACTACCGCTCCAACCAGATTGCGGATACCGCCCAGGTCAAACTCCGGGGCGGCGGGCAATTGTCTTTGAACGGGTTCAACGAGACGATCAAGAACCTGATCTTTGAAACACAAGGCGGTGGCGCCGGAACCGGCCCCAACGTGCAAACAGGCGCGGGAATTCTGACCATTGCCTCGGGCCAGATCACCGCCACCAATCTGGACGACCCCCGCTCGATCCCCCTCCTGATGGGCAACCTCCTTCTGCCCGCCTCCGCCACCATCAACGTGGACCCAGTGCGCGACACCACGGTGCTTGGGAGCAACGGCCAGATCGGGTTGGCGCTGAACGCCACGATCTTGTCCGCCGGCAGCCTCAACAAAACAGGGGCGGGCGTCCTTTCCCTCGGCGGCGTGAGTTATGCCGCAAACACTTTCAATATCAACGCCGGCGAGGTCGTTCTAGGAAGCGCCTCCAACTATGGATTCTCCACCCTCAATCTCACCGCTGGCACCACCCTCGACATGCGCGGCCTCACCAACCTGCTCCTGGGTTCGGTGGTAGGCTCCGGCACCATCAAAAACTTCAGCACCGGGTCCACGGGTACCGTGGTGACCGGCGGTGATAACACCAGCGGCACCTTCTCGGGAACTTTCTCCAGCGACTTCACCAACGGTTTGCTGAATGTGAAGAAGGTAGGTTCCGGCAACTGGTCCCTCACCGGCAATAACGGCGCTTCGCTCCTTTCAACCCTGACCCTCGCAGGCGGAAGCGTGACCCTCGCGGGCGCGGGCAGCCTCGCCTTTGCCACCTATAACCTGCAACGCGGCACCCTGCTGATGGACAACACCGCACAGGCCGCCAGCAACCGCCTCGGTGGCCCCACCCTGATGGCTGCTAATACGGTCACGCTCACTCCCCAGGGCGGGGAGCTATTACTCACAGGCAATGCCTCCACGCCCGTGAGCGAAACCATCGCCACCCTCACCCCGGGCGATGGCGGCGGCGTGGTCACTCTGAGAACAAACGCCGGCTCCCTGAACTTTGCGGCGACCACGCTGAGCGCGCAAAGTTCAACCAGCAGCCTGCTGCTGCGCGGGGACAACCTGGGCCTCTATCCCCTCTCCTCCGGTACGGCTTCCGTCACCCTCACCACACCCAATCTGGTAGGCGGCGGCGGTTCCTGGGGCACCAGTCCCCTCACTATGAGCATCCGGCCCGACATCCTGGGCGACACCTCTGCCACAGGGACAGGCACCGGTTTCCTCACCGCCGGCAGCTCCGGACTACGCCCCCTGCTGAACTCCGAACTGCTCTCCTTTGTGAATTCGCTCACCGCCACCGGACCCCTTCAAAACGTGGGTCTTTCCTCCCCGGGAACCATCTACGCGAATATGCTGATGAACAGCCTCACGCTGCTTTCCGGCGGCGAACTGAATCTTGATGGAGGCGCCCTCCAAGACCGCGCCCAGTTGAACCTCTATTCCGGAGGGATCCTTGCCCTGGCCGGGGTTGAAAACCTGACCGTCCCGCTGATTTCGGCGGGAGCCACAGGAACTGGCGCTCTCTATGCGCAGGTCGTTGCCGACGGCACGCTGAGTCTCACCGGCAGCGTTGTCAGCACCGGCGGAGTGGTGAAGGCAGGCAATGGCGTGTTGCAGTTGAACTCTCCTCAGTATTTCACGGGAGGCGGCGGCTTGGTAATTAATGGAGGCACGGTCATCCTCGCTAGCGGCGACTCAAACACGCTTTTGGTCATCCCCACGGCGAGCGCAGCGACCCTCACGGATGTCCGCGTGAACGGCAATTCCACGCTGGATCTCAATGGAAACAACCAGGTCGTCGGCCAGTTGCTTGGGGTGAACCCCTTGCCCGGCATGGCGGGCACTGTCACCAGCGCTACAGCAGCCCTTCTCACCGTTTCGACAACGGCATCGACCACGTTCGGCGGCGTTTTTGGCGGGTCCCTTTCCCTGGCCAAACAGAACACCAACACGCTGACTCTGACAGGCCCCAGCACCACGGCGGGGACAATCGTAGTGGCGGGTGGCGTGTTGGCCCTCAAGGAC
>CANJZW010000071.1 GCA_947479475.1 Chthoniobacteraceae bacterium
CATGAAACCACTTTCTGAAAAAGACCCGCAAGGGGGTAGGTCGGCACTACAAGCACTTTTGAAAAAACGATGCCTGCAAATGAGGAGCTTGCAACAAAAAGACTCCCGAAAATAGCCGTTTTTAGACGCGAGTCCGCGAAGTAGGGCTAAGTTATGTCCACAAGGCGGTGGGGCTGAACGTCATTATTGTTGGAGATAATAAGGCAGACACGAGGAGAGTAAACGCGGGGGTCCAAGGAGTCTTCGCTGCGATATGAGGGCACGCTGTTTGGTATGGCAGAGTTTTTGTATCCGTTTGTCGGTGCCCGATTCCTTTCCTCGGACAAAAGTGGAACGACATTTCTGCCACTCTCAATTATCCATGGACCAAGGAATTTCAATACTTGGGGAAGCCCGCATTTTCAGGAACACGATATCCGCAATTCCACGGGACTGTTTTACATGGCGAATCATTGCCGTCGATTGATTTGCATCTGGTCCCGCTATGGCTGCCAGCATCTGATCCCCTTTGCCGTTTCTAGCGTAAACCGAGTGAGGCTTCGTAAGCTTCGTCTACGGCGCAGACCCCGCTCAGTGCTTCTTGCAGGGGATCGATATCGGTGGCGCTTAGTCCCAGGTGGAGGTGTCTGCGCCAGCCCTCGGCGTATTCAAAACGTCCGGAGAGTCTCCCCACAGCGCGCGAACTTTCGTCCAAACTCACCAGATAGGAATCCATGCCTTGGCTCACATCCAGCCAGTGTTTTTGGCTGGAGTGAGCGGCCAGCGCCTCTCGCTTGCGCGCATGGACGTCGGAGGTGTCGACATAAAGGCCAGCCCGCAAACTCTTGCGGAGAGGATCACACAAACCGTGAGGCATCGCGTGGTAAACACTCACATCGTGGAAAAATGCGGCAGTAGGAGGATCCGTTAGAAAGTTGGGGATGCCATGAGCGAAGGCGGCGGTGACGGCGAGACGCGAGGCGTTCATATGGTCCTCCATGTAGTCCTGAGGCGAATGGGTGAGGACAATCTGGGGTCTTGCTTCGCGCACGACGGCGGCCACTTTTTTGAGTAACGCCGGGCAGTAGATCAGTTCGAGATCATTTGCAATCGGGCCATAAAAAGAGGCGTCGAGAATACGGGCCGCTTCCTGGGCCTCCTTCAAGCGCAATGCAGCGGTTGTTGGGCCATCGGTCTGCACCGAGCCTCCGTTGCCGGTACAGAGGTTCAAGTAGTGGAGTGTCCACCCACGCTCGCGCAGCCGGAGCATGGTTCCGGCGGCGACAAACTCGATGTCGTCGGGATGGGCAAATATGGCGAGAACAGATTTTTGAGGGGAGGCGGGCATGGCGGCTCATTTCTAACGGCCAGGCAGTTTCAAATCAATGCTCCTCGGGTCAGGCTCCGCGACTTGAATTCTGAGAGAATGGATTGTGGCGAGGCTGAACAGGGCTCGTGCGTTAAGAGAAACAGGCAAGGACGCTTTGCTTATTTGAGTGCGTTTTTTCCTTTAGGCTTTGGAGAGCCGGAGGAGTTTGGAATCCGGTTCAGTGTGTAGTAGGCATCGGGGTACTCGAGGGAGGCGGACGTGGCGGACCGAACGCCATCAGCACGGAGTTCATGGACGTAGAGAGGCCGCAGGCCTTCGACGACGATCTGGACGCTGCGTTTGTCCGAACCCTGTTTGATGCTGGCGATTTTGAGCGTCTGCATCTCAATCTCCTCGCTCCCATAGGCGGAAGAGTAGAGGTAGGTGTAGCTTTTCATCGCGTAGGAGGCTGGATTCAGGGCGGTTACCTCGTCCACGGGTTCGGTGAAGACTAATTCAAACCCATCGTGGCGCGCCCGCATTTCACGGATGGCGAAGGGCGTTTCACCATTCCAGCGGATGCGTTGCAGCCCATAAGCTTTGGTGCCCAGTGAGGACCAACCGCGACTGGTCATTCCGACCATCAAGCTTCCGTCTTTTGCAAAAAGCAGGCGGACGATTCCAGACGCAAAACCCTTTAAAAAAGGAAAGGCGGCGCCTTGGTATTCGCCCTCTACCTTTTCCAAAAATACGCGATTGACCTTTGCGTCTGTGAATTCAGCCACCATCAACTGGCCGTCAAAAGGGCCAAACTTCCCACCCGCATCACACACGGCGAGATCGGTGCCGCTCCGGCCCATTTTGTAATAAGGAAGCCATACGGCTGGGGGGCACATTTCGGGGAGTGCGTGGACGGCATCGGGGTAGGGGACTTTTTGTGGGACTTTTGCGGAGAGTTTCAGCGGCGATTCGGGCAGAGTTTGCGAGGCGATGCCTTCAGGGTTGAGGAAAAATGCCCCCTTGCGCAGGTGGTAGATGGGCGTTGCAGGAACCCACGTGCCTTGCTGGTCGACGCAGAACATGTCTCCCGCGATGTTCGCTCCCAATCCGCAGGGGGAGCGCATTCCGGCGGCCATCGGGGTGAAATTGCCATCCTTTGCGATGGTCCCTGCCCAACCGCGCCAGGGCGCCTTGTTGTCGGAGTGGTCGCCCATATCCAGATTGAGCGAAATCCAGAGCCTGCCTTGGCCGTCGCGACGGGGACCGTAGGCATAACCGTGATATGCACCGGAGACGTTCCAGCCGTGGCCGGCGTTGCGGTATTCATCGGCCACACCGTCGCCATCGGTATCGCGCAGTCTTGTGAGTTCGGTGCGTTGGGTGACGAGCAGGTCGCCGCCTTCGAGCAGGACTCCCAAGGGTTCGTGCAGGCCGGAGGCAAACAGGCTGAATTTGATTTTATCGGGAGCTCCGTCCAAAACGCCATCGACGCTCCATACATCGCCTTTGCGAGTGGCAATCGCCAAACGTCCGTCTGCCATCCAGTCCATCCCGCTTACCTCCAGGGCAATACCGGAGCCCGGTTTCCACTCCTTGCTGCGCGAGGCGGAGGGCGACTCTGCAGTGAGGATGTCTTCGATGGTATAGGGAGCGGCTGCGAGCCTTAATCCCGCCGCGACGGAGATTCCCAGAGCATACAAACTTGTTTTCATTTCCACAAATAGGTGAACCGGCGGTTTCCGAGTTTGCTGGAAGACTCTTCGCTTATCTCGACGTTCAAGGGATGTGTAATCGTTGGAGCCTGTGCGGCTGTCGGCCAGGATATTTGCCGCTTCAATCCATTATCTGTCCCTTCAAAGCGGTCTTCGATGGGGACTCCGGAGATGGAATACAGGAAGGACGGCACTCCAGCCTTGTCCAATTTGTATCCTTCGAAAACGACCGGAGGTTCGCTTTTTTCTGAAATGGGCCAATGCACAATGGAATCGCTCAAGGGTTTTTCAAAGGGTGCGAATCTTGAGAACCAAGTGTTGTAGGCGTCAAAAAACCGGCCTTTCCACAAGAAGGCTGGGCGACCCGTTTTGCCGTCGTAAGCGAGGTGCACTCCGGTGGGGAAGCCCGCCAAAATTGCGTGTGTGCCCACCCCTTCGAGGAAGGTGCGCTGCAAGATGGGACGGTCTTTTGGAACGAGTTCGAACTGGCCGCCGCTTGTTTCTGGAAACCCATCCGGTTCGCCATTGGCGCTTTTCGCAAAAGCGTAAATGGAGGATATTTGGTGTGCGGTATCTCCTCCCAGAATCTCCTGATTGGAGGCCCGGCCCAATGGCCAGAAAGACGGCATCAATGTTCCGGGTCGGTAGGAGGAGGGATCCACGAGGTATTGTGCCAACCAAGCCGGTTGGAGGCGTTGGCCGAGGTTGCTCAGGTCCAGAGCCTGGATGCCGAGGGCGGCCTTGTCTCCCCAGCGGTGGCAGGTGATACAGCCCAGGCCTCCCTGAGTGCCAAGGAGCTTACGCCCCGCAGTGTCGTCCCCACCCGGGAGCGGCTTTTCAACTCGATGGTCCGCCTGTGCAAGGGTCCGTGCGAGTGGCTCCGTTGCTTTTCCATAGGATGGCATCTGTGTTTTGAGATAAGGCCGCACGCGGTTGGATCCTTGCAGCAAGGCAGTCAGCCATTCGGGCTGGAGCTTGCGGCCCGCCCCTGTCAGCGGGGGCGGGTAGCGCCCAGTGTCGCCCAGATTATGGTCGCCTGAAAAATAAGCTTTCCGTGCCGCATCCGGTCCCCCGATGCCGTCCCTTTCGTGGCAGGCGCTGCAGTTTAACGCTTGAAGAGTGAGAGCCGCGCTATCGCCCGCCGACAGCGGGTGCTCGGTTTGCTTCAAAAACGATTCGAGCGCCGCACGCTGGGAAGAATTCAGGCTGTAGCGTGGCAAGCCCGGGCCCGGTGAAGGGGACAGGCACCCTCCGGCAGTGCTCTTGAGGGCGACGGTTTTAGCCGACGCGTTCTTTGGGAGTTCATGGCATGCGGCACAGCGGGACGCCGCGACGATTTCTGCGCCGCGAGCCGTGAGTTCCGTGGTGGAAACAAAGGGCTTTAGGTCAGGCGCCTTCTTTGCGTCGCTTCCCTCAAAGGCCAACAAATACCCCGCGATATCCATGGCATCGGACTCCTCCAACAAGAACCGCGGCATCCGGCCATCAGGCCGGGTTTTGAGGGGATCCAGCAAAAATGAGGAAAGACCGGAGAGGGTGAATTTCTGGCTCAGGTCCGGGAAACGGATTGAAGGATGCGTGAACTCCGAATCTTTAGGCGAACCGCCCTCAGGTTGGAACGCCTTACTGGGTGCGTGACAGGCTACACATCCGATGGAGTGGAACAAGAGCCTGCCCCGTTCCGAATTGACGTGCGCTGAGGGTTTTGGTTTTGGCCCCGGCTTCGTTTTTAAAGAACCCAAGTAGTGGAGAACGGCTTCAATATCCGACGACGCGGTTTCGAAAAAAAGCGAGGGCATCGTGCTGCCTGGATGGGCAATGCCCGGGGACGCGAGAAACTGGCGTACCCAGTCGGCCTGCAGGCGCTCGGTGACGCCTTGGATGTCGGGCCCGCTCCGCGTTGGGAGTCCGGTGGGCGTATCGTGGCAGTTTACGCATCCGAGTTCGTTGAAAAGGAGACGTCCGCCTGCGATGGAGGGGGCCGCCGCGTGGAAGCGTGTGAACCCTACGACGAAAGGCTCGGCCTGGGCCCACGAAGCGGCCAACAAGAGCGCGGCGAGTCCCGGGAGGGAGCGCAAAATCATACCGTTTGTTTGAGGCAGCGTTCGAGATACTCCCGCGATTTGTTAATCGCCGCCGTAATTTCAGGAACTGTGGGAAGAATGGGAATCCCGCGCGGGGTGGGATGCATGAATATTTCGACGTAGCCCGAGTACTGCATTTCTCGGAGGGCTTTTACGATGGGCCGATAGTCCAGACCGCCGCCGAAGCCGGGCATTTGCTGCATTTCTATTTCCTTGGAGACCTTGTTGCGGATGGCCTCGGAGTGTTCCTGGAAATAGATGAAGGGAATCTGGTTGGCTCCAAGGTCGCGCAGCAAGGTTGGGATCTGGTCCTCCCAGCGGTGAAGATGGTGCGGAGCGAAAGCGATGCCCAAATTTTTGGAGCGGTTGAACTCCGCAAAGTAGCGCAGCGAATCAGGATGGAAAAGAGCCTGGGCGTTGTGGTTTTCGATGGCGATTGTCACGCCGAGTTCCTCTGCCTTGGCGACGTGCGGCTTCATGTCTTCGAGAAATTTTAGGATCGCCGCTTTAGCCTCTGCGCCCTCGGGCTCCTTCGGGCCGGAGCAGCCGCTGAGCACGATTTTGCCCCCCATTTTTTTCACCCACGCCATTTCCTCCTGCAGCTTGAAGGGGCCGAGTGGATAACGGGTGCTGACCCCGAGTCGCACGTTGTTTTTTTCCAGCAGGGCTTCAAAAGCCGCATCGCCCATCTCTGTGATTTGTTCGCGCTGGTTTCCGTGAACCCTGCACCAGATATCGATTGCCTCAGCCCCCGTTTTGGAAGCCTCCGGGAGAATCTCGGCAAGGGGCATTTCACCGTACATGGCGGAGGAGAGGATGTATCGCAGGCGGAATGACTCTGCGGCCTTGGCGGCGTGGGTAAGCGCGGGCAGGAGTGCTACGGCTGGCAGCGTTCCGAGAAGTTGGCGGCGTGTTATCATGGGGGGCTTTGGGTAAGAGTATTCCTGTGGGAGAGATGGCGTCGTGGGTTAGGCGCTCTGGGCCGCTTCAAGCATTTTGATCCACGGACCCACGAAATGACCACTGTCATGGTAGGTTCTGCCGCTGACCATATTGCGGTCAATCACGCAGGGTTCGTTCACGTAGATGCCGCCGCAGATTTCGAGGTCAAATTTGCACTTGGCAACCGTTGCCATTCGCAGGCCTTTGACGATCCCGGCTCTCGCTGGAATTTCAACACCGTGGCAGACGCTGGCCATTGGTTTTTGGTGTTCCCAAAAGTAACGAGTGATGTTCAGGAGCGCCTCGTCCTCGCGAATGTACTCGGGAGCCCTGCCGCCGCTGAAAAAGATGCCGAGGTATTCTTCAGGTTGAATGTCTTTGAAGGCAATTTCAGCCTCGATGCCGTAGCCTTCCCATTCCTTGGTGATGGTCCAGCCTGGTTTGACTTCGTGCAAGACCATCTGGTAGCGGCGTTTTTCTGGGGCTGCTACGACGGGTTGAAACCCGGCTTCGATGAGCCTGTAATAGGGATAAAGTGTGTCCACGGTTTCCGTGGCGTCTCCAACAATGACGAGGACTTTGGCTTTTTTCATAAACTGGGTGATTGATTGCAACGCGATAGATTCGTCCTTCTTAAAATGGGCTTGAGTGAAAGCGAGGGATTTGGATCTGAGTTAACGGGATAAGAGGATGCCCGCTTGGCTGAATTTGACTATACGGGTATGGTTCACAAAACATCCGTTTTTTGGTCATACGAATTCATGAAAAAAATGCCTTGCCGTCGCATTCCTCGCGTCGCCCTGCTTGTGGAGACGACCCGGACGTACACCAGGGAGCTTCTCTCCGGAGTGAGGCGTTATGTAGCGGAGCACGGCCCGTGGTCTACGTTTTTGGAATTAAGAGCATTGGATTCCTCTCCTCCGGAATGGCTAAAGCATTGGGATGGAGATGGTCTTCTGACTCGAACCTTCACTCCGGAAATGTCTGAAATCATCCGCAAAACGGGCCTGCCAGCGGTTGAGTTGAGAGCGACTTACCACGCGGGGGACAGACCCTTTGTAGGCTGCGACAATGTTCAAATTGGACGGCTCGTCAGCGAACACTTTTTAGAAAGAGGGTACTCCCATTTCGCCGCTTACAGTCTCCACACAGAGCGGTTTTTTATCGAGCGGGTACAGTCTTTCGTCAGTGAAACAGAACGACGGGGCGGAAAATGCGCCCTGTTGCCTGAGGCGAACCCGGACAGCGCGCTGGATTGGGAGCGCAATCAGGCCAGGCTTGTGGCGTGGATCGCGCAGCTTCCAAAGCCCGTCGGAATCTTCGCTGCAAGCGATCAATTGGGGGTTCGGCTTTTGGATGCGTGCCAGCGGGCGGGTGTGGCGGTGCCGGAAGAGGTGGCCGTCGTCGGTGCTGAAAACGAGGAAACGCTCTGTTCCTTTGCGACACCTCGTCTGAGTAGTGTTCAGTTTGACGGGTTTTCGGTTGGATTGGCCGCAGCCGAAATGCTGGACAGGCTTATGCGGGGCGAGACCCCCAAAAATGGGGAGGTGCTGATCCCTGCGAAGGGAGTCGTGGTGAGAGAGTCCTCGGATGAATACGTGATCAACGACAAACTCGTGGCGCGTGCTGCGCGGTTGATTCGGGAGAATGCATCAACCGGCCTGACGGTGGAGATGCTTTGCGAAACTTTGAAGGCATCGCGCAGCACGCTTGACCGGCGGATGAAGGCAGCGCTCAACCGTTCCCCCAAGGAGGAGATTTTGCGTATTCGTTTTCGGCAGGTGGAAGGGCTCCTTAAGGAAACGGACCTTACTGTTGATGCGATCGCGGAGCAGACCGGTTTTACTAACGCTCACTATTTGCAGACGGTTTTCAAGGCATCGCGGGGGCAGACGCCCGGTCAGTTTCGGAAGGCGAACCAACCACAAAAGCTTGCGAGCCGAAAATCCGGATGAACTGGGGGCTGTTGAAAGCCACTAAAGCAGTTTTCAGACTCGGAGTTAGGCGGATGCAGTTGCAAAGACGGGCAGCTGGTTTGAAGATAAAAAAAGCACTCGGCCTTCGGTATGGATAAAATTCTCGCGATCATCCCTTTTTATAAACGCAGCGATCAACTCGAGCAGTGCCTCGCTGCTTTGGCTGCTTCCACGCATCCGATAGAGGCCTTCGTTGTCGATAACAACACCGAAAACAAAGGATTCACCAAGGCTTGCAACCTGGGATTGCGCGAGTCGATGCGTCGAGGGCACACCTATGCCATCCTCCTCAACCAGGACTGTTATGTGTCGCAGGATGCTGTAGAAAAGGCGGTCGCTTTTATGCGCTCACATCCGAGGTGTGCGGTTGCCGGTCCAAAACAGCTGAGCGCAGAAGATCCCGACTTGATCGTCCACGGCGGTTGCACTGAGGCTTTTCCGGTGGGCCAGCATCTCACGGGCAGAGCCTCCAGAAAAGACTGCGCTGTTTCGCGACCCATGCCCTGGGTGAATGGCGCATGCATGGTGGTCCGAGTCGATGCGCTTTACGAAACGGGACTGATGGATGAAGGCTTTTTCTTAATCGCCTCTGATGCAGATTTTTGTTTTGCAGCCCGCCAGCGTGGCTGGGAGGTTTGGTATTGCGCCGAAAGCGTTGTTTTCCATGAGGGTGGCGGGGTGTCTTCTAAACAGCCCACCCTGGATCTGGTCGCGTATTTTAATGCGGACCAACTTCACTTTCGCGACAAATGGGTTGGTTCAATGGGGTGGGAGTGTCTTCAGAAAGCGCCGCTCGCACCAGGGGAGAAGCTTGCAGAGGAAAAGGTGCGAGGACTCCTTGAAACGGCGTTTCGCCACTTTCAAAAAAGTGAGCTGAGAGAGGCAGAACTGATTGTCCGACGCATTCTGGACTTTGAGCCGGAGAACTCCACCGCGTTGTTGATTCTTGCCCGTATTTACATCGATATTGGAGCGCCTGCTGCTGCAGCCCGTATCCTCTTGGCTGCAATTAAAGCCTCGCCCGACTGCGCTCAAACACACCTTGCGCTGGCGGACGCCCTGTTTTTTTGTCAGGCCTCAGAACAAAGCGCTTTCCACTATCAGCGCGCTCGTTCTTTTGGGATCCAGAGTCCTGAGATGTCCATGAATCTTGCGACTGTCTTTCTCCAACAAGGCAAGAGAGAGCAGGCAATTGGTGAATGGCGCCTTGTTCTCAAAATGGATCCGGCCCACGCGGAAGCCCGTCACAATCTGCGCGAAAGCGGGTTTGCCGAGGCCGATGTTTGAGCGAATTCAGAGGTGTAGTCTCTTATCGAGAGGCGTGAGGCCGGCTGGATCCAACGTGCTTGGTATTGGGGCGGCCGCGAAGCTCAGTGCGTAACCACACGCAGCGGCTTTCGCAACTAGTGGTCGATGTCGGGGTGTGTCCGATTCGAACGCGTCTTGGTCCGCCCCGTTGGTTAAGCGCTCCACTCGAGCATGCGCCGCATGGGGATTTCGGCACGGGCCCGAAGTGCCTCTGGCAGCTCAATGGCGGGCTCCAAGGAGGCTAGGGCGTCCCGGAGTTTCTCGAGGGTATTGCGCTTCATATATCGGCAGTCAGCGCAGGCGCACACATCCGTGGGCCCCGGGATGAATGTTTTTTCAGGCATCTCTCGCCGCAAGCGATGGAGCATTCCAGATTCCGTCACGATGATGAAGGCGCGCGCCGGGTGGTTTTTGCAATAGCTGATCATCCGTTCGGTGGAGCAAACTTCGTCCGCCAGAAGACGGACGGCCATGGTGCATTCGGGATGCGCAACCACCGGAGCTTCGGGATACTCCTCGCGGATTTTTTGGATGCTTTGCCGTGTGAATTCGACGTGCACATAACACGAACCCTTCCACAACTCCATCGGGCGTCCGGTTTGCTCGATCACCCATTGTCCCAAGTTTTGGTCCGGCACGAAGAGAATGTTGCGGTCCGCTGGGGCGCGATTGACGATTCGTACGGCATTGCCGCTTGTGCAGATCACGTCTGAGAGAGCTTTGACTCCGGCCGAACAGTTGATGTATGCGATAACGTAGTAGTTCTTATCGGCGTTCCTAGCCAGATACGCCGCCAGATCCTCGGCAGGACAGGAATCCGAGAGGGAGCATCCGGCGTCCAGATCGGGAAGGATGACCTTTTTGGAGGGGTTCAGGATTTTGGCCGTTTCGGACATGAAATGCACGCCGCAGAAGGCAATGACATCGGCCTTTGTTGTCGAGGCTTGGATGGACAACCCCAGTGAGTCGCCCACAAAATCCGCCACTTCCTGGATTTCCTTGACCTGATAGTTATGGGCAAGAATGACTGCGTTGCGCGCCTTCTTAAGCGCCAAAATTTCCTCAACTAAATCAACACCGAGTGTGCTCATTGAAACAGAGTGTCACAGGAAGCGGTTCCGGGCAATCGAAGGCGAGGTGCCGTAGGGAAAGAATCTAGAAAGAACCGTATTCTTCTATGCGAGGCGGGCCTCTTCAACTCCCAGTGAGCAGGGGCGGCGGCTCAATGTTTGCTCAGGTCCAAAAAGGTGATGATCGAGGGATTGCCCACCGGGGTGTAGTGTCCTGTAAAAACAAGGGAGCCAGTCTTCTTGTTGGCCCTGAAAACGGCGACGTTGTCGGCGCGCTGGTTGCACACGTAGAGAAAGCTCCCGGTGGGGTCGAAGTTGAAGCTGCGGGGATAGTCGCCGCGCGTCCATTCCTCGCCAAGGAAGGTGAGTGTGCCGGTTGGCCCGACGGCGAAGATGGCAATCCCATCGTGCAGGCGGTTGCCCGCATAAACAAATCTGCCATCTGCGGAGACCATGATTTCGGAGGCAAAGCTGCTGCCTGCGAACCCTGGAGGGAGGCTTGAAACGGTGCTGCGCAGCTCGAGTTGTCCTTTGTCGGCGGCGTAGTCAAAGAGGGCGATGTTGGAGCCCTCTTCCTGGAGGGAGTAGAACCATTTTCCCTTTGGGTGAAACGCGAAATGGCGAGGGCCATCTCCGGGCGGCAGGGACACTCCGGAGGGTTCGTTCGGCGTCAGCACGCCCGCCTGTGCGTCAAACTTCCAGACAAAGATGCGGTCCAGCCCCAAATCGGCTGAGATAACAAATCGGCCCGAGGGGTCCGATTCAATCATGTGGGAGTGAGGGACTTCGTGTCCACTGAATGCAAAACTTCCCGCGGGCGCGTTAGTCGCTTTTTTTGGCCCGACGGTTCCCAGCTCTTTTTTGACATCACTTGCCTTGGCCAGGCTGCCGTCGGGAAGGATGGGCAGTACAGCCACCGTTCCGCCGAAATAATTGGCGACAAGTACAAAGCGGCCTGAGGGATGGATGCTCAGGTAGGCGGGACCTGCGCCGCCGGAACCCACGGTGTTGAGGCGGGTCAACTGGCCATCGGTGGGGTTGATTGCAAAAGCGCTGATTGAACCGGATGTCCCATCCTCAAATTGGTCTGTCTCATTAGCCGAATACAGGCGCGTGCCGGCGGCATTGAGTGCAAGGCAACTTGGGCTGGTAGACTGTTCGAAGAGCCCCTTCGGCGATAATGCCCCGGTGGTGCGGTCCACTTCAAAGAGGTGGATGCCCTTTCCGTTTCCCGGAGGCAAGTCCACCTGGCCTGGTTTCACATCCCTCAGAGGAGAGCTGTAGGTTCCCACGTAGGCCATGAGCGGGCCCGGCGCGGGGCCGTTTTTGGCGGCCAGCAACTCGGAGCGCAGCGCCACGCCTCCGGCTAATGCGGTGGAGGCTTTTAGAAAGGAACGCCTGGAGAGGATTGATGAAATCATATGGGGGAGGAATGAACGGTTCTAAAAGACCATGATCTGAACCGGATGTCAGATGTTTTACGCTTTCCATTTGAAGATAGAGGGCGAAGTGAGTGACGTTGGGCTTTACGGATGGAGTGTGCCCTAAAAAGGTTGGAGCTACTGGCTCTAATCACTAGCCTTGAATCGTTAATCGTCTTCCCCATGCCCTTTTCCTCCTCCCTCAAACCGTCTTTTATGGCGGCGCTTGCCGTGGTGCTTTTGCTCCCTGCCGGGGGGTGTTTCGCCCAGGATGACCCGCTGAAACGGGCGGCGTTGCCCGAGTTTCAGTTTATTCCGGCGGCCAAACCGGAGGAATTAGCGCCCGCACTGCCTGTAGACGGCCGGGTTTTTGAGGGTTGGTCCCGATCCCAGGGGGATAACGGTTCCCGGCGATATTCGAGCCTGACGGAAATCAACCGGGGCAATGTGAAAGATCTGGAGAGGGCTTGGACCTATCGCTCAGGGGACGGCGCGGCGAACGTGCAGTGCACCCCGATTATCGTGGATGGAGTTCTCTATGCGCCCACGCCCGGGCGGGCCATGGTGGCACTGGACGCCGCCACTGGAGTGGAACTCTGGCGCCTGCCGTTGCCTGTCGCCGGTCCGGTCCGGCTCCAGGACGCCCCAGCGCGGCGGGGGCTCGTCTATTGGCCTGGCGACAAGGAAAACGGAGCGCGCATTTTGTTTGGCGCAGGGGACTGGATTTATGCCGTGGAACCCAAAACAGGCAGGCCGGTTCCGGGTTTTGGGGAGGGAGGGCGAACCTCCCTTCCCACGGGGGCCACGGTGAGTGGCGCCGTTTACAAACACGTCTTTGTCACGAGCGGCCTTTTCGGGGATGTGTACGGGTTTGACGTGAGGGAGGGGAAGGAGCTTTGGCGCTTTCACACGGTGGCGCGCCCAGGTGAGTGGGGGGGCGAAACTTGGGATCGTGCGCAGCAGGGAGCCAACGGGTGGGGCGGGCTTTCAGTGGATGACGCGCGGGGCATCGCGTTTGTCGCGCTCGGGGCGCCTCGGCCGGACATGGTGGGCGTCGGCCGTTTGGGCGACAATCTTTTCAGCAATTGTGTCCTCGCCCTAAACGCGCTGACCGGGGAGCGGCTCTGGCATTTTCAGGACGTCCGGCATGATCTGTGGGATCTGGACGTGTGCGCGCCGCCCAACCTCGTGACGTTGCTCCGGGATGGAAAACGGGTGGACGCCGTCACTGGGATTTCCAAGTCGGGCCACCTGCTGCTGCTGGATCGGGTCAGCGGAAAGCCAATTTTCCCATGGCGTCTGCGCCGGGCGCCCGCCACCCGTCTCCTGGGGGAGCAGACCTCCCCCTACCAACCCGATCCCGAACTGCCCGAACCCCTCTCTCGAATGGAGTTCTCTCCCGGACAAGTCACGGAGCGCTCCCCTGAGGCTCGCGAATTTGTTTTAAAGACGGTTGGAAGGGCCAACTTTGGTTTTTTCGCCCCTTTTGAGGAGGGAAAACCCACTTTATACACGGGCTCGCGGGGAGGGGGCGAATGGTCAGGTGCTGCGGTGGACGCGCCCACTGGGCGGCTCTACGTGACTTCCAACCGGTGGGTGTCAAAGATCACGGTCATCCCCAACGACGAGCGGCCGCGCGACCCCAAAAAGCCGCCCACGGCGGGGGAACTTCACTACGGCCTGCATTGCGCCCCTTGCCACGGCCCGAACAGGGGTGGAGTCGGAACCGCACCTCCGCTCTATGCGCTCAAAAGCAGGATGACGGACGAAGCCGTGTTGGCCCTTCTCCAGACCGGCCGGGGCTTGATGCCGCCCAACCTGGCTCTGGACGCCACACAAAAAGGCGAACTGCTCGACTACCTTTTTCGCCGCGACCAGCTCACCCCGGCACCGGCACCGGCTGCCCTGAGTGGCGAGAAGGAGCGTCCGGCTTACACTTATGACGGGTTTCAGTTTCTGGTCGACCACGAGGGTTATCCTGGAATCAAGCCACCCTGGGGGCTATTGAACTGCTACGACCTGAACACGGGTAAAGCACTGTGGCGGGTTCCCCTAGGGGAACTGGCGAAACTCACGCAGCAGGGCGTCCCATTGACGGGCTCTCAAAACCTGGGCGGCGCCACGGTGACGGCCGGAGGCTTGGTTTTTGTCGCTGGAACCGAGGATGAAAAACTGCGCGCCTTCGATGCGGATTCCGGGAAGGAACTCTGGTCGGCAAAGCTCCCGTTTGCAGGCACCTCCGCGCCCGCCGTCTACGAAGTGGCGGGCCGCCAGTATATTGTCATCACGGCGACCGGGGGTGGAAGAGTCGGCGGCCCCTCTGGAGCGGGCGATGCTTACGTGGCTTTCCGGTTGAAAAAATAAGAGGGCTTGCTCTGCCAGGGGCAGGGTTTCCTCTGCAACGTGCCGAATTTCGAGGATGGCAGTTTGGGTTGCTCAGTTTTCCAGGCGTGGTTGACGTCCAACGCAGTGTTGGAAAACCGACACAAATATTTTCACTTCTGCTCTTCCTTGGGCCCGTATTCCGCAAGGAACAGATCGTTGCTTTCTCTCCAGGCCTTGTCTGAAAAAGAGTCGAGTCCCTGGGACAGATGGATCAGATGGATGGGGAAGACGCCCATCTTCAACCCTAATTTGAAGGCCTCCAGGCAGCTCGCCATGTCGTAGTGATGAAAGCGATAGTTTTCATTAAACCGCCACCCTGATACAAGAATTGAGGGGAGATGGATCGCTATAAAAACGCCGTCTAGGATGATCACCTCCGCGGGGGTGGGACCAAAATTTGTGGCTTCGGTCTGCATGCCTCCTACGGAGTGGTGAATAAAACCCCGGCGGTGTTCTTTTTTCGCCATCAAATGCCACAATGCGGGAAATTCGATATCTAGCGCGGCAGCGCCGGCCACTCCGATGATCTGAAAGCCAAGAACGGAATGAGCTTTTCTCAGTTTTTCGGCAAACTTCAGATCATCGATGTATACATCGTCGTGAACGAACACCAAAAACTCGACTCCAGATTCGGCATACTCCGTGATTTTCCGGTTGTAGGCGACGGACAGGCCTTCGGAGTTCTGCCAAACCATATCCAGCGATGCGAAATTGCTCATTCCCCCGCTTTTAAAAGACTGGCAAAGAAGGACATCCGAAATATTTTCAGGGGTCTTTTCTGTGCAAGAGACAATGACAACTTTCGAATCCATAAAAAACACCTAGCACAGTGAGTCGTCAACGGCTTGCATTGAAATTTAAATTTTACAGACGGTTCAATCAGAAATCAGTCCCCGCCTCGGAGTGGAAATTGTGCAGAATGGAGTGAAGGAAAGCGTCTAGAAAATCGACAGAAGTCGGTCCAATCAAACAAACGTTTTGAACCGCGGGAGTTGTTCCAATAAGCCGGTTTTTGAAGCTTCTAGGGTTTGTAAATCCGGTCGATGGATCTTCCGTTGGCGAAGTGAAGGCGGTAGGCCTTGGCCGAATCGGCTTCTCATTGCTTTTAAGGTCGAGGAATCGAGCGCAAAATGGCAACATCAGTCGATCGATCCCCCTTTCTCAAAACAATCCGTGGCGCTACCCATGTGGACCAATCGTAGCCAGGGTCCTTCAACGCATCGACAATCCAGCAGATCGTCACCCTCTGTCCGCGCCACGGGTTCAGCGAAATCTCGGCAGAAACTTTTTCCTCAGCTTTCAGGTTTTTGGCGAACACTTCCTTTCCGTCTACCTCCACTGCAAATCGGGCCCCCGTGCTCTTTTCGTGATTCAATAAGGCTTCAAACAAAAGCAAACTGTCCCCTTCTTTTTCGGGCGGAATTTCCACCTTGAACGAAAGACGTCCGAGGCCTTTGGGCATCGGATGCTGTAACAACCCGGGCCGCTGGACCTCGTCCTCAGGCCCCACCATTTTTCGAACGACATTCTGAACATTCTCTTTAAGCGCTGAGTCTCTTTTCTGAATGAAATCAAAAATGACATTTTCTGTTTCGTGAAAACGCGTCCGGGGAGGATCGAACTTTGAAGATATGACATTGTCCCAATCCGTACGCCCCACAATGGGCAGGGCGAACGCGAACGCGGAATCCTCGTGCGCCGTACCAGCACTTTGGAACACACTCCAAATCGCGCGTTTCCTTCCAATGCCATTTACGTTGCTGCTCCCATCATGCGCACGCAGGCCAAGATGCAGACCGCCTTCGTGGGGGTGATCCACGTGTCTGTGATAAAGGAACGATTCAATGCCGGGAAGCGCCTGAACTTTTTTCCACGCAAGTGCAAATGCTGCTGCTTGTTGCGTTTCCCCGCCCTCATCTTCTGAACAATGAAAACCCTGCTCTGTGAGTGCGATCGCCCGAACCTTTCCCTCGAATAAAAACTCGGGCTGTCCCAGAAAAGCAGGCAGCACTTCCAGATTATGAAAAGTAATCCGTGGTGCATCAAACCGGAGCGGCGCCGAGCGGTCTTTCCAGAATTCGGCTTTAAACAAATTCTGCGGGTAAGGATGAAATGCCAGCGCCCATGGAAAATTACCGCCTTCCGTCGCAATCCTTTGAATTTCTGAGATGGCCTCAAGCCCCGAAAATCCTTTTGTAGGATCTTCAGAAGCCGACATCAGCCAATGGTGCTCCAGAGAAACGTAGATACTGAAGTGTTCGTGAATCGAACGCGTGGCCAAATCCGCGACCCTTAGGGCCGCCGAGTATTCTCGGATGACGATTTTGGGATCTACGTTTCCAAGGTGGTACCAAGACCAGTGACTCTGCATTTCGTTTCCTATTACCAACCCGCTTAGAAGGCCGAATGCGGCGTCTTCCCGAGTGTAGCGTTCCGCCAACCAATGAATAATTGCTCGGTAATAAAAGATCCCCTCTTCGGTGGCAGTGTTGAAGGCAGAAGGACCCAGCGGTACACGGGCAGGATCGGTAAGTGGGTGTACCAAAGGCGACGAGGTGGGAGTATTGGCATGAACGTTATTCAGGAGAATTCCTGTGACCCGTTGTCTGTTTTGATGCGCCGCTTTTAAATGCTTGTCCAAAAGCGCCACACTCGCGGGACGCAATCCAATAACCCGCCCTTCATAAATAAACTGAGCTTTGGTGCCGACGCTTTGAATATCCAGTAGTCCGCCAATATCGATATTTTCATTCACTTGAGCACTTCCAAGCGCCACTCCGTCAGCTTCATCCAATAGACACGTAATTCCCTTTTTTGAAGCGCCTGCTCCGAGCGTACTTTTTCCGCGCGGCAAGGCGCTGAAGTCAGTCACGTATTGCGGGGTCCCGAGTGCCTCTTTTCCGCCCTCTGAACACAGGCGGTATTTTGCAAAGAGCCGATCTAGCGAGCCCTCGAATCGCGGAATCATTGCGCTCAATTGCGAAGCCTCGCCCTGCCAAACCACGACGGATTTCAGAGACTCAGTCTCTGCAGGATCAGCAGTGAGTTGATTTGTGGCGAGTGGAAGACGCGTAATACAAACGGACCCGTGAACGCCGGAATCCCACCGAAACTGAATTTCATCCGTCGTCACAGCCACACGCAAACCGCCCGAAGCCGCGAGAAGGTCGGTGCACTGTCCCACGCCAAAGAGAAGGCAAAACGCCAAAAGCGCGTGTTTCAGCGAAAGCGGGAATGGGCTGTTTTTAAAACCAGTGAAAAGAAGAGGCGGCATCATCAATGTTATCTCTATTCTCTAGTTGAGTTGTTCTCCGAATAATTTTTTAGCCCACTCTGGTGCTTGTGATGCGCAGGACTCAATTCCGTCAGCACGCCTTTGCCGTCGGGCGCGACAATCGGGTGCAGAAATGGCCGGAAATCGGGACGTGCGTTTTGAGTTAGGATCGGTTCCGAGAGATTTTGCCGAAAGACTGAGATGGTGCGGGTGTCCTCATCTTGGCGCAAGGTAAGCAACGAGGCCTCGGCCCGAAAAGAAAGGGCGGCAAACACGGCTACGAAAAGGACAGGGAAATGTGAAAGGAGTTTCATAGGAGGGACGCACTTAGGCCTCGATCTTTCTAATAGCTACACGAGGAGACCCATTTCCATGCGGACATTTTTTGTTGAAGATCGGACTTTAGTGGCTGAGTCACCACCTAACTTCCCCAGCTATTTTCAAAATACTTGTGTGCAACTTTTCGGGCTACACTTTGTTGTTGAGGCAGTTTTTTGCATTCGAAAATATCGGCGCCGGGTGAGGATCGAGTTGCTTGCGATCCACTGCTGCCAGTTTTACTTAAATAGCATCTCTACTGATGACACGTAGTTCTGCGTCACGTTGCTTTCGACAAGACACGTATGACTGGTGCGTCTTTGGAACAGCTGGGTTTCATGCCGTCGGCAAGACGAGGCGACCGGTTTGGGTTCTTGGGGGATTTTCGACGCTCTGCAGGTTTAAGTGCAGGAGCAGATTTGTGGAGCACGACGTCCCCAAGGGAAGCCTTTATTTGAATCGGGCGGGGGCGGTGCTCTAAGCGGTTGTGGATGTCCTGACTCAGGAGAATGAATCCACTGAGGAAATATTGAAATTTATTGAGGCCGGCAAGTATCTCTAAATTCCTGTATTGGTTGGTTGTGAGTCAGAAAACCGCGCGCAGGATTCAAGCCGCGCGTCTCGCCTGTGGCGCCGTTTGGCCAGCCGCAATCGGGATGCTTTTGTGTGGACCGGTCTAGGCGTTTAGGGGCAAGTCCTTTTGAGCAGGCGACCCACTTTTAACAAGTTGAAGGGCCTCGCTTTGAAGGTCCAATCCGCAGTCGGGGCAGTCTTTGAACGGGCTTTGATGCAGGGGCGATGCACATTTTAAAGCGCGCAAGCGGGCAATTTCCTCGTTCTCCAGGCGAACCTCATCGGCGCGTTCCTTGGCTTGATGGTCGATAAACTGTGCCGACGAGACCGCCAGGTGGACAATCATAAGTTGAAGCGCGCTACAGTCCCAGCGCTCCGCAAGGGTGTCAACTGGTAGATGACATGACAATGTCGGGCGGCGCGAGATCCCTCGATCTTAAAAGCGATGACAATCTCAACTCTCTCCCAGGCAGGTGCCTCCCACCACTGCACCAAAACCGGCTTTTTACCCGCCAGCAATGTTTTTAAGCCCCGACCCCGAGGCATTAAAAAATTCAGACCAATGCTCTTATCGCGCGACAACATGTTGCATAGCGACATGTCGAAGAAGTGAAGTCTGAAGTCCTCTGCCGTTGCCACGCACCCGCGCCGCAATCGCCTACCACGTGTCGGTGCGGAATGGAGACGCAGGCAGTCCGGCGCCGTTGAAAAGATTACATCCCTCGGGGTTCTCGGCCCACGCATAGCGGACCGCGGCCGGTCGGAGAACCTCCGGATTGCTAACGACCACGGAATCGCCTTCGATCCTCGCATTCGCCCAGACGAACTTTCGATCCGCACCCGCGATCGCGAAGCGGCGGAGTTCGCCACCCTTCGCCTGCAAACCCGCGGCGTGGCTAAAAGCGAGGCGCACGACTGGACCATCAACCTTCATCTCAATGTAGCGCGGCCCACTGGATTCAACTGCCTGACCGTAGGTCTTCTCCAAAGCCACCAGCGCGAGACGATGGCCGACATCCTGCTTACTCTCGGGATGAATCGTATACCTACTGCCAAGCTCGATGCCGACTGCGAGGCCCACATTGGGCACCTCGTCGGCAACACGCACTTGGGCTTCGCGTAGATAGGGCCAGCTATCACGAGGCCGGTCGGCTTCTTCGTAGGGTAATCCATTGTTAACCAGTTGTTGCAGGACGAACGGAAAATCGCCCTGTCCCCACTGCGCCCGCCAATCCTGAATCATTGCGGTAAGCAACGGGTGGTACTCGGCGTGGCGGGGCGCATTGCTCTCGCCTTGATACCAGATCACGCCGCGTAACCCATACGGCACAAGTGGGGCGATCATCCCGGTGTAAAGCGAGCCCGGCACATTCCGCATCACCATCCGACTGGGTTTTGGACGCGCTGCCAAGGCTGCCGGGGTCAGGGGGGCGAACGCACTTTCCTGTCGTAAAAGCCATTCGTCACCCACCTTGCTGACATCCGCCACGGGTAGGCCGAGCTGATGACCCGAAACCCAAGGGCCGGCCTTCTCTGTCGCTGAGACGATACGCACCGCGATGACGTTGCGACCCGCCTTAACAAGCCTGCCCGGCACCTGATACCGGCGCTGCTGCGTGTAAAATTCGGGCGGAAGATCGGCGGCACGGCCGATTTCCTCACCATTCCAATAAGCTGTATCATACTGCTCTGAGATCCAGACTAGATTCAGCCCAAATGGATTGCCGGCGGCGGTGGTTGGGAGTTCCACCTCCTTGCGGATCCAAAATACGCCGCCGGACTTGAAGCCTTGTTGCCCCCATTGAGCCGGTAAGCGGACCTTCTTCCAATCCGTAGTCTCAGCAGAAAAGTCCGCCCATCCCTTGGCGGATTCAGCGATGGCAGGAGGCCGTACCGCGTGCTTTTCCTCCCAGGCCGCGCGGGCGGCGGGGAAGAGGCGAGTGACCTCAGGCTGGGCGATCATCTCGGCGACTTCGGCATCCGACCTGGTTGCGACGGCGGGAATGTCATGGAGCACCTCGAGCCGGGTCCACGCCTCAATTGGCGTGCCCCCGATGGAAGAATGAATTAGACCCACCGGGACTCTCAGCTCCTCCTGCAACTTCCGGCCGAAATAATAGGCGGCGGCGGAAAACGGCCGGACACTCTTTGAGGCGCATAGCGACCACGCACCTTTCACATCCACCACCGGCTTGAGCGCGGGATTGGCCGCCACCGTGAAAAGACGGATTAACGGGTGATCCGCTGCGGCCACTTCCCTGTCGGCGTCGGCACTTTCGCCCACCGACATACCCATGTTCGACTGACCTGAGCATAACCACACCTCGCCGACCACGACGTCATGGAAAGAGATCGAGCCGGCTTTTAAGGTGCGCGGCTCAGCACTAGCTGGCATGGCATCTAGCATCACTTTCCAACGTCCCTCGGCGTCCGCCGTTGTGGACTTCACTTGCCCGGCGAATTCCACGGTAACGCGCTCTCCGTTATCGGCCTGTCCCCAGACAGGAACAGGCTGGTTGCGCTGCAATACCATGTGGTCGGAAAAAAGAGCCGGTAGCCTCGCCTCGGCCAAGGCGAGCGAACTAAAGAAGATCAGAGATAAAGTGCGAAGCATATAGATGGGGCGGAGCTGATTGGATCCAAAAAAAGGATACACGCCATGAGGTTGTCAACACGCGCGAGGCCCTGCGATCTCAAAAGCGATGACAATGCCAAACCCAGACTTCGGCTGAGAGGGCGGCCAAAATTACGGTTTTTCGATTTTCCTACCTCCGACATCTTGTCCCTCATTGCCGTTTTTAGACTAAAAGGCTGTGAGAACCATAAATTCATCCCAAGCAGATATATCCTACGATTTTATAAAATTCGGCATCGACGCCAAAGTCAGGGACTGGGAGGGCCGACAGAAGCTGAGCAAGCACCTATCCGGCTCGCAACACGCCAGCAAACACTGCCGAGTCCACATTTCCCCCGCATAACGTGATCCCCACGGACTGTCCTTGCAGGCGGTCACGTTCCTGCATTGCCGCAGCAAAACTGGCCGCGCCTGCTCCCTCGGCGACGTTATGGGTGCAGGCGAAGATGTGGCGCATGGCTTGGGCGACTTCGGAGTCGGTGATTTTCACGATGTGATCTATGTTGCCCATCAGGATGCCCAGCGCTTTGGGGTCGGCCACGCGGCAGGCCATGCCGTCGGCTAGCTGGGTGGTTGCTGGCGCTTCGACAACCTTGCCAGCTTGAAAGGAGTCAGCATAGGTGGTGGCGTGCGCACTCACCACGCCAACGATACGGGCACGATGGCCCAGTGCACGTTTGGCCGCCAAGGCGCTGCATGCGCCGCTCCCGAGCCCGATGGGTACGTAAATCAAATCAATGTCAGGGGCAGCCTTGAGGAATTCCCACCAGTAGGTGGCTACACCGCGCAAAAGGTCCGGGTGGAAGCTGGGTACCATGTGGGCGCCGCGCTTTTTTGCCAACTGGATGGCGAATTCGCGACTCTCTTGAAAATCGCTGCCGTGTTCGATGAGGTTCACGCCGAGCGCTCGCATGGCCGCGTTCTTCTCCACCGAATTGCCCTGCGGGACGACGATAGTGCAGGGCACACCGTGGGCGCGCGCGGCCCAGCCGATGCTCTGTCCGTGGTTTCCCCGCGTGGCGCTGATAACTTCGGAGGGCAAGGCGCCGCGACGGGCCAGCTGGTCAAAGTAGGTCAGGCCGCCACGGATTTTGAATGCGCCCACGGGCGTGTGGTTCTCGTGTTTGACCCAGCAGGTGGCGCCAAGAAGGGCAGACAGTTGGTCCCAGCGGTACTGCGGCGTGGGGCCAAATTCGCGGTACACCACCTCAGCGGCTGTTTCAATGTCGTGCAGGGTGGGGAGCAGGGTGTTGGCGGGCATGCAGTTTCCAGACAGATCGGGTGGTCAGTGCGGATGGGAGCGGATGCGCTGCAGCATCAGGACGGTGGTGAGGAAGACGGCGCATTTCATGATCGTGTAAGCGAGTGGGGACTCCATTGTGCGCGAAAGGGTAATTTTTTGCTGAAGTGAGCCTTTTTGGGTGCGCGCAAGTTCACTTTTTGTGTGCGGCTGGGATGTCTCTTCTGAATTTCACCCGGATAGGCCGCTCGGTTTGGACTGTGGCGCTGGGTTTAGGCGGGAATGGCCGCCTTAGGGTTATTTGCCTAGCACAGTGTGCAGGAAGGCCATCACTTCGGCGGTTGAGGCGTCGCCCTCTAAGCCGATGTCATTATTGATCTTTCCGTGATCCGAATCAGGAGCACCGAAGGCCTTGGCGCTGACTTTTTTGGATAAGAGAACGCTTTCAAGGCGCTTGGCCTGCGCGGTGGTCTCGGGCGTGGCGCCTACGTGCAGGATCAAGAAGGGCGGGATGCCTTTGCCCGACTCGACATGGTTGGTGCAGGAGTAATCAGCCCACAATTCTGGGGTGCCGCCGAAATATTCGCGATGACCCCAGGTTGGTTCCGGTTTGCCCGCAGCTTTTCGTTTGGCCGACGCTATCTGAATGATGAGTGGGATATCGAACGTGTCGGCATCGAGGGGCACGCACCCTTTGAACATCTTCAAAGAGAGGCCTTCGGCCTTCAGGTAGCGGTCGTCGATGGCGGTGTAGGCAGCGAGTTGAGCGCCAGACGAGTGCCCCATAATGATGATGCGATTCGGGTCGCCGCCGAATTCTGCGACATGGTCGTGTGTCCAGTGGAGGGACTTGGCGATGTCCGAGAGTATCTCATTCATCGGCACCGTCTTCACGAAGCGGTGATTGGTCGAAACGAATACAAAGCCCTGTTCTGTGAAGAATTTAGGCTTCAGCTGAACGTTGGTCTTTTCGCCGCTCTGCCAGCCGCCGCCATGGATCCAGAAGATCACCGGAGCAGGGGTGTCAGATTTTTTAGCCGGAGCGTAGACGTTGAGCGTCTGGCGAATTTCGGTCGTGTTGGCATACGGGACATCGGCCTTGGTCGGTGTGAGCGTAGTGGGCGTGGGGGCTGCCGCGAGTGCGAAGCCAAGGAGAGTGATGAGGGGGTGCATAAGATAAAGTAGAAGAACAGATACTGAGATAAATGAAATTGCTTTTCGCTCCATTCGTACAAAGCGGTTGGACATGGCGCTGGTCAAAACGCACTCCGGTTGCGGCCTGGTCCCAAGCAGTCGCATCCTGTACCTGTGGCCCCGCATCTTTTGGATAGAGAGAGAATTAATGCGGGACAGAATTTGCGGGCGAGGGGGAGGTTTGTGGACAGCGTATGAAGAGATGCGGAGGTGATCCGGCGGTGCATTCAGGAGCAAAGATCTGAGTGAAAACCCATGGGTCAGTTGGGTTTTGCTTAACCCTACTTCGCGAACTGGCGGGGTAAAAAACATCTAACCGCCTCATTTTCAGCAGTCATTGTAAAAAGGTCGGCACTACACGATTTTTCAATTCGAGCTTTTTGCAGGACTGTAGATTTTAGGAGGAGCCTGCTCCGGAA
>CANJZW010000072.1 GCA_947479475.1 Chthoniobacteraceae bacterium
CGTTTTGAGGTCGGAACGGTAGCCGGCCGCGTTGGATATAGACAGGCTGTTGGCTCCCAAAACCGTGCCGGTGTAACCGACAATCACGTCCCCGAAATTCAGGGTTCCGCTGGTCAAGGTTGCACTGGCGTGGTCGTAGACATTGACAGAGACCGTGCCGGCCACCATCGCGTTCGTTGTATTGACTCCGGTGAGGGTGAAGGTTCCCGTCTGGGCGGCGCCGACCTGCAAGCCGTTGTAGAAAAGGCTGTTGATCGTGGCACTGGAACCGGCGGCGACTCCAGCCACTGAGCCCGTGCCAGCCAGTCCGTTGCCAACGCTCAACAAGGCGCTCAGATCATCTGACAGCGAAGGCGCTGCGTTGTTAACCGTGATATTTACCGAAACAGAGCCGCCTGTGATCATGGAGGACCCTGCCTGCACTGTGGTGATTGTTCCGATCGTCGAACGCCGCTGCAAGTTGAGCTCCGTCGCGGTCTGGTTCAGGTAGTAGTTCACCGCATCCGGTAGGATTCCTGAGGTGAAGGCGCCGCTGGTCGAAGTCGCAGAAAGGAGCGTGTAGCGGCCGACGGTCGCGGCGGAGACACTCCCAACCACATTGATCGTGCCATTCAGCAGCGCCACCCCTGAGCTTGTCAGCGGCGTGCCCGTGGCGAGCGTCAGGGCGCCGAGAGCCTCGAGCGTCAGACTGCCAGTGCTCAGCGAAGCGCCGCTCGCATCTAAAAGTCCACCCGCATTGATTTGCACGGCGCCGCTGCCAAGAGAGGAGGCGTTGCCGATCTTGAGCGTTCCGGCGTCCACCGTGGTTCCACCCGAGTAGGAATTTGCAGCGAGAAGATTGAGCACCCCTGCCCCTGTCTTCGTCAGGGCCGCCACCGTACCGACTTCGGTCAGCGTGCTGCTAAGCGTCAACTGACCTGCCTGCACCCCGATATTCAGAGCGCTTTCTGTCACCACCGGCGCTGCGATGGTTTGGTTGCCCCCCAGGACGCTCAGCGAACCGCCCGTGGAAGCTCCATAGAACCAGAGTGCAGAGGAAGTCCCACCCGAGGCCAACGTGAACCCGCCCGTCGTTCCGTCCAATGTGAGGGACTTCAACTGAACTTTGTCGTCAGGAAGGGTGAGGGAGACCATCGAGGTCCCAGCATCCAAGGAAGCCTTGTCGCGACCGCGGGCAGGAGAGCCGGCACCGGGCGCCGTGCCGATCGCACCGCCGCCATTCACCCTCTGCCAGTTGGTCGCATCGGCCCAAAGCGTGCTGCTCGATCCATTCCAGGCTGCGGATAGACCGTTGAATATGATCTGCAACTGGAGGGTATTCCCCGTGATCGCAAGCTGCTGCACGAAATCAACCCCGGCTATTGGATTGAAACTCCCGAGGCCGATCAAGGTGCCGTTGGAAAGAAGAGTGCCATTCTGGAGCAGCGCGCCTGTGGCAGTCAGGAGGTTGTAGGTGCCTTCATCGGCGGCGGCCAGACCGCTTGTCCAGCCATCGAAGAGACTGATCTTGCTCGTGGAACCCAGCGTCAAATCTCCGTTCACCAAAATGCGGTCGCTCAAGCCATTGTTACCGATGCGCAGCTTGATTTCACCCGCAAGCGAGAGGGAACCCGTTGTCAATGTCGTGAAGGCGCCACCTGAACCCGCCAGCGTGGCACCTTGCGAGAGCGTGAGGGCGCCGATCACTCCAGCCGTCCCGGTGGAGGTTAGCAACTTGCCGGAATCCAGGCTGAAGCCGCCCGCGACATTCTGCACATCCAGCGTGGTGCCGGAACCGAGGGAAATCGTGCTGCTGGCCAGGGAAGCGCCGACGCCCAGAACCAGAGTCCCGCCCAGGAGCGAGGTGGATCCTGTGAAGGTATTCGCACCGTTTAGCGTGAGGGTGGCGTCTCCGCCCTTGCTCAAGTTATATGCGCCGCCAACTGCACCGCTCAGCGTTGTGTCGCTTGCGATGTTTAAAGTGGTGTCGGCCGTCAGCGTCGTGTTTGAAGCCAATGTCAGTGCTCCGCTGTTGAAGGCATCTCCCAGGAACACCGTGTTGGAGAAGGACACTGCGTTTGCAATCGTGCGCTGCGTGAGGGAATCGCTCGAGAGACGGCCCCCGCTAAAGGTCAGGGTGCCGGTCCCCAGTGCGGCATCGTTGCCAAGTTGGATAGTGCCGGCGCTCAAAGCGACGCCGCCGGTGAAGGGATTCGAGCCGCTGAGAACCAAGGTGCCTGGCTCGCTCTTCACAAGCGATCCGTTCCCATCAATGACGCCGCCAAAGGTGCCGGAGGCGAGGCTCAACGCCGTGGCATTCAGATTCAGGGCCCCAGCGCCGTTGAGGGAAGCGATGGTTTGTGCCGCTGTGTTGAGGTTTGTAGTCCCATCCAGCGTCAAGGCTGTCGTCACAGCGAGCGAAGCGGTGTCGTTGACGTTCAAGACCGCCAAGGTTCCCACGGATACATTCTGCCCCGTGAGGAACGCGGAACCAGCCAGTGTAAGCGAGCCGTTAGCGACTGTGGTCGCGCCGGTGTACCCATTGGAGCCGGTAAGCGTCAGAAGGCCTGCACCTGCCTTGAACAGGCTGCCGGCGGCAGATCCATCATTGAGCAAACCAGTAAAACTCCCGCTGCTGACCGTGAGCGCTGTGGAATTAAGGCGGACGGTTCCGGCGCCAAGCAGCGAGTCGATCGTCACCGCGCTATTCCACAGATTGGCCACCCCGTCCACCGTGAGCGCCGTGGAGACTGGGAAGAACGAACCGCTCTGACTATTCAACGTGGCCCCAGCGGCGATCGTAAGCGTGGTGCTAGCCAGCGTCCCGCCCGACCCCAGGGTGAGCGAGCCTGCGTTCACAGAGGTGCTGCCTGTGTAGCCATTCGCCCCGGAAAGCGTCAACAGCCCTGCGCCCGCCTTGACCAGACTGCCAGTTGCAGACCCATCGTTGATTCCACCGCTGAAGGTTCCGCTGGCTAGGGTCAAAGCCGTTGCGTTCAGATTGACCGTCCCAGCACCGAGCAGTGCGTTGAGGAAAACGGTCGGGTCAAAAAGGTTTACGACGCCATTGGCTAGGAGTTGGGCGGCTGGCAAAACAGAGCCTTGCATGGCATTCAGCGTTGCTCCGGCGTTCACGAAGAGCGAGGTGCTTGACAGCGTCCCGCCGGAGGCCAGCGTCAGCGAACCGGCGCTCACCAGCGTGTCTCCGGTATAGTTCTGCAACCCGCCAAGGGTGAGAGTCGCCGAACCCTCCTTGACGAGCCCATAGCCTGCACCGCCATCCGTGATCGGCGCGTTCACATTCACATTGCTCGCCACGGTCAGCGCGCTGCTGCCGGAAAGGAACAACGTTCCGTTTAGGGTCAGGACTCCATTGTTGACGGCGTCGCCAAACGTCATGGCAGACCCGAGCCGCACGCTGTTTGCAAGCGTCCTGTCGATGCCGTTGTTGGACATCAGCACACCGCCGTTCAGCGTCACCAGGCCCGAGCCGAATGCTGTATCGGATCCCACAAGAACGCTACCCGCACCCATCGTGAACCCGCCCGCGAAGGTGTTGTTGCCCAAAAGAGTCAGACTGCTGGTGCCGGTCTTAAGCAGAGAACCCGATTGAATGATCCCTGAGATAGTCGTCGGGGCGTAACCCGCGATACCCAGCGTGGCGCTGCCACCCAAGATCGTCTGCGCAAATTCCGTTGGCGTATTGACTGTTAACGTCGCGCTCGCAAGCAAAGTGGTTGTGTACCCGGCCGAACCACTGAATAGCAGGGAACCCGTCCCAGTACTGGCGAAGGTGGTGTCCGCCGCGATGGTGAGGGCGTTGGCCACGATCCGGTTGCCTCCGTTGTCCATCAGACGCGCGCCCGCCAGCGTGAAGGTTCCTGTGCCAAGCGGCCCTTGCGTGAGCGTGCCGGAGACCACCGTGGAATCTGCCCCGAGAACCAGCGTTCCCGCCGAGGCCAGAAGACCGCCAGAGAACGTATTGCTTCCGGCGTTGATCGTCAGAATTCCCGAACCATCCTTGAGCAGGGCGCCCGTTCCCGCGATGACTCCGGTGCCATCGGAACCCAGCGTGTAGGCAAGCGTGTTGTTGGCGAAGCTCATGGAACCCGGCGTGACAACACCTCTCAGAGTCAGCGTGCCAGAGGCTGCTGAGTCGTCAAACTGGACCGCGATTCCGTTCGCAAAGTCGGTGCGATAACCGGTCGTTTGCAGCCAGTTTTTGGGGAGGTTGTGGCTGGCAGTGTCCCAGAGGGTGCCCTCGGCGCCAGTCCAGAGCAGACCGCCGGTGTAGACTCCGTAATCCACTGAGAGGGCCGTTCCTGAAACTGAGAGAGAGAAAACCGACTTGAACGGGTTGCTGAGGACCACCTGGAAATTGGAGGCCGCCGCCGACAGAGACCCTCCCCCAGTCGCGGAGATGAGCGTCAACGTCCCGTTGCTCACCGTACCGGCTTCCACGATCGACAGGTAGGAGGTGCCGCCCATGGTCAGCACAGTGCCGGAAGAGCCTGTCAGAAGGAGTCTGTCCGAAGCGGTTGCCCCAATCTGAAACACCATCGCGCCAGCGGACATGTTCAACGAAGCCAGAGACAGCGTTCCAGCCAGACTGACGCCGTTGGAAACGGACCCGGGTTGCAGCGTGGAGCCCGCAGCCATCAGCACGGGCACGGTCACAGCGCCGAGCGTGCCAGCGGTTCCGCCCCCTGCAAGGGTGCCGCCGGCCTGGATCGTCAAGGAACCGGTGCCAATCGCTGAACCCGCCGTGTTCTGCAGGTTGAGCCAGCCTCCATTGACGTTTGTGCCGCCCGTGTAGGTGTTGGCGCCGCTCAGCGTCAGAGCGCTCGAACCCGTTTTCACCAGCGCGATGTTGCCCTGGATGATCCCGCCGTACGAGGCGTCACCCGTGCCGCCATTGCCCGCCGTCAGGACATTGACACTCGTCGCGCTGTTGTTGATGAAACCCATCACGTTCAACCCGGCCACGGCAGCGGCGGGCGAGGTCAGCTGGCCAACGGTCTGATTGAAGCCGTTCAAGTCGAACACGGCGTCGCCCCGTGTTTGCAACGTGGTGGTCGTCGGAAGCGCGTTGTTCGCGCCAATGCGTAGAACACCGGCGATCACTTTTGTGGCGCCCTGATAGGTATTGGCGCCGGAGAGCGTGACTGTATCGAAGCCCTGCTTGGTCAGACCGTAAGTGCCGGAGATGACCCCCTTGATGTCCAGCAGCGCGCCCGTAAGCGCATTTGCGTATGGTGTTCCCGCGACAGGCGCCATCCCGCTTTCGAGGCCGTTGATCCCGGCGGTATTGGTCTGCCCAAGGAAGGAGTCGCCGGCGAGAACGATCGAGACACCCGCTCCCAATGTCCGAGTCACGGCGCCCTGGGTCGCGCTCGCAATGGCGATGTTTGAATCGCGGGCGAGGAACCCTTCAATGGCGCCACCGGCCATGGTGAGCGTGCCCACCGTAGTCAACTGGTCATTGGCAATCTGCAGCCCACCCGCTCCAAGGTTGACCGAACCGCTGCGGGCGCTATCGCTGGACCAGCGCTCCGTGGATCCGGCAAGATACGTCACGGAGCCGGTGTATCCGGTGGTGTTGATGTCCAGAACACCGCCGCGTTTGACGGTCACGCCGCTGGTATTGCCAAACGCATCGGCATTGAGGATCTGCAGGGCGCCCTGTTCGATGCTGATTGCCCCGGTAAACGCGCCATAGGCCGTCCCGTCCGCTGCGGCGGCTGTGGCGGAGGAGGAGCCCCGGATGTACATCGTCCCTGCGCCCCACTTTGTCAGGCGGTTGGAACCCGAGAGGCGGGCCACCGAGAAGCCTGAGGCCACTGATTCAGAAACGTTGGTGCCGTATGCCACGTTGACCTGGCCGCCGCCATTGCTGGAAACGCCATCGTTGGTGAGCGAAAGGACCCCAGCCTGCAGGATCGAACGCGTACGATTGTTTGTGAAGAGCACCTTGAGCTGCGCGTCCAACAGGGAACCGCCGGTGGACTGCAACTCAACGTCGTTGATGGTTTGAATGCGGTCATTGGCGCCCGGATCGAAATTCAGCACCACGTTGTCCACGGCCACGATGCGGCCGGAGGTGTAGGTAACGTTGAGAGGGTTTGCGGTCTGGACCGTGAGATTCAACTGGGCCGCGCCCGACTGGCTGGCGTTCAGAGTCACAAGGTTGGGCTTGGAGAGCGTTCCCACATTTCCAAGCGCCCCGAGTGCGCCAAGCGTCAACTGCCCTTCGTTCAGAACCCAGCCGTTGGCGTAGCCAAGGCCGGGGCCGCGAGCCGCATCACTCTGATCCTTGCCGATAGTCAGGACGCCAACACCGAACTTGGTAATCCCGCTGGCCGAGATATCACCGCTCAGCGTGACGGCCCCGCTGTTGTAAACGGGCAGCTCGTATTCCCCATTGGGCCCGGACTTGATATTGGGCTGGATGGTGTTTGCGCCGTAAACCAGCAACCCGCCGCCCGTGCCTGATCCGCTCAGAGTGAGCGTATTGAACTGGCCCGCGCCGTTGCTGATATTCTGGTTGGTGCGGAGTGCGTAAACGTTTACGTCATTGGCCAGAGTGGTGGCGGCTGTTGTTATATCAAGAATAGCCGTGCCGGCGTTCAACGGGGTGCCGGAGATGGCAAGGGAAAGGGTGCCGCTGGTTACAGTCAGGCTCGAGGTGGCGTTAATGAAACCGTTCGCGCCGTAGGTGAGAAAAGTGTTGTCGGTGGAATTGACAAAATAAGCGGGGAGCATTCCGTTCGCCACCACCGTGCCACCACCCACAAACACCCTCTGGCCGTTAGCGGCAGCGGAACCCAGCAACGCGGTTGTCGGCGTAAAGACAAGTGTGGCAGAGCCACTTCGCGCTAGGTTTCCGTTTGTGGTGAGTGCTATGGTGCCCCCGGTGGTCGTGATGCGGGAGCCCCGTGCAAAGCTTAAGGTGCCGGTAGTTTCAGAGAGCGTTCCACCCGCCGCGCCGGTAAGGGTGATGTTGTTGCCATTGAGCGCCAGCGGCGAGCCATTCGCCAGACGATCCGTGCCGCCACCCAGGACATAGGCCATGGTGAGTGAAGCGCCGGGATGCAACGTCAGCGTTCCGCCATTGGCCAGACTGCCGTAGCTACCGGTCACCGCAAGCGTGCCGAATAGGTCCACCGCACCCGCGCCCACGGCGCTCGTCGCTGCGGTTGTTCCACTGCTGATGGTCAGCGTGCTGCCCCGTGTGACGGTGGTGCCGCCGGTGTAGTTGTTGCTGCCGCCGGTGATGGTGACGTTCCCCGGCGAGGCCAGCGAACCGATCAGCGCGCTGTTTGCGCCAGTGAGTACGTTGGCTCCGCTCAACGTGAGCGTCTGAGCATTGGCGCCGATCCGATACACGCCGCCAGCGCCAGCGCCCAGGGTCGCTGCGGAGTAGGTCGCTCCCGCAACCCCGCCCAGTTGGAAAGACCCGTCGCCGATGGTTCCCATATTCAGCGCGGTGCCTTGGGTGACCGGAAGCAGGAGCAACCCGGTGGAGTTCGATGAAATCACGGAGGCCGGATCCAACGCGGCGCTCATCTGAACCTGGCCCAGGCTGGCCGCCGTGCTGCGGACTTCGATTTTCTGGCCCGCCGCAGTGTTGATCTGACCCAGCGCGTCGAGGGTCATTGCGCCACCGGGATTAAGCACAATGTTACCGATCCCTGCCTGGGACGTTGCATTGGTGAATTTCAGGAGTGCGCCCGGATTGACGTATACGCCCCCGGAAAACGCCGTGCTGCCATCGGCGTTGATCCACTTCCCAGCACTCAGTGACTGGGAACCGCTGAAGAAGAGGAACCCCCCGCTGTTTTTGATCATCGATAACCCAGCCCCGGAGTCCGTGACATTCAGCAGGGTCGAATTGCCACCCGCCGCCGGACTAAAGGTGGCAAGCCCCATCAACTGCACGCTATTGAACTGCGGCACGTAGGTATTGCCACCGCTTGTCAATGTAAGCGTTTGGCTGCCCAACGTCAGTTTGTTGAAAGCGATCGTATTCGCGCTGCCAAGAGCCACGTTCCGATTCACCGAGATTGTGGCATTTCCGGTGAGCACCACATTGTTGGGGAGCGTAAAGGTCTTGCTCGTTTCCGCAGAGCCGCTGTCCACAAGGGCGTTGAACTGGGCGCCGTTGGTCAATGTGATTGTGTTGTTTCCAAGGGCGCTGAAGGAGGAAGTGCCGCTCATCACCGTGCCGCCACCCAGCGGAGCGATAGCAACGGCTTGGAGGATGCCGCCCAAGACGAGGACGCCCCCCGTAAAGGTATTGTTTGCCGTAGGTACAGTGCCAGAGAGCCCCAGGGAGAGCGTCGAACCGGCCCCTTCCTTCACCAGAGTTCCGGCGCCAGAAACCAAGCCTCCCGGGTTGGCCGCTGTTTTGCCCGTGAGAGTAATACCCGTGTTGGTCGAGTAGAACACCGCGTTGCCCGCCGGACCGAGGTCGATGGTTCCATTGAGCGTTAGCGTGTTACCGCCACCGGTGAAGTTGATTGTCTGTCCCTGATCTCCGGAAGCCCCGCCGAAAGTGAGGTTGCCATTACCCGGAGAGGACCCAATCTGGTTGGGCTGATTGCTGTTGGAAATGTTCACCAAGGCATTGCCCTGAGGTACGACAATGTTGTTGGTGAAATTCACCCCTGAAGCCGTGGACGCCAGCGTCAGGGTCGTGTTGTAACCGTTCATGACGATGGTGCCGCCGTTGCCACCGGCGTAGCTGGCGCCGAGATAGCCCGGAGAATAAAGCTGCAAGCCACCTTGATTGAGGGCAATCGCACCCGTGAACCCGGCGTTTTCATAACCCAGTTTGAGAGTCCCCAAGCCATCCTTCGCGATGCTCGTCGCCGTGTAAGAGCCGCTCAAAGTGAGTGTCTGACCGTTTGCAATATGGATGAGGGCTTCCGCGGGTATTCCGGGACTGCCAAAGTTCAGGGTCGAGGTCACCGTGGGATTGTTCGCGTTCACGATCAAGCCACCGCTCCGGATGTAGACGTTTCCAGCCAGATTGTTGCTGACGGTGTAGGAGCCCGTGGTCGCCGTGAATGCCGTCCCCATGGTGATGAGTGTGCCGCTCACCGCAGTCACGGTGGAGGAGAAGGTGCCCACCGTAACTGGCATGCCGACATAGACTCCATTACTGCTTGGAACCGTGAACGTCGCCGTGCCGCTGGTGAAGCTGGAGTTTGCAATATTCAGATTGCCCAGAAGCGTTTGCGTCAGCGCCGTAAGCGTGCCCGACGTCGCTGTGCCGCTCATCGTGATCACCGACCCCAGCGCCTCAACGACTGGTATCCCCGAAGTGGTGGTGGTGGCATTGGTGCCCGCAATGATCGTCCCGCTTCCAAGGAAGCCGGCGATTGTTGAGGTGAAGGTTCCAACCGTGATGGGCATCCCTACGTAGTAGTTCATGGTGCCTGCGGACAAGTTTCGGATCCAGGCCGTCCCCGAAGAGAGCGATCCTGTGGAAGCGCTGTAAGTGTAGGCACTGGAGACGGCCGAAACCGTGGCGCCCGCAAGCACCCCAGTGCCGGACAGCAGCATGCCGGGATAGACACCCGCCGTGCTGGAAACAAGGATCAGCGAAGTGCCCGAGGTCAGCGTGCCATTGGCGATGGTGGTGAAGGTCCCCGTGTTGAGATTGCCACCCAGCGTGAGCGCGTAAACATCCAGCGCATTCCCATTATTGAGGGTCAGGGCCGCTGTGTTTGAATACCTTTCGGTGCCACTGCCCAGCGAACCGCCTGCAGTGGTCGAGGTGCTTAGTAAGGTGGAAACTCCCGCGTTGGTGAATCCAAATTCGCCGTAGGTCAGGAACTGGTTGTCCGTCGCGTTCCACAGCCAGCCCGGGACCATCCCGTTGGTGACCGTTGTGGCCGCGCCGCCATTGGTGACCATCACGCGTTCGTTAATTCCGAGCCCGCCTGCAACGGCCGTTTGAATGGACAGCAGCGCGTTGTTGCCCGCGATGGGGGTTCCCGCACTGACGAGGTTGCCGTTCACCAGTCCGCCTGCCAGCGCCGCGTAATTGGTCGAGCGCGTCAACGTGCCGATGGATACGGTCACCGTGCGGCCCGCCTGAATAAAGGTGGGCTGGATGACAGCGCCACCCACCACGTTAATCGTGCCGATGCTCGTCACAACGTCCAGAGGCGTGCTGCCCCTCACTTGCAATGTCGCGTTGTCCAAGGTCATCACGTTCCCGGCACCCCAGCGCGTGCCACCCACGGGGAGCACGTCAAAACTATCATCCAAACGCAGGGTGGATCCCGGCCGCAGGTTGACCGGAGTGTTTCCAACCGCCGCCAACCCGCCCACGATCAGCGTGCCGAACACTTCGTAGCCGCTGGTGCCCATTGCACCGCGCACTTCCAAGGTGCTGCCGCGGTTCACCAAAGTCTGGCCCGTATAATTCTGCGCGCTGTTGAGAATGACGGTGCCCGTACCATACGTTGGATTCCCGATGCTCGCGTTCACGAGGGGCGCCCCGACGACCAGATTTGAGGCACCCGTGAGCTGGTTGGGCACGCTGCCCGTCGCGCCCGGGTAGAGGCCGACGTACAATGTCGAACCACCTGCGCCCAGGCGGTAGGTGGCCAGCGCCTTGTCCGTGCTCACGAAGGAACCCATTCCGTTGTACAACGCCCCGGCGCCCAGAGTGCCGCCATTGAAAGTGCCGTTCATTCCTTCGCCATTGGTGGTGGAGCCTAGAAACCAGCTTCCGTCACCGATCTTGGAAAGGTCCAGGGCCTGCGTATAAAGCGAGTTCAACGCGAGGACGCCGCCGCCCGTGTTTGTCGCGCCCAGAAGACTGTTCGAGAAGGCTCCCACACTCGGGGCAAAGATGCCACCCGCAAACGGAGCGCGCAGGTTGTAGCTGGCGAGGGGTGAATTGTCGGCAATCCCGACGACCCCATAGGCACTCAGGCTGCTGCGCACCTCCACGGACTGGCCGGCGTTTAGGTTGCCTGCAGCGCTCAGGAACAGGCGCGCGCCTGGCTGGATGGCAATCGCTCCGAGGCCGGCTTTGGCTGTTGTGTTTAGGGTGCGCACCAACCCCTGATAGCCGGCGAAGTAGGTGTCGCCGCCCGCGAGAATCAGACCGCCTGAGGCTGTTCCCGCAGCGCCGTCCGTATTGATATCCAACTCCCCGGCACCCTGCTTGAAGACGGTGCCGTTCCCGGTGATTTTCGCATCGAGGGTCAGCTGGCCACTCGCAACCGACAAGGCGGCGTCGCGGCCCAGCATGGAGAGGCCCCCGGTGAACTCGGAGCTGAAGGTGTTTCCGATATTCTGCGTCAAAAGGGCCGTGCCAAGAGCACCGCCAAAGCGGAGTGTGCCAAACTGGACAGTCTTGTTCGCGGCCACCAAACCCTGACGGTCAAGGCTGAGGGTCGCATTGACGCTGGGGGCGTAGCTGGAGTCAGAGGCCAAGGCAGTCGAACCGATTTGGAGGTTGTTGCCGGCGAAGGTGGTGAGCACCTGCATGTCAGTGAAAGAATCGCCATCGTGGCGCACATTGAAAGTCGCGCCGTTCAGCGCGACCGTGGAGCCGCTGCCCAGAGGATTGGAAATATCCCCGTTCCCGAGGTTTACCTGCATCGTCCCTTGGAGCACATTCCAGGCGGAAACGGCGTTCGCATTGGTACCCGTGGCGATATTGGCGAGGATCAGGTTGCCGGCGCCGATTTTCGTCACCACCGGAGCGGCTGTACCGGCTCCAACGACTTTGCCGGCCAACATCAGGTTACCCGCATTGTTCAAGAGCGTGTCGCCCGCGAGGGTCGTGGAGCCGGCGATGAGCAACCCGTTGGTGGTGGCGCCCACATTGAAGACAGGGGCGTTGACCGTCAGATTGTTGATGGCTGCGTAGGTATTCGTCGTACCGCTCGTGACGGAGATCTGGCTGGTCGTGTTGGCGCTCCCAAGGACATTGGTGCCTGCCACCGTGATATTGTACCCGCTTCCCGGTCCGTAAAGGAGCACCAGCTGGTTTGCGATGACCTCGGCGCCAGCGCCGGGCGCGTTCAGGTTCAGGATGCCGCCCGCAAGCGTGACGGGCCCGTTGCCCAAGCCATTGTACTGGCTCACCGTGAGGGTTCCCAGCGGATTGAACACACCGGAGGCGCTGGTGATGTTGCCCGCGCCGATGGTTGTACCGCCGGTGTAGGTGTTGTTATAGCCCAGCGTGAGGGTCCCGATGCCCTGCAGCTTCAGGGCGGTGTTGCCGCTGATCAGCCCGTTGAAGATGCTCGTGGTCCCCTGCTGCGGCGCCACGGTCAGCAACGACGTCGAGCCGCCACTGTTGAACACGTTGCCTGTCGCCGCGGAAGCCGCCGCGTTGCCACCGAGACCCGCCACCGTCAAATTCACGCCGCCGAGGTCCAGAGCGCCGTTGTCCATGGGGGAGAGGATCAGGGCGCCATTGCTGGGAAGGCTGGTCTGGCCAGCGAACCGGACGACCCCTTCGTTGATTTGCATCGTGTAAAGCTGTGTCGTAATCGGCGCCATCCCATTGCCCGTGCCGCTCAGGAGCAATGGGCCGGGGCCGGATTTTGCAAAATTGGTGGCGGTGAAATTCCCGGAAAGCGTTGAAGTGCCGGTCTGCAGATCGCGCACGTACAGAAGAGCTTCCTTAGCGACCCCGAGTGTGCCGAAGTAGAGGTTCGCGCTGACGTTGGGTGCGATGGACCCGTTCAAAATCAAACCGCCTGAGTTGAGGCGCAGCAACGAGGTTGCGTCCGTAGCGGTGATGTCCGCACTCGTCTTCAAGGCGAGGACATCCACGGTGCCGCTGGCCACGATGCTCGGGGAACTGATCAGCGCCAGGGTGCCCGAAGCGCTGAGCGCCAGGGTAGAGGTCGTGGTTGCGGTCTGCGCCTTGAAGCCGTAGGTGCTCGTTCCTGAGACTAGGGCGAGTTGTGCAAAATCAGCGTCCTGCCCGGCCCCCGCGAGGCGCAGGTAGACGTTTGGCGTCGTAAGCAAGGAGCCCGTGTTGGAGTAGGAAGCCGTACCGCCCACCACCACGGACTCGATGCTGCCAAGATTCACCAGTGCGCTGGGCAGCAGGGTGAGGGAGCCAAGATTGGTGCGGGCGAGGACGGTGGCCGTGAGGGTGCCGCTGGTGGTGCCGGGATTGAGCTGGATGTAGGAACCAGCGCCGAAGTTGAGTGTGGGCACCGTCAGCGCCTGGGCGGTGGTGCCGCCGATTAGACTGAGGGTACCGCCGTAGAGGGTGACCGTGCTTCCTGTCACGGCAACAAACGGATTGCCTAGGGTACCAGTGGTCGCCACCACCCCACCACCCGAACCGGAAAGCAACCCGGCGGCGGTGGCCAGAGGTGCGCCGCCGATGATCAATCCCGTACTCGCGCTAGCTGTGCCGGTGAGCATTAGCGTCCCGGAACCTGTCTTGGTGAGGCCGAAAGCTCCCAAGGGTGAGGCCGCGAGCTTGAGAGAGCCGCCGGCAACAACGTCGATACCGCTGGCGGCTGTCAGTGTTAGGGTGTGTGTGGAAATAATTGCTGTGCTCGAATTAATCTGCAGTACCCCTCCTCCAAGAGTAGAAGCCGTAGTTCCGCTCGAAAGGTTATTATCCGCGCTGATTTGGACCATCCCGGCAGAAATCACCAAGGGCGTCGTAAAGGTATTCGCTCCCCCAAGAACAAGCGTACCCCGGCCGGTCTTTGAGAAGATTGCTGATTGCGTCGTTGAAAGTGTTCCCGCGAAAATGACGGAACCCTGCGTGGTGTCGACTTGGAAAGTCCGACTCACATTCGGAGTCGGGTTGTTTAGATCCAAGGCACGCGCTAAAGTCAAATTGTAGTGACCTCCAAAATAGGTGACGGCGCCCGTATTCCAATTGATGGCCGCAATCGGATTGACGATCACTCGATCGGCGCCGAAAGCTTCAAAGACTCCCTGATCTCCGTTGCCGGTCGCGCCCAAAGTGATGGTTCCTGTGCCAAACGGCGAGCTCAGGATTGCGGAGGGCGCGGTTGCGGGTCCCTCGTAGGCGCTGTCGGCACCGATTTGAACACGCGACTGGAAAAAGGTCATCCCACCACTAAAAGTATTGGTGCTGATGCCATTGACATTCCCGCTCAAACGCACCGTGCCGTAGAGCGGAGTCACGCCGGCAAGGCCATTGCCAACGGAAAACTTCAACGCGCCCGCCCCCGTGATGGGCCCCTGCAGATCCAACACGCCGCCCACAAAATACGGATTGACCACCGAACTGGCGCTATCGACCTGAAGCGTGATCCCGCTCGCAACATTGATTCCCCCCGTCACCGTCGCCGTGTTGACGCTTTGGTTTCGGAGTGTTCCGCTGGCGGTGACGAGCAAATCGCGTCCCAGCGTCACTTGCCCGGCAAGACCTAGAACACCTGCGCTTGCCATCGAAATAGGCGTGTCGCTCACTCCAAGAGCGCCCGCCTGGTTTGGAAGCACCGAGGTGCCCACGTACAGGCCGCCTGCAGTGAATGTCGTGGTGCCCTGATAGGTGTTGGTGCCAAGCAAGTAGAGGTCGTTGTTGCCAGACTTGATGACGTTGGTGCCGGCCACACCGGACATCACCCCTTGGATGGTCTGTGTAAACGCGTTCCCACCAATGGAGAGAGTGCGTGTCCCGCCCACGCCGCTGGGCGACAGATTCACGTTCCCGCGCAGTACGGCACTTGCAGTACTGGCGCTGTTAAAGTTTGCAATGTCAGAAATGATGCTGACCGCATTGGAAATCGGCGCCCCTTGCTGGAGGACGCCTCCGTTCAGCACCAAAGTTCCCGAGCCCAATGCGAAGGCATTCGCAACGGCCAAAATGGCATCCTTGTTGAGGAAGATCATCGAAGCGGCGGCCAAATCGTTCCGATTCGAGAGAGTCAAAATGCCAACGTTTCCATTCACGTAAGAGAGACCAGCGGCGGCATTGGGTGTGACGATCGCTCCAATCTGCACGTTAGCGGTGCCGGTGAGCACGTTTTCGTAAACCCCGCCACCCAACTGCAGGTAGCCTTGTGCACCACCGCCGCCGAGACGGTAGACCGGAGTGGTCGAGGTGGAAGCGTTGAAGACGGGGGCCGTGGTCAGTGTGTCGGGGCTGCCCGGACCGAGCACCGGGTTAAAGTAGAGGGAGTAGGAGGCATAGTTCACACTGGTGGCATTTTGGGAGGTTCCCAACCACATCTTGCCGCCACCCAGCGTGCCCATGTTCAAGGTTTGGGTGTAGGCGTTGGTGTCCAGCGAGAGCACCCCGGAATAGTCGCCCGTGCTTTTGAGAACGATCTGGCCGGCGCCCGCCGTACCGCCGAGGAGGAACGAGGGCGGTGCAAAATTCCCCGCAAGGCCGATGCCGCCCAATCCCTGGCCATCGGAGAGAATCGTGACCGCGTTGGCCGCCACGTTGCTGGCATCGGCAAGGCGCAACATGGCACCGGGGTTTACCGTGATCGGCCCGGTTCCGAACGGATTGCCGGTGCGGGCGAGACTTCCGAGAACACTGGTCGTGCCGGCCACCGTATCGCCCATTACAATGGAAGCCATGTAACTGTTGGCGGTCCCAGCCAGCAGGAGGGTGCCTTGGCCGTATTTGGTCAGCAATCCACCCGTGACGCTTCCGCCAAAGACGGCGCTTCCGGCTCCGGCGGAACTCGCCGAAATATTGTTATTATGATCACCCAGCGTGGTGGCCCCGGCGATGTAAACGGAGCTCAACGTCAGCGTGACGCCATCCCGCATGGAGCCGCCCGTGGGACCCGCCGTGGCGCCGAGATCCGCGATCGTCAGGCTCTTGATGCGCTGCAAGGAGCGCAGATCCGTGGCGCCTGCACCACTGATATCCACATTGGCGGTGGTACGGCCGTAGATACTGGCGTCTGCATTGACGTAGATGTCGCTGTTGAAGGTGGACATGGTGCGGCGGAAGCCGTCCACATTTTGGAAGAGCGTGGCGGTCCCGAGCCCGGTGTCCACGTTGAGCTGACCGCCGTTGAGAATGATGGGCTGGTTGCTGACGGGGCTCACGGCTGAACCGGTGAGACCGTTGTACGTGTTCTGGAGCGAAAGGACCCCTGCATTGAGGGTGATGGGAGCCGTGATGTTGTTGATCCCGGGCAGGGCGAGGTTGCCGGCGCCCGCCTTCGTGAGCCCCGCCGCGTTGATGGTCGCGTTGATGGTGGCTGTCGCCGTGTTGTAGATCACCGCCTCCGTACCGCCGCTGATTCCGAAATTGAGGGTAAGGGCGTCAGCGACGTTGGAAACCACCGCACCGATGACAGTGCCGGCCGTGACGATCAGCCCGCCAGAAGCAATAGTCAGCGTGCTGGCAATCGAACCGGCGGCCAGCGAAATACTATTGCTTGTGCGGAGCGCGTAGGCGCTTGCGGTCGTTCCGGCGGCCAGCGTCTGGGCGGCGGAGAGGTCCACTGTGTCGTTCAGCGTGGAGGTGCCCAGCGTGTTGCTGCTGAAGGTAATGGATCCCGCCGTTGGGATTAAACTATACGCGCCCAGCGGTTGGAACCCAGTGTCGCCCCCGAAGGCACCCCCTGCGACGTTGTAGCCGACAAACGTGGTGTCCTTGGAGTCGATAACCCACGGGTTGACGATGCCGCCCGTGGTCACGAGTGCGGCCGCTCCGAGAGCCGTCCCGCCGCTGAGGACTCCGGTGCCGCCGTACACATAACCGCCGACCGTCAGGCCGGCGGAAGCCGCGCCGCCGCTGAGCACGATCCGCTCCCAGGTCGTGTACCCGTTGACGCCGAGATTCGGAATCCCCAGGTTGAACCCTGTGGCGGTGCTGAGCTGCAGCATGCCTGCTCCGGCGTACGCGCTGGACAAGCCGGCGCTTCCTGCGGAGGCGGGGGTTTGGCGCGTCAGGCCTGAGAGGGTCAGCGTCGCGTATCCGGGGGCATTGCCCTTGGTGACCAAAATGGTGCCGGCTTTGGAAACGTTGACCACACCGATTTTCTCCGTCGAAGGAGCGCCTGCCGCGCCGGTGAAGTTGAAGTTGCCGCCGTTGAGTTCCAGAACCTGCGTATCCGACCAGCGACCCTGGCCGCCTGCGGGACTGACCCCTGCGATATCGTTGACGAGGACGGTACCACCCGGACGCAGGATGATGTTATTGCTATTGAGCCCGGTCGCACCGTTCACAAAGGACGAGGCAAGCCCGGAGTTTTGAAGCGTGCCGTAGACTTCGACGTAACCCGTGCCTAGGGGTGTTTGGCCATTGGGACCGGCGCCGGTTTCGATTTGGAGGGTGTTGCTCTTGGCCACCTGCAGGCCGCCGGTGAAATTGTTAGAGTTGCGCAGCGTGACCTGGCCGTATTGTCCCATCTGCGTGGAGTTGAGCACGTTCGAGAGCGGGGAGCCAATCTGCACAAAGGTGGCCGTCCCGGCATTCGTGAGGACGTTGTCCTGGCCCGAGAAGACGAGAGTCGAGGTGTTTTGATTTAAATAGTGACCAGAACTCAGACGGTAGACGGGCTGGGTGGTGGTGCCTGGGAGCGTGTCTGCAGCACCCGCTCCGAGGGTACTGGCGATATAAGCGGATTCCGACCCACTCGAAACACCACCCATGAGGAAGGCGCGGCCATCACCAATGGCCGCCATGTTCAATGCGGTGTTGAAGTACGGCAGACCAATCCCCAGACCGACGCCGTAGGCACTTGAGAACGTGGTGGCGGTCAAGATTGAGGAGGGATCGAAGCTGCTGTCGAGCGTCACCATGCCCATGGCCTGCGCGCGGCCCATCACACGCAAGGAGGCGCTAGCACTGCCCAAGCTGGACACCCCGGCAAGGCGCAGGGCGGCATTGGGGAAAACGTTGACCGGGCCGGTGCCCAGCGGGTTGCCGGCGTTGCCCGTCACCTGCAACATCCCCTGCATTACATTGGTGCCGCCGGTGTACGAGTTAGAGGTGCCGGATATAATCAGCGGACGGAGTTGGCCCACGGCTGCCACGCGGTTGAGCGCGCCCGTGCCTGCAATGACGCCCGCGAGTTCCAGGGCGCCGGAAACGTCGTTGTTGAGTGTTATATTGGCGTACGCTCCTGCGAGCGTTGTGGTCCCGGCTACGCGCAGACGATAGCTGCTGCCACCGGACACCGTCAGCGTGTTTTCCGTCATGGTCAGGTTGTTGATTTGGAAGCTGTTCCCGGTATTGATGGAAAGCTGGTTCACGTCGATGGTGACGGGGCCGCGGACGTTCACATTGACGCCGTTGGTGGTGGGGTTACCTAGGATGATGGTGCCGTCGTTGCCGCCGCCGTTGCTCCTGAGGTTGAGCTGGCCGCCGACCAAATTGAGATCGCCGGCTGTGGCAAAGGTTGCTCCGGGGGTCCCGAGCGGGACGGACTGGCCGTTAAGCACCGGCCCGCCACCGAGGGCGAAGGGGTTGTTCACTTGGAGAATGCCCTGGTTAAGGGTGACTCCGCCGGTGAAGGTGTTGTTGCCGGCGTTGGTGGCGTTTACGTTTTGGGCGCCGAGGGTGAGGGTGCCAGTGCCGGATTTTGTCAGGGAGACAACCCCCGCGCCATCGGTGATTAAACCGGCGTAGGTCGTCGAAGCGGTGCCATTGATAACAAGAATGGCGGCGCTTGTGCTGGAGTTGGTGATGCGCCCGCCCGCGGCGTTTGCCGAGTTGCTCAACGCGGCGAAGGGATTGGTGCGGCCGTTGAGATCCAGCACGCCTGTGTCATTCAGGATCAGCGTTGTGGACTGCGAGGCGAGCACCCCGGTGGCGCCAAAGCTGAGCGTGCCCTGCTGGACGGCCAGGTTGTTGTAAATGAAGTCCGCTCCGGTGAGGACGAGGTTGCCCGCGCCGAACTTGGTGAAGTTGTTGGCCCAGATGTTACCGCTGAGATTGGCGGTGCCGCCGCCGACAAAAACCAGGGCTTCACCGGACGCCGCGCTGCCACCGGTGGAGGACTGCGTGGCGTCCCCGAAGATGAGGTTGGAGGAGATCGTCGGAGCGAGACCCACCGCCGCATTGAGGACCAAACCGCCCATGGTGCCTGTTGAAACGCTCTGGATCTTGAGAGTGCCGCCGCTGATGTTCGACGCCGTCTGCAGGGCGTAAATGCTGTTCACCCCCGAGAGTGTCTGCGGGGCGGAAAGTACCGCCACACTCGTGGGCTGCAGCCCGGAGAGGGAGGAAACCGTCACCGTCGAACTGCTCACCAGCGAACCGCCGCTCACGGCCACAAAACCCGCGACGCCATTGTTGTCGAGGGAAAGGATAGACGGGGCAAGGATGCCGTTGATGACCGCCGAGGCCGCAGCCACCCCAAAAACATTGGTGGGTGTCAGTAATTCGCCGTTGCCGCCGGAAGATGTCCCAAGGCGCCCGTTGACGGCGTTTACCAAGAGAACACCCTGGTTGGCGCGGTTGAGGTTGGTGAGGGTCAGCTTGGTGGAATTGGCGGTACCATCCTGAAGCTTGAGATACCCGCCGGCATTCATGGTGAGGGTGGTGGCGGTGACGGCGAGGTTGGCCGGGGTGGTGGGCTGGAAGAGCGAGAGGGCACCACCATCGAGCGTGATCGTAGCCGCACCGAAGGGCGTGCTGGTGTTGGCGGCGAAAACCCCGCCCCCGCTGATGGTGACGGCGGTGGTGGTGGAGGCGCCCGCGGCTGCGAGCAGCGTGCCAAGGCCCGTCTTGACGAAGGTCCCTGTGTTAATGCCGGAGGTGGTCAGCGTGGCGCCGGCGGCGACATCCACCGCTCCGTTGGCTGTAAAGGTGAGGGCGCGCGCGGTGGCGAAGGAATTGGTGACGAGCAGCGCCGCCGGGGCAAGCGCGTTGGAGCTGTTGAGCGTGATCGCTCCATTGGCGAAGGTATCTCCAAGCTGCCCGTTGCTGCTCACACTGAGAACGCCGCCCAGGACCGAGGTCGCGGCTACTGGATTGAGGCCATTGAGGACCATCGTCCCCATCCCGCTCTTTTGAAGGATACCCTGCCCACTAAACACACTCGAGGCCGCCTGAGTGAGCGTGAGTCCAGCGCCGATGTCGAAGGTGCCGTTGCCATTGAACAAGTAATTGCGGCTGGTCGTGAGCGTGGGCACGGGCGCCGCGGCAGGCACGATGTAGCGGTAAACCGGTTGGACAGGGACCGCGTTCCAGAAACCCAGATTGCCGCCAGTGAAGACGATTTGCGAGGCGGCAGGAATGGCGGTGTCGGAGTTGACGACGATGGCGCCGGCGGCGATTTGCGTGAGCCCTGTGTAGGTGTTGGCGCCCTGGAGAACAAGGGGACCCGTGCCCGCTTTGTTGAGGATGGCTGGGCCGCTGCCGACACCGTCGACGATGGCGCCGTTCACGATGAGAAGTCCCGCGGTGTTGTTCTGGGTGAGCGAACGGGTGGAAGGGCCGCTGCCCTGGCCAAGGGTGAGAGTGCCAGTGAGCACCAGATCCACGGCGCCGCCGAAGATGGCGTCTCCGAGGAAGCTGATGTTGTTGGCAAGTGTGAGAGGTTGCAAAGTGCGGGCGAGGCCGAGAGAGCTGTCGGGCTGCACCGTGCCGCCATTGAAAACAAGGGTGCCATTGCCAAGTGCGCCCACGGCACCAAGCTGCAGAACGCCGGTGGTGCTGATTGTCGTGGACCCGGTGTAGGTGTTGGGCGTGTTGAGAACCACGGTGCCGCCGTTGTTGGTCATCGTGATGCTCTGGGCGGCCACGGTGTTGTTGACTGCGCCGATAAGCACGCTGTTGGCACCGGTGAGCACGGGGGAGTTGATATTCAGGGAGGAGCCGCCGGTGCCCAGGCGATAGGTGGAATCGGCGCCGACGCCAAGCGTGGCGGCGGTATAGGCACCCGTGCCTGTGTAGGAACCAAGGAAGGTCTTGCCGGTGCCAATGGTCCCCATTGCAAGAGGGGTGGAGAAGCCGTACACATCGATCCCAAGGGTGCCGTCGAAGGGCCCGCCATTGTTGTTGAAAGTGGCGGAGGGGAGGCTGCCGGAGGGACCGGGGTTGTAGGCGAGGGCCAGCACGGCGAGACCAGCTCCATCGCTATTGAGCGTGATCGGGCCGACGTTGGGACCGGAGAGCCGCAGGATACCGCTAGGGAAGACGGACACCGAACCCGTGCCGAGGGGCGACTGGCCGACCACGCCGTTGAGCACTTGGAGGGCTCCCTGATAGACGCCGATGGCGGGGTTGTTTGCGAGCGACGAGGAGCCGGCGATCACAAGCGTGGAGGTGCCCCACTTCTGGATTCCGGCGGTGTTGCCAGAAAGGCCGCCGAAAATGGTCAGGTTGTTGTCCGTGCGGAAGGAGACCGGCCCGCTGCTGAGGCTGCCGCCGCCAAATACGGCCAAGTTGTTGTTTCCCACCCAAACGTTGACCGGTGTGTTGAATGGGTTGGCTGCACCCGTGCCGTAACCGGTGACCAACAAGTTGCTGATGGCGGAGGCCGCGTTGCCGCCGATCTGTGAGTCGGAGTTGATTTTAACATCGCTCTGGAACCAAACGGAGGCGTTGGCTAGGAATGCGCCATTATTAAGAACAACATTGTTACCCGGGGCGTAGGGATTGGTTGTGCTGCCACCCAAAGCGTACTGGTTTGTGGCTTGTACCCACCCCTGTAGGGCGGCGTTTATATTTCCTACGACGACATCGCCGGTGAGGGTTCCGCGGTTATCCGCCCCGATGGCTACATGGCCCGGGCCCATTTTATAAATTCCCGTGGCCGTGAGGGTGCCGCTCAGGGTCAGCTGCGTGTTTCCAGTCGCCTCGTAAATGATCAATTCCCCTGAGGAAGGCCCGCCGGCTGGAACCGTGAGAGGCGTGGCAATGGTGATGTTGGTGGTGAGCGCGATGAGCCCGCCGCTTTGGAGGGTGAAGGTGTTGGTGCCGCTAATATTGCTATTGGTGCGCAACGCGTAGGCGTTGACGTTGTTGGTCTGCGTTACCGCGCCGGTGACGTCGATCACTTCCACGCCGGTGAGGGCGGGGATGCTGCCGCTTGTGTAAGAAGTTCCGCTGTAGGTGAGCTGACCGGGAGCCGTATACGTGATGAAGGTGCCGGAACTAGTGGCCGTGGCCGTACCGCTGAGGATGACGTTTGTACCCTGGATGGCTGCGATGGTGGTGCCGGCCGGGATGCCCGCTCCATAGATGTTCATACCCAGGGTGAGGCCCGTGGTGTTCCCAACGCCCATGGTGGAGGAGCCCGCAGTCAGATTGATCGTGCCTCCTCCCGTGAAGCTTGCCAGCGGCACCACGGGTTGGAAGCCGGTGTCCTTGCCCCCAAAGGTGCCATTCATCGGGTTGTAACCCACGAAGGTATTGTCGGTCTGGTCAATGATCCAGGCGGGTAGGATTCCATTATTGATGATGCTGGGGTTGGAGAAGAGCGAACCGCCCAAGGCAAGACCGCTACCCGCCAGACCGCTGCCGAGCACAAGGCGGTCGTAGGCCGTGGGTGTCCCGGAAGGAATCCCAAGCGTGTTGGCTGCGGAGTTGGCAATCAGCAAACTGCCGCGGGTCGCGCCGGTGCCACGAGTGAGGCTGGCGATGGTGAGTTCCGCGGTGGAAGGACCGGTGCCGCTGCGGGCCACGGTCACGGTGGCGGCACCGAGGCCGACGTTGAGCGCACCCACCGTTTCAGTCACCTGCACGTTGGCGAGGCCGGTGAGCTTGAGGCCGCCGCCATTAAGACTCATGCCGACATTGTCCGCCCAGCGGCCCTGGTCTCCCGCGCCCGTAAAGTAGGCGGTGTTGTTTAGATTCAGGGTGCTGTTGGGACGGAAGATCACGGCGTTGGCATTGGTGCCAGTGGCGTTGTTCACCAGCGACCCCGTGGCTGCCTGGAGGTTGAGGGTGGCAAAATTGCCGATTTCCACGACGCCTGTTCCCAGCGGTGTGGCACCGCCGGGAGCGCCCCCCACTTCAAGGCTCAAAGTGCTCCCGCGATTGACCACGGTGCCGCCGGTGTAGCTGTTGGAGTTGCGGAGCGTGAGCGTGATGCCGTTCGCGTTGTTAAGATCCCCGCTCAGGGTTCGGATCGGTGAACCGACCATCAGCACGTTGGCACCGGAAAGTGTGTTGTCCGGTCCGCTCAGGTTGATGGCGCCACCCGCAAACCGGTAGACGCCTGTGGCTCCGGAGGAAGCGCCGTAGGTGGACCCGAGGGTGCCCAGAGTCCCGGCGGTGAGGACGCCCATAAAATCCGCGGTGGTGAGTACGCCACCGGTCGCACCGAGATAAATTTCACGGCCGCCGGACTGGTCAATGGCGCTGGAGAAAGCGGGGAGCGGGATTCCAAAGATGCCTCCGAACAGGGAGGAATTGAAGGCGTCGCGCATGGTGCTGTTGGGCGCAAAGTCGGCGTCCATCGCAAGCACGCCGAAGGAGTTTGCCTGGCCGAAGACTTGCAAGCCGCTGGTGCCAGCCAGGCCCGCCGTTCCCGCCAGACGCAAAGCAGCACCCGGCTGGACCGTCACCATGCCCGAGCCAAGAGGAGTGCCGGCGGTGCCTGTCACCTGCAACTGGCCGGCGAGCACGTTGGCGCCGCCGCTGAAGCTGTTGTTGGTGCCGGAGATAATCAGCGCGCCTGCCCCCGCCTTGTTGAGCGCGTTGGAGCCGCCCACAATCTGTCCCATGAGTTCGAGCGCAGCCGTCGTGGCGGCCGTCGTTGGATTGAAGATCGCGGCATTGC